>PBRS01000045.1 GCA_002726005.1 Rhodobiaceae bacterium
AATCACGTAACGAGCTGAAAGCTAAATCAGGTCTAACAAGTTTAATTAAAAAGTCACCCATTCATATAACCTTTAAGTATCCTTAATATTATCTAGATTCTGCTTTCGCAGCAATTAAACCTGCGCTTTGCTCTTCTAACACTTGCTGGATAGACCTGCTTCTTTGTTGAGCAACAGAGTGTAATAAAACAAGAGGAATAGCAGCAGTTAACCCTAATACGGTTGTAACCAATGCCTGAGAAATACCACCAGCCATTAATTTTGGATCACCTGTACCGAATAATGTAATTGCCTGGAATGTAACAATCATACCGGTAACAGTTCCGAGCAAACCTAATAATGGAGCTACAGATGACAATAATTTAATGAAATTAATACCTCTTTCTAAAGCAGGTAACTCCTTTAAAATTGCATCATCAAGTTTTAACTCCAATGTTTCAACATCAGCACTTTGATTCGAATGATATGCAGAGAGAACTCTCCCAAGTGGGTTATCATCATTTGGATTGTCTACATCTTTTGATTGAGCATTAACAGATCTAGAAACAATAGTTAATCTAAATATCCTCTCACCTGAGAGAAGAAGCCCTATAATCAAAAGCGCAATAATAATATAACCTACTACTCCACCCTGACTAACTCTTTCCGATAAACCTGGAGTTTGAATTAATAATCCAAGAATTGCACCTCTAGATGGATCAATAGCGCCTTTAACAATATCACCTGTATCGCCATCAACAACATTATCTCCTAAGTCAAGAAATCTTGCCTGAGGTTGTCTACCAAGAACTCTAAATCTTTCATCATCAGGAAGATAACCTAAAAAATTACCTCTTCTATCAAATGCCGTCCAAGGACCAACCCTAATAACATCTTCTTCTGAAAAGCTGCCATCCGTATCAACAATAGTGCCTGTAAAACGCTTTACTTCTCCTTGTGCTTTCATTTCCTCAAGAAGATGGAACCATAATAATTCAAGCTCCTCGTTAGATGGAAGTTTCTTTGATTTAGCAAGATTTGTTAATGTTTCGCTTCTCCCTGATAATTCACCACTAATAATGGATTCTTTAATTTGAGCGCCCATTTCACTAGCAGTACCGCGAACGACACCAAACAATTCTCCAAAAGCTCCTAGTCTTTCAGCTTTAAGATCTTCTAATTCACTTAACTTAACATCATTTTCATCAAATTCTTTTTCAAGAACAACAGCTCTATCCTCCTGAACTTTTAGATCAGCAAGAGTTTTATTAAGAATTGTTTGTTGTGAGTCTTTTTCAGCAACAAATTTAGCAATTCTTTGACGGTTTTCTTCAGTATCATAAAGAGCTTCCTCTTGAACTTGAAGAATTAATTGCTCTAAAGACGTAACTTCAGCTGGAGTTTCATTTTCCTCTTTTTGAGCAAAAGAACTTAAGGGAAAAGCAACTATTGATAAAAAAGAAATTAATATAATTATTTTATTTTCTGTAAATTTTTTCATTTTATTCCCCTTATTTATTCTGAAGTGATCTCAAGCGGAACTACCATTAGATCTGGTGCAGCTTGTTCATTAGCAATTCTTATTCCAACCTGAATAGGTAGACGGTAAGATCCACCTAACCTAGTCCATTCTCCATCTGCTTTATTCCAAACAGCAGCATCATCTCCATCTAGAGTTTGATATATATATGAGTTTCTTCCAATTCTAAGGAAGTTAACTGTTCTATCATCATCTGGACTAACTTTACCGGTGTAAGCTTCAATTGTACGACCATACTCATTCTCAATTTCATAAGCTTCAGAAATTTTTCTATATTTTTCAGCTGGTGAAGCATCCGGGTTATTCATAAGAGTTCTTAAGCCTTGAACTCTTTGTCTTCTTTCATCTATTAAAAATGGGACATCAAGTTCAACAAAAGTATCTAATGCATCTATCATTTTAAACATTAAAGGCATAACTGATCTTGTTAAACTACTAATACGAGCAACATCTTGTTCAATTCTAACCATTTTTCTCTCTTGTCTATCGATAAGAATTTCCAGTTGGTCGTTGTATGCTGTTAGATCAATAAATTGCTGGTAGTTTTGTCTAAACTCTTGAACAATAACATTTGTAGTATCATCTAAAGCATCTATTTGTCCTTGAGCTTCTTTACCAGAATTATTTGATTGAGCAAAAAGTGATCTTACTGGATCTAATTGTCTAGCCAGATCATCATTTTTCTGAGCACTTGCTCCATTTGATAATAAAAATATCAATGAAACTAATGTGATTATTTTAATATTTACATTTAAAGACATAGCGTCCCCTTCATCATTAAGATTATAGAATTAAAAAATACATATTCTATTATAATTAATTTATACAATTTTAAAATTTTACTGAATTGTCAACCTGATTTTTTTTCCCCTCTTATCATTAGACCAAAAATTATTAGCAGTCTGAAACAATATAATCAATTTAGAAATTAAAAAAATTAATATTTTTATCTTGCAAAGATAACAATAGATTATTATATCCATAATAAATATGACGCTCGCGTCATTTTTAATATGCTATTTATTATGCTATTTATCATGAGTAAAACAGTAAAAACATCGCTAATAACTCTTTCTCTCCTTATTTTTTGGATGTTCACAGGTATTTTTTCAGGTGATGAAGGATCGAACTCAATAATTGAAATTGAAGGCAACAATACTTTAAATAACTCTACCCTAGTAAGTGCTAGAATTTTTACTGCAAAACCTAAAGTATCATTTGTTGTTTTAAGAGGTAGGACTGAGTCAGATAGAAATGTTTACATTGCAGCTGAGACAATCGGTATTGTAGAAAATATTTATTTCGAGAAAGGAGATAAGGTAAAAAAAGGTCAAATAATCTGCAAACAATCAGTAGATGCCCGAAAAGCCAAACTCGATGAAGCCAATGCATTAATGAAACAAAAAGAACTAGAGTGGCAAGCTTCTAAAACATTAGTAGAAAAAGGATATAGATCCAAAACACAATTAGCAGCCTCCTCAGCATCATATGATGCTTCAAAAGCATTAGTTAAACAAATGGAGCAAGAGCTCGATAATATAAATATTAGAGCGCCATTTGATGGTATATTTAATGAAAAACTTGCTGAAATAGGTGATTTTTTATCTATAGGAAAACCTTGCGGTAAAGTGGTTGACTACAATCCAATTAAAATAACCGCTCAAGTTTCAGAAAAAGAAATTCTTAATGTAAAAAATGGTCTTCAAGGTAGAGCTAATTTATCAACAGGAGAAAAAGTTGAAGGCTTAGTAACATATGTTTCAAATACCGCTGATCCAGCTACCAGAACTTTTCGTATTGAAATGGAAGTTGAAAATAATAACCTTAGTTACAAAGATGGTTTAACAGCAGAGATTTTTATACCTACAAAAGAGATTAACGGTCATTTAATTCCCCCTTCCTCTTTAACATTAAATGAAGTGGGTGAAGTGGGTGTTCGCCATATTGTTGATGATAATAAAGCTAAATTTTCAAAAGTAGAAATCTTAGGCGATGAAAATGAGCTTATTTGGATTTCAGGATTACCAGAAAAAGTTACTATCATAACGGTAGGTCATGAATTTGTGTCAAATGGAGATTCCGTGAATTATAGATTACAGGATGAAAACAGTTGATTAACATGATTGATTATATAATGGCAGCTAGAAAAACTACTGTTTTTCTTATGCTTATACTTATAACAATTGGAACTTTTACTTTTATATCAATACCAAAGGATGCAGAACCAGATATAGATGTTCCTTTTGTTTATGTTTCAGTAGTTTTACCTGGAATATCACCTGAAGATTCAGAAAGATTATTAGTTAGACCATTAGAAACAGAATTAAAAAACATTGAAGGATTAAAAGAAATATCTGGAATGGCATCCCAAAATTATGGATCTGTTTTATTAGAATTTGATATTAGTTTTGATAAGGATAAAGTCTTAAGTGATGTTAGGGAAAAAGTTGATCTAGCTAAATCGGAATTTCCTCAAGATGCTGAGGAACCACAAGTCTTAGAATTTAATATGGCTACGATGCCTGTAATGACTGTTTCATTATCAGGTAAAGTACCAAATAGAACTTTAATTTATCATGCGAAAGAACTTCAGAATCAAATTGAAAGAATACCCGGCATATTAGAAGCGCCAATAGTAGGCGATAAAGAGGAATTATTAGAGATACTTGTTAGTCCATCTAAACTTGAGAATTATGATGTTTCACTTGCTGACTTAATAAGATCAATAACTGGAAACAATAGAATAGTTGCAGCTGGTACAATTAATAAAGGGCAAGGAAAATTTTCAGTAAAAGTACCAGCAGTTTATGAAAGCGCGCAAGATGTATATAATATAGGGATTATTACACGAGGTGAAGGCACTGTTAAACTTGGAGATATAGCTCAAATAAGAAGTACATTTAAGGAAAATGAGACTTATGCAAGAATTGATGGCAAGCCAGCTATTCACTTAGATGTAAAAAAAAGAATTGGCGAAAATGTAATCTTAATAAATAAAAAAATTAGAAAAGTTGGAAATAAATATAAGGAAGATAATCTTTCAAACAACATATATATAGATTTTTCTGCAGATACATCTGATTACATAAATGAAATGCTTGGATCTTTATCTAATGCAATTTCAAATGCGATTATAAGCGTTATGCTTTTAGTTATAGCTTCATTAGGAATAAGATCAGCTTTAATGGTTGGGATATCTATTCCTACTTCTTTTCTTATGGCGATTACGCTTCTTGCTATTTCTGGTGGATATATAAACATGATGGTTATGTTTGGGTTATTGGTTTCTGTAGGCCTACTAGTTGATGGCTCAATAGTAATGGTTGAATATGCAGATAGAAAAATGGCTGAAGGCCTAGACAGGAAAGCAGCCTATACTCAGGCTTACAAAAGAATGATATGGCCAATTATATCTTCTACTGCCACAACACTCGCAGCATTTCTACCATTGGTTTTATGGCCTGGTATACCAGGGCAATTTATGAAATGGATGCCATTCATGGTAAGTTTGGTTTTAATATCTTCTTTAGTTTCTGCACTTATTTTCATACCGGTAATGGGTTCTCTATTTGGTAGAACAGAAAATAAAAATAAAATTAAATTAGATGAAGAGTTTAGTTTTAGTAACCTCAAGGGAATAACTCTTACATACGCAAAATTACTAGAGAAATGCCTAAAAAGACCAATGGCAGTTTTAATGTCTGCAGTTCTTGTAGTCTTTACATTGATAATACTCTACTCAAATTTTAATGCTGGTTCACAGTATTCAGTTGACACTGACTCTAATCAAATGCTGGTTCATGTTAACGCAAGGGGAAATTTATCACCTGAAGAAAAATTAGATCTTTCTGTAGATGTTGAAAAAATAGTGATGGGTACTGATGGCGTTGATCGAGTTCTTACATCAATAGGCTCTGGAGATGGCTTTAATGTTTATTCTGCAATGGGTGGTTCAGGAAATAGGACAGATCAAATTGCTTCATTGATGGTTGAATTGAAGCCAGTTCATGAAAGAAGATCGGCTGATAAAATAAAAGATGATATTTTAAGTAAATCTAAACTTTTACCTGGGATCATTGTTGAGGCTTATAAAATTGAAAATAAACCTGATACCGGAAAAGATATTCAAATGGAAATAACTTCGAATAATAAGGATAGTCTTGAAAAAGTGACAAAGCTTATCACAGAAAGATTAGAAAATATGGATGGTGTTCAGGAAGTTGATAACACTATGCCTTTGCCTGGTATTGAATGGATAATTAATGTTGATAGAGAGCTTGCTGGTCGTTTTGGAGCAGATATATCAACTATTGGAGCGATCGTTCAGTTGGTAACGAATGGAATTTTAGTTGACAAATATAGACCTGATAATTCTGACGATGAGGTTGATATTCGAGTTCGGTTTCCAGAAGAATACAGGATGATAGAAGAATTTGATCAACTAAGAATTCCAACAAGCGAAGGTGCTGTTCCATTATCAAATTTTGTAACAAGAACACCGAGCTCTAAAGTTTCAACAATCGAAAGACTTGATGGTTTAAGAATTTTTAAAATAAGAGCAAATACATCTATCGACCCTTCAACAGGGAAGAAGTTTCTTGCTGTTGATAAAAGCAATGAATTAAAAAAGTGGATTTCTCAAGAAAGCCTTCCTAAAAATGTATTTATCAAATTTGCTGGTTCAGATGAAGAAAGAGAGGAATCTGCTGCTTTTCTTGGTAACGCTATGATAGGAGCACTCTTTCTAATGTTCATAATTTTGTTAACTCAGTTTAATAGTTTTTATCAAGCAGCTATAACCTTATCGACTGTAATCTTATCTACAATAGGCGCCTTAACCGGCCTTATGATTGTTGGTCAATATTTCTCAGTTATTATGACTGGTCTAGGAATTGTTTCATTAGCAGGAATAATTGTTAACAACTCAATAGTTTTAATAGATACATATAATAGACTCAGAGCTCAACATGAAGACCCAATCGAAACAATATTGCACTCTTCCGTTCAAAGATTTAGACCTATTGTTTTAACAACTGCTACCACAATGATTGCTCTCATACCGGTTGCTATGCAGGTTACAATTGGTTGGTTTGATAGGAGTATTGAATTCGGTGGATTAATGGCCGCATGGTGGGTTCCATTTTCGACTGCAGTGATTTGGGGATTAGGGTTTTCAAGTGTATTAACTCTTTTTCTTGTACCTACACTCTTAAGTATGCCAATATACCTTGAAAGAAATAAGCATAAGATTTTAAAATTTTTTACTAATAAAATTCAACCGGCAGAGTAAAAATGGCTAACATAGGTGTATTTTGTTCATCACTTGATAGTAAGAAAATCTTTTCTGAAAAAGCTATAGAGTTAGGCACAATATTAGCAAAAGAAAAGCATTCACTTGTATATGGAGGTGGCAAACTTGGTCTGATGGGTGATTTAGCTAAGAGCGCTAAGAGAAACGATTCTAAAGTTATTTCAGTTATTCCAGGATATTTAAATAAACCTCATATTACCTTTAGTGAATCAGATGAAATTTATGAAACAAAGGATTTATTTGAAAGGAAAAAAAAATTAATAGAATTATCAGATGTTTTAATTGCTCTCCCAGGAGGAGTGGGCACATTAGATGAAATATTTGATGTCATTGCATTGTTTGCTCTAGGAGAAATTAATAAATCTATTTTTTTATTAAATATTGATAATTTCTGGATGCCTTTTGATAATATGATAAAACATCTTAGAGAGAATAAGATGATTAGACCAAGTGATGACAAATTTATTGAAGCAAGAAGTTTAAAAAATTTATTTATTATAAACAGTATTGAAGAGATATTTTCTCATCCAAAATTTATTTAATATCAGATTTTATTAATTTATAATTTATTGAGTCCATTAAAGCTTCAAATGATGCTTCAACAATATTTGGACTAATGCCAACTGTAAACCAGCTTTGATTTTTACTGTCCGAACTCTCAATTACAACCCTTGTAATAGCTTCAGTCCCGCCATCTAAAATACGAACTTTATAATCAACTAGAGTAAGGTCTTGAATATATTTATTGTATATTCCTAAATCTTTTCTTAATGCATTATCTAATGCGTTAACTGGTCCATTACCCTCACCTGTTGAATTGATAATTCTTTCATCTACATTTAGCGCAATATTTGCTTTTGATAGAGAGCTCTTATCCTTAGAGCCGGCAATGATTACTTCGTAATTCTCAACTGAAAAAAAGCTTGGAACTTGATCCAAGACATTTTTAGCAAGAATTTCAAAAGAAGCACCGGCGCCATCATAAGAATAACCCATATATTCTCTTTCTTTTACAATCTCTAAAAGAGTATTTATTCTTTCATCATCACTGTCAATTTTCATACCTATAGACTTCAATCTTGATAATAAATTTGATTTTCCTGCCTGATTTGAGACTAAAATTTTTCTATTATTACCAACTAACTCTGGATTGACATGCTCATAAGTTGTTGGATCCTTCATAACGGCTGATACATGAAGCCCGCCTTTATGAGCAAATGCATTTTCACCGACATAAGGTTGGTGATTATTCGGATGTTTATTCAAGATATCATCAACAAGTCGAGATAAATTTTTTAATTCAGATAACTTATTTGCATTAATTGAAATCTCATATTTTTCAGAATATTCTTTTTTAAGTAATAATGTTGGAATTATAGATATTAAATTAGCATTTCCACATCTTTCACCTAATCCATTTATAGTTCCTTGGAGGTGTCTTGCGCCAGCATCAATTGCTGCCAAACTATTGGCGACAGCATTTTCTGTATCATTATGACAATGAATCCCGATCTTATCGCCTGGAAATTTTTTAGTAATTTCGTCTACGATATTAAAAATCTCATTAGGAAGTGTTCCTCCATTTGTATCGCATAATACTACCCATTCAGCTCCAGATTCTAATGCGGCTTCTATACATTTGAATGAAAATTCAGAATTTGATTTGTACCCGTCAAAAAAATGCTCACAATCAATAAGCGGTTCTTTGCCGCTTGCCTTTACAGATAAAACAGATTCTTTTATTGCCTCAATATTCTCTTCTAATGAAATGCCTAATGCCAAATCAACATGAAAATCCCAGGTCTTAGCAACTAAACAAACAGAATCAGAATGTGCATCAATTAATGATCTAAGTTGAGGGTCATTATCAGCAGATCTTCCAGATCTTTTAGTCATTCCAAAGGCTGTAAATTTAGCATTTGAAAAATTATTTTTATTTTCAAAAAACTTTGTATCAGTAGGATTTGCTCCCGGCCACCCACCTTCAATATAGTCTATCCCAATATTATCAAGGGCATTAGCAATATTAATCTTATCCTGAACTGAAAAATCTACTCCTTGGGTTTGTTGACCATCCCTAAGTGTAGTATCAAATAAAATAACCTTTTCTCTGGACATACTATTTTCTCTTTAATCTTTCCATTACTTTATTATAGCCCATTAATAAAATAAGTTTATTTAATTCTGGTCCATTTGTTTTTCCTGTTAAGGCAAGTCTTATTGGCATAAATAATTCTTTACCTTTTTTTTGTGTTTTTTCTTTTAATTTTGATATCCATTCATCCCATGTTTTTGAATCCCACGGCTCATTTGGCAAAAGATCCTGAGCAACAATTAAATAATTATCTTCGATATTAAAATCACCTTGAATTGGTTCATTTAAAATTCTAATCCAGTCACTAACTTCTGATAAAGTTGTGATATTTTGTTTAATACAATCCCAAAGTTCTTCATCAAAACCATCATTATGGTCTTTAATAAGATGAGATATTTGTTGAAAATTATAATTAGAAATTAATTGTGAATTAAGTTTATCTAACTGATTATTGCTATAGCGAGCAGGCGATTTACTAAGTGAACTAATTTCAAACTTATCAGCTAAAAGATCTAATGATTCATAAGCTTCAATATCAACTGAACTACCTATAGACGCATTAAGAGAGTTGACTGCATTAGGATCAATGCCTTTTTCTCTAATCTGCTCAATTGAGGATGCTGCATTTCTTTTTGAAAAAGGTTCACCGCTCTCTGAAACTAATAAAGAATTATGTCCAAAAATAGGTATATTTGAATCAAGAGCATTAAAAATTTCAATTTGTATTCCAGAATTTGTAATGTGATCCTCTCCTCTAATTATATGGGTTATACTCATATCAATATCATCCACAACGCTAGGAAGATTATATAGGTAATCACCATCTTCTCTTTTTATAACAGGATCAGACTGGGCTGCTAGATCAACATTTACATCCCCTCTAATTAAATCTTTAAATTTAACTTTTTTACTCGAAAGCTTAAATCGCCAATATGGTTTTTTTCCGGAATCCAATAATGATTTTATTTCATCTTGTTTAAGTTTTAAGGCGCCTCGGTCGTAAACAGGTGGCATTCTTCTTGTAATTAATCTTTTTCTTTTTTTATCTAATTCATCGGGCGTTTCAAAACAAGGATAAATTAATTCTTTAGCTTTCAGAATATCAAATGCCTCATCATAAAGTTTAATTCTATTTGATTGTTGGAAACATTCATCATACTTCAATCCAAGCCAACCAAGATCCTCTTTAATGCTATCTATATATTTATCTTTACTTCTCTCTTGATCAGTATCATCAATTCTTAAAATAAATTTTCCATTATTTTTTTTCGAAACCAAAAAATTAAGCAATGCAGTTCTTACATTCCCTACATGCAACAAACCCGAAGGACTAGGAGCAAATCTTGTTATTGGATTATTCAATTTTATCTCTAAATTTATTAGTTATTGGATATCTTCTATCTCTTCCAAAGTTTCTTAAACTAATCTTAACCCCTGGGGCAGATTGTCTTCTTTTATACTCTGATACATATAATAAATTCTCAACCTTTTTAATTTTCTCTCTAGAATAACCTTTTTTCTCAAGTTCACTTGTACTTAATTCATATTCTACTAAGCCCTCTAAAATTTGATCTAATTCATCATAAGGAGGAAGCGAATCAGAGTCTTTTTGATTATCCCTAAGCTCGGCAGTTGGTTCTTTACTTATTACCGAAGAAGGTATGACATCTTTCTTATCTAATAATATATTGCTTGGGAGATTGCTATTTCGCCAATTAGCTAGAGCATATAGCTCTGTCTTATAAATATCTTTTATAGGATTAAATCCTCCATTCATATCTCCATATAAGGTTGAGTAACCAACTGAAACTTCTGATTTATTTCCTGTCGTAATTAACATCTTTCCTTTCTTATTGGATATAGCCATCAATATTGTACCTCTTATCCTTGATTGCATATTTTCCTCTGTAATATCTTTTGGTAAGCCCTTAAATGAATCCTTTAAAGACTCCTCAAGTGATAAAAAAGTATCATTTATTGATATAGTTTCTAAATTAATTTCTAGTCTATTTGCGCAATCCTTAGCGTCAATTGTGCTATTTTCAGATGTATAAGGTGAAGGCAACATATAAGCTTCAACTTTATCTTTACCAAGGGCATCTACCGCTACAGCAGCACAAAATGCAGAATCTATACCACCAGATAAACCTAAAATAACACCTGGGAAATTATTTTTACCTACATAATCTCTCAAACCAATAACTGTTGCCATATATATATTTTCTAAATCAGAAAATTTGAATTCATCAAAGGATAAATTATTAAATTTTTTTTCTTTTTCATTAAACTCAATAACAGCAGTATTCTCTTGCCATGGAGGAGCCTCATATATTATTTCTTTATCTCCATTCATTATAAGACTGCTTCCATCAAAAACCAATTCGTCCTGACCTCCAACTTGGTTAATATATGCAAATGGAAGTCCAATCTCAGATACTCTATCTTCTATAATAGTTTTTCTCTGATTAATTTTATATTTGTCAAACGGAGAGCCATTTGGAGAAATTATTAATTCACACCCTTTATTCTTAAGCTCTAAACAAACATTGTCCTGCCAAATATCTTCACAAATTGGAACTCCTAACTTAATTCCTCTAAATTCAAATACTTTTGGAATATCATTTTTTTTAAAAACACGCTTTTCATCAAAAACGCTATAATTAGGTAAATTAACTTTTTTAGAAAACCCAATCAACTTACCTTTATCTACAATTGCTGCAGCATTAAATAGATTATTTTTCTCATAAATTGGCAGGCCGATAATTAAACCTAATTTTTTTATTTTTGAATAATTTATCAATTTATCCAAAGCATTTCTGCATTCTTCGACAAATGACTTTTTTAAAACTAAATCCTCAGGAGGGTAGCCAGATAAAAAAAGTTCTGAAAAAACAACTAGATCAGAATTTAATTCTTCCGCTTGATCAAGCATATCGATCGCTCTTTTAAGATTGCCATCGATGTCTCCAACAATGTTATTTATTTGTGCTAAAAATAATTTCATTTTTCTAAAATCTAATATTTATCATTAGTTTAAACAAGTTTGCTTATTTATTATAACATTATATATACTTATCAATATTTATATCCAAGAGGAGTTAATTATGAGCAGTAATAGAAGTAAAGAAATTCATTTGGCTAGTAGGCCAACTGGATTCCCTGATGATAAAAATTTTATAGTTAAAGAAGTTGATTTAACTGATCCAAATAATAACGAAGTGTTGGTAAAAAATTTATGGATGTCTGTTGATCCCTATATGAGAGGTCGAATGATTGACAGGAAGAGTTATGTACCGCCTTTTCAAATAGATCAAGTCCTCGAAGGTGGAGCAATTGGTATCGTTGAAAAATCTAATTCTAGCGAATTAAATGAAGGTGACTATGTAATGTCAAATTATGGTTGGAGAGAATATTTTGTTGCTAATGAAAATAACTTAAAAGTAATAAATCCTGAATTTGGTCCTATTCAAGCTTATTTAGGAGCCCTTGGTATGCCAGGTCTAACTGCATATTCGGGTTTACTTGAAGTTGGTAAGTTACAGGATGGAGAAAATGTTTTGGTTTCCGCAGCTGCAGGTGCTGTTGGATCTGTAGTATGTCAAATAGCTAAAGCAAAAGGTTGTAAGGTCTATGGAACATCAGGTTCAGATGAAAAATGCAGATGGCTTGAAGAGGAGTTAGGTATAGATAAAGCAATAAATTATAAAAAAGTAGATAGCCTAATATCAGAATATAGATCTCAAATAGCTGATGGAATAGATGTTTATTTTGAGAATGTTGGCGGTGATCATCTTGAAGCAGCAATCAATATTTTAAATGTAGGCGGAAGAATTGCTCTTTGCGGAATGATTGATCAATATAATGACGAGGCTTTAAGAAGTGGTCCATCTAATTTGATGATGTTAATTATGAAAAATGCAAGTATGGAAGGTTTCATTGTTTCAAAATATAATCATCTTCAAGAACAATTCTTAAATGATATGAAGGGTTGGATCGATTCTGGGAAGTTATCTTGGAAAGAGACAGTTGTTGAAGGCATTGATAATGCGCCTAAAGCTTTTATAAATTTATTTTCAGGAAAAAATACTGGTAAAATGCTTGTAAAAATATCATAAGATAAAAATGAGTGATTTAAAAATTGAAGATTTAATTATCGATTTTGAATTTTTTGATAATTGGGAAGACAAATATAAATACATTATCGAATTAGGTAAAAACTGTCCTTCATTAAATGAGGATGAAAAAAATAATGATAATAAGGTTGATGGTTGCGTAAGCCAAGTCTGGTTAATTATAAAAAAAGAAAAGCTAGGTGATAAGGTTATTCTTAAATTTAGAGGCGATTCTGATGCTTTATTAGTTAAAGGCTTAGTAGTTATTCTTTTCAGTATTTTTTCAGAAAAATCACCAGATGAAATTATTAAGATTGATGCTTTTGAAAAATTGAGAAATCTTGATCTTGAAAGAAATCTTACTATGCAAAGATCAAACGGGTTATCATCAATGGTTAAAAGAATTAAAGAGGAAGCCCAAAAATATATCTAAATATGACTAGAAATTTTTTATATTACATGATTGGGCAAGGGTCATGGTTTCTTTCTCAAGGCCTTCAAATGGTTCTTTTTCCAACAATTCTAGTTTTAATGCTTAATGTTTCACCATCTTTCTATGGTTTGGCACAAGTATCTATTCTTGCCCCTTCAATTTTCTTAATTGTCTTAGGGGGAGCAATTGCAGATAGGGTTGATACAAGAAGATTGCTAGGAATTATTCATCTTTTAGCTACTTTACCATTATTCCTTATATTATTTGGACTTAATTATAGTTTTCTTTCTTTTCAAATTATGATTTTGTATGGTCTAACGACTGGAACAGCTCAGGCCTTTGCTCTTCCGGCAAGAGATAGTTTGCTTAACAAGGTTGCTGATGGAAATATTCAAAAAACCGTAATAACAGCCATGCTTATTCAATTTATTTGTCAATTAAGCGGAATGAGTATGGGTGGTTTAGCAGATGAGTGGGGAATTTTTCCTCTTGTTATTATGCAAATTGTAGCTCTTTTATTTGGTGGTTATTTTGCTTTCCATCTTCCAAAAAAAGAGGAGACTTCCCCATTACCTAAACTTAATGAAATGTTTAAAGAAATAGCCGAAGGTTTTACTGAGGTAAAAAAGTCAAAGGAAATATTTCCAGTTGTAATGGCAATGGGTATAGTTGGTATTTGCTACATGGGAAATAACCTAGTGGCCCTTCCTTATATAACCACTGAAAGATACGGCCTAGGTTCTGCTGGCTTTGCAATAGTTACTTCTTCTTTTTGGGCAGGAACTGTCTTTTCAAATATAGTATTAATTCTTAATCAACAATTAAAAAACTGGGGCAAAATAATGGTATTTAATTTATTTTTTGGAACCATACTTATTTTCTTAGTATTCAATATTCCTTTTTGGCTATTTTGTTTTCTAGTTTTTGCTTGGGGGAGTGGAGCAGGTGTAGTTATATCAATAAGCAGAACAATAACACAAACTTTTGCAAAAGAGACACATAGGGGAAGGATCTTATCTATTTATTCTTTAGCAATATTTTCTTTTGGTCCATTAGGAGCTCTTATCTGTGGCTTTATAATCGAAAACTTTGGTATTGCAAATAATGTTATTATATCGTCACTGACGGCAATGATAGCTCTTTCAATATTAGTTATAAAGACAGATTTGTATAAAATTAAATCTCCTAAATAAACTATGAATATTCTTTCTCATCCCACCAAGGATAGTAATCTGGCATATCTTCAATTCCATCTGAAAAGTTAGCTTCTCTTTTTTCTAAAAATGAAGTAACACCCTCTTTTGCATCTTGCATTCTTCCTCTTGCAAAAATACCTCTGCTATCAATTTTATGCGCTTCCATTGGATGATCAGCACCAGCCATTTTCCATAACATTTGTCTTGAAAGAGCAACTGATACTGGTGCGCAATTTTGAGTTATTTCAAGTGCAATTTCTTTTGCATCATTAAGTAGATTATCAGCTTTATGAATTGATCTTACTAAACCACCTCTTAAAGCTTCTTCAGCAGGAAAAACTTTTCCAGAATAAACCCATTCAAGCGCTTGTGAAATTCCAACTATTTTTGGTAAAAACCAAGAAGAACAAGCCTCAGGAACTAACCCCCTTCTTGCAAAAACAAAGCCATATCTTGCTTCTTCAGAGGCCAATCGAATATCCATAGCAAGTTGCATTGTAATCCCAACTCCTACAGCAGGTCCATTACATGCTGAAATGACAGGCTTAAGACAATCAAAAATCCTTAATGTCACAAGACCACCCCCATCCCTTATGCTTGGATTAGACCAATCTATTCCGCCATTTTCTAAAACAGCACCTTGTTTATCTTTTCGATCGTCACGACTCTCAAAATCAAATGTTCTTGCTCCTGCTGAAAGATCTGCTCCAGCGCAAAAACCCCTACCTGCACCGGTGACTATGATCGCTTTTACATTATCGTCTTTATCTGCTTCATCAAATGCCTTGATGAGATCATTTTGCATTTGGAAATTAAAAGCATTTAATTTATCTGGTCGATTCAGTGTGATCGTTAAAATATTATCTTCAATATCATATAACATAGTGTCAAAATTCATTTTTTCTCCAATCTATCTATATTATAGACTTTCTTTTTTAATAATTTTTATAATATGATACAGATAAAATTAATAAAATAGAAATAGGTTTTTTTAATGCACCCACATATACATGCAAAAAATAATCCTGATAAACCTGCATTTATTATGGCAAACTCGGGAGAAGTCGTAACTTATAAAGAGCTTGATGAAAGATCAAATAAGATTGCCAACTTATTTAGGTCAAAGAACCTAATTCCAGGTGACCACATAGCAATATTTATGGAAAATAATGTAAGATTTACTGAAATCTTATGGGCAGCACAAAGATCAGGATTATATTATACTCCTATTTCATCAAGATTAACTGCTACTGAAGTAGAATATATTATTCGTGATTGCGAGGCTAAGCTAATAATTACTTCAAATACCTTAAAGCATGTAGTAGTTGAACTAACAAATCTTATAAATGATATTTCCGATAGATATATAATTGATGGAGAAATAGATGGCTGGAATAGTTTAGAGGAAAGTCTAATTTCCATGCCCAGCTCTCCAATAAATGATGAGATTATGGGTCAGGATATGCTTTATTCTTCTGGAACAACTGGAAAGCCAAAAGGAATTAAACTTCCTCTTAAAAATATTCCTATAGAGCAATCAGAAGATTTAATGCAAGTTGTAACAGGTCTTTATGGAATGAATCAAGACACAGTATACTTATCACCTGCTCCCTTATACCACGCTGCTCCCTTAAGATTTACAATGGGTGTGAATTATCTTGGCGGAACAAATATAATTATGGAAAACTTTGATGCTGAAAGCTCTTTAAAATTTATCGAAAAATATTCTGTTTCTACTAGCCAATGGGTTCCAACAATGTTTGTAAAAATGTTTAAGCTACCTGAGGATATTAGAAATAAATATGACTTATCATCTCATAAATGCGCTATCCATGCTGCAGCTCCTTGTCCAATTAAAATAAAAAAAATGATGATAGAATGGTGGGGCAAAATAATTCATGAATTTTACGCAGGTTCAGAAGGTAATGGATTTATCGCATGTAATTCGGAGGAATGGTTAGCTCATGAAGGAACCGTTGGTAAACCAATTGTAGGCGTTCCTCATATCTGTAATGATGAGGGTGCAGAATTACCTATTGGAGAGGAAGGAACAATTTGGTTTGAGGGTGATAGTGATTTTAAATATCATAAAGATGAAAAAAAAACAAAAGAGTCTAGACACCCTATTCATAGTAATTGGTCAACATTGGGTGATGTAGGAAAACTTGATGAAGATGGATATCTCTATTTAACCGATAGAAAAGCATTTATGATAATTACAGGTGGAGTAAATGTTTATCCTCAAGAAACCGAAAATTTATTAATCACACATCCAAAAGTTTCTGATTGTGCTGTCATTGGTGTTCCAAATGAAGAATTTGGAGAAGAAGTAAAAGCAGTTATAGAGCCAATTAAATGGTCAGAGCGCGGGGAAAATTTAGAGGAAGAATTAATTAATTTTTGTAAAGAAAACTTATCTTCTATCAAATGTCCAAAATCGATAGATTTTGAGAAGGAACTTCCTAGACATCCGACAGGAAAGCTCTATAAAAGATTATTGAAAGATCGATACTGGGGTAATAAAAACTCTAAAATTGTATAATAAAGGAGATTATAATGAGAGAATTTAAAAATGTTGCCGAATTGGCCGATTGCGTTGGTGAAGAAATTGGAGTTAGTGAGTGGTTCTCAATTGATCAAAATAGGATAAATGATTTTGCTGATGCAACTGGAGATCATCAATGGATACATATAGATCCTGAAAGAACTGAAACAGAACTAGGAATGCCTACAATTGCTCATGGATTTTTAACTTTGTCTCTAGTTCCTATGCTTACATCTCAAATAAGCACTATAAAAAGTGTAACTAGAGGTATAAATTATGGAACCAATAAAGTTAGATTTACCAATATGGTCCCAGTAAATTCAAAAGTTAGAGCTAAATCTGTACTTGTAGAGGCGCAATCAAAGGCTGGAGGCACACAATTAACCTCAGAAATAAGTATTGAAATCCAAGGACAAGATAGGCCTGCAATGGTTGCTGAAACAGTATCTATTGTATTTGAATAAAAGTTCTTAATCATGGTTTCTAAAAAGAGGTTAGAACCTCCAAAAGCCAGAAAAAAAAATAAAAAAATAAAAGTCCATGGCTTGATTGTTAAAGACGATTACTCTTGGTTAAGGGATGATAATTGGCAGGAGGTACTAAGAAATCCTTCTGTTTTAAAACCAAATATTAAAAAATTTCTTGATAATGAAAATAAATGGACAAATGAAAATTTAAAACATTTAAAAAAATCAAAAAATATTATTTTTGAAGAAATTAAATCAAGAATTAATGAAAATGATAGATCTCTTCCTGTTAAGGATGGGAAATACTTATACTTAACAGAAACAAAAAAAGGATTACAATATTCAATACTTAAAAGAAAACTATCAAATAATTCTAACTCTCGTTATCGAACAATAATTGATTGGAATATCTTAAGTAAGAAATACAAATATTTTAAACCTGGGGGAGTTTCATATTCGCATAATCAAGAAATATTTAATTATAGCTATGATGATAAAGGATCGGAATTTTATTCAATTAAAACCTTTGATATAAAAAACAAAAAAAGGAAATTCTCGACTCTTAAGAATACGAGCGGATCTACGATCTGGTCAAATGATTCATCTGGTTTCTATTATATTAGGATGGATAAGAATCATAGACCTTCAAGCTTATGGTTTCATGATTTAAATTCTAAACAAAATGATGATCGATTAATTTATGAGGAAAGCAACCCTGGATATTTCTTAAATGTAAGTGAAACTCTTAGCAAAAAATATCTAGTTTTAAACATTAGTGATCATGAGACTAATGAAATATACCTTTTAAATAAAGGTGATAATGATAGAAAGCTATCTCTATTCTGCAAAAGAAAAAAAGGAATTGAATATAGTATTGATCATGACCTAGAGAAGTCGCGTTTTATTATTTTAAATAATAACGACAATGCCATCGATTTTAAAATTTCTTATATAGAGGAAAACAAAAAACAAGACGGAGATGAGAAATATCCTAATAAAAATTGGAAAAAATTAATTCCCCATAAAAAGGGTGTCCTTATAACCGATTTTGCTGATTTAAAAGAATTTCTAATATTACAAGAACTAAAAGATGGTTTACCAAGAATAAAATTTATAGATAAAAGAACTAATAAAATTGAAGAAATAAAATTTGATGAAGAAGCATATCAATTGAATTTTAATGAAGGAATAGAATACAAAAGCAAAAAAATAAAAGTCAACTACTCTGCTATGAATGTGCCTACAACTATTTATGAATACAATTTAAACACAAAGAAAAGAAAAATTCTTAAACAACAAAAAGTGCCTTCTGGATATAATAAAAATAAATATGAAACTAAAAGAATTTTCGCAAAAAGCCATGATGGAAAAAGGATTCCAATTTCTTTACTTAAATTAAAAAATACAAAAGATAATGCCCCTACGCTTCTTTATGGTTATGGGGCATATGGGATGTCAATGACACCAGGCTTTTCAGTTGCAAGGCTATCCCTAGTTGATAGAGGCATGGTTTTTGCAATTGCTCATATTAGAGGAGGTATGGAAAAAGGACGCCAATGGTATTTAGACGGAAAATTAAAAAAGAAGAAAAATACTTTTAAAGATTTCATAAGCTGTGCAAAATTTTTAAAAAAATCTAAATTATCTGGTGATTTAACCATACATGGGGGTAGTGCTGGTGGACTTTTAATTGGTGCAACGCTTAACATTGCACCTCAACTCTTCAAGTCAGCGGTCGCTGATGTGCCTTTTGTAGATGTCTTAAATACAATCCTAGATTCATCTTTACCATTAACTCCACCTGAATGGGAGGAATGGGGCAATCCAATTCTAAATAAAAATGATTTTTTAAATATTCAATCATACTCACCATACGATAATGTAAAAAAACAAGATTACCCTTCTCTTTTAGTAACAGCAGGTCTAACTGATCCAAGGGTTACATATTGGGAAGCTGCAAAATGGGTTGCTAAACTAAGAGAATTAAAAACAGATAAAAATAATCTATATTTAAAAACAAATATGGAAGCTGGTCATGCAGGAAAAGCTGGTAGATATCATCAAATAGACGAAGTCGCATTTATGTATGCATTTATTTTAGATAGTCATGACCTTTTATGAAGGTTGTTCTCCAGCAATAGTTATTCTATGTAGCAATCTATCATATCCATCATAGCCACCTGTAGCTTGGTGCATTACTGCCCTATTATCCCACATAATTAACATATCCTCTTCCCAAACATGTCTATAAATATATTGCTCCTGTGTCATATGAGAGAATAGATCACCAAGTAACGCGTCTGACTCATTTTTTTCTAGACCATCTATAAGTAAAGAATAAACTGGATTAATAAATAAACCTTTCCTTTTTGAATCTGGATGAGTTCTTACTAGAGGATGTGTAAAAGTTTTCTTTGCATCTTTCGAAGGTCTAATTTTCATTGACCTATCTTTTTCTTTTTCTAAAGCATAAAATCCGTCATCAGCATAAGGCAGAGCTGCAGAATGAATTACATTAAGATTATCAATATTTTTTTTTGTTGAATTAGGCAAACCTTCATAAGCTAGAATTGTATTTGCAAAAAGAGTGTCTCCACCAATTGGAGGAATTGTCTTTGAATGAAGCAAAGTAGCAGATGGAGGTTTTTGCTGGAAAGACCAATCAGAGTGCCAAGAGCCACCAAAGTGTGAGGCCTTTTCATTTGCCTCTTTCTTTACTTCGATAATATTTGGATGATCATCAATGGACTCTATGAAAGGATCTTCTCCAAATTCTCCGAATATTAAACTAAATCTTTCAAAATCTTTATGTTGTAATTTTTGATTAGGAAAAATTAATACTGAACACTCACACCATAGTGATTTTAAAAATTCTTTGTCTTTAGATTTTATATCCTGAGATATATCAATACCTGAAACTCTTGCGCCAAGATTTGAAATAGATTGTGATCGGTCAATTTTTAGCATTATTGTTCTTTCAAAAGATAAAATAATTATGTAAAAACATTATTTAAATCTATAGAAACATATTTAAAACTCAATTTAATTATTGAATAGGAGATTATTATGGCATTAGTTCCTCATCTTAAAGGCAAGTTAAAAATACCAGTTGTTGGAGCACCGCTCTTCATAGTTTCAGGACCAGAGCTTGTTATTAGTCAATGTAAAGCAGGTGTTGTTGGTTCTTTTCCAGCTCTAAATGCAAGACCTCAAGAGGTCTTGGATGAATGGTTAATTCAAATAAAAGAGGAATTAGACAAACATAACCAAGAAAACCCTGATAGCCCTGCGGCTCCATTTGCAGTTAATCAAATATGTCATGCCTCTAATGACCGTTTAATGCAAGATATGGAATCATGCGTAAGACATGAAGTTCCAATAATAATTACAAGTTTAAGACCTCCTCTTGAAATAGTTGAGGCAGCACACAGTTACGGTGGGGTTGTTTTTCATGATGTCATTAATGTAAGACATGCAAAAAAAGCTGCTGAACAAGGAGTCGATGGATTGATACTTGTTTGTGCTGGCGCTGGTGGTCATGCAGGAACTCATTCACCTTTTGCTTTGGTTCGCGAAGTAAAGGAATGGTTTGATGGAACAATATTGCTATCTGGATCAATATCAGATGGGCATTCAATTGCTTCATCTTTAGCTCTTGGGGCTGACCTAGCTTATATTGGAACAAGATTTATTGCTACAAAAGAAGCAAATGCTGATCAAGGGTATAAAGATATGCTTATTGAATCATCAGCTTCAGATATAGTTTATTCATCATTATTTACAGGTGTTAATGGTAATTACCTTAAACCTTCTATTGAAAAAGCCGGTTTAGATCCTGATAATTTACCTGGAGCAGATAAATCAAAAATGAATTTTGGTTCAGGCGGAAACACCAAATCAAAAGCCTGGAAAGATATTTGGGGCTCAGGGCAAGGTATTGGTAGCATAAAAAGTGAACCAACTGTTCAAGAGTTAGTAAATGAATTAACCGAGCAGTACGAGCAAGCTTATGGAGAAATGCAGGAAAAGAAAACTGGCTAACTAAAAACCATAGACATCATTTTCAACTCTATCCAAATCTTTCTTAACCATCATTTCAACAAGAGTATTAAAATTTACTTGTGGTTTCCAATTAAGTTCTTCTTTTGCTTTCGTTGCATCTCCTAGGAGATAATCTGTTTCTGCGGGTCTATTGAAATCTTTATTTATATCTACAAGAATACTTCCAGTCTTTTTGCAACGACCATACTCTTCTCCATCATCAACAACCCAATCTATTTCTGTATCAACAGCATTAAACGCCTTTTCAACAAATTCTCTAACACTATACATTTCTCCTGTTGCGATTACATAATCACTTGGTATTTTCTTTTGAAGCATAAGCCACATCGCATGAACATAATCTCCTGCATAACCCCAATCTCTCTTGGCATTTAGATTACCAAGGCTAA
Source organism: Rhodobiaceae bacterium (assembly GCA_002726005.1). GTDB lineage: Bacteria > Pseudomonadota > Alphaproteobacteria > MED-G09 > MED-G09 > AG-430-B22. Next base: position 22,130 of record PBRS01000045.1, read on the forward strand.
TACTTTTCTTTCTTTTCTTTGTAATCTCTGCAACGCCCAAAGTAATTTTTCTTGTTACAAACTCTATTCCTCTTAAAGGTGATTCATGATTAAAAAGTATTCCTGAGCAAGCATGTAAATCCCAAGCCTCCCTATAATTTATTGTCATCCAATGACCGTATAATTTTGAAACACCATATGGACTTCTTGGATAAAAGGGAGTTTCTTCATTTTGAGGCGAGGATTGAACTTTGCCAAACATTTCTGATGTGGAGGCTTGATAAAATTTAGTATTACCTCCCAACATTCTTATTGTTTCCAGAATTCTTGTTACACCTATTGCATCAATTTCAGATGTATAGATTGGTTGATCAAAAGATGTCTGTACAAAACTTTGGGCGGCCAAGTTATAAACTTCGTCAGGCTTAATTTCTTCGATAATTCTTTGGATATTTGTGATCTCTGCAAGGTCCATAGCAACTAGATTTATTTTATTTAAAATATCTAACTCAGATAGTCTTCCAGTATTTATAGATGAAGTCCTTCGAACTGCTCCATAAACCTCATAACCCTTATTTATTAAAAATTCAGATAGATAGGATCCATCCTGTCCTGTTATGCCAGTAATTAAAGCTCTTTTAATCATTATTTATCAAATTTAAGTTAATAATACTTTTAATAGTCTAATATAGTCTTTACTAATAGTTTAATTTAAAAAAAATTTGAGGATAATATGAAACAAATTATTGCTAGAATTTTAAGTTTTCTTCCTGGGTTACTGTTCTTATCTAATGCATACACTTGGATAACAAATCCATTAGCGGCATCGAATGGTCTTGGAATGCAGTATCTTGAAGGTATTGGCAGAAGCACCCAAATTGGAGATTTCTCTGCATTTTTTATAGGTGTGGGTATTTTTTGTTTGCTTGGCAGTATTTTTAAAAATATTACCTTTCTAATTTCTGCAGTCATTATTTTATTTTCAGCAGCGGCAATGAGAATAGTTGCTTGGCAAATATATAATGCTGACTTTGCAACTATATTTATTAGTGTTGAAATAGTTTCGTCTATTATGATTCTTGCTAGTGTCTTTTTATTCAGAAAAAAAGAAAATACAATTGAATCTTCTGAAACAGAAGATTCTTAATATTTACTATGGGTTTTAAAAATAGTATCCCAAAAAGAAAATAGAGAAGCAAAATGATTGCTGTGATATTTATGATGTAAAGCATGATATTCATTAACCCCTGCAAATGGGAAATATTTATATAGCGATGATTTAATTCCAGAATGAATATCAAGCTCGTGCAGAATTCTAATAATTAAGTAAAGCACAATAGTCTCAAAATAAACCTCTCCAAGAATCAAAAAGGCAATAAAAGGACCTAATAAACCCATCATCCATTCAAGTGGGTGCTCATATAGATAATCAGCTGGAAAAGGATTGCTGGCCTTGTGATGAATTATATGAATTCTCTCATAAAGAAATTTACTTTTATGCAAAAGCCTATGAAACCAATAGAAATAGAAATCATCAATGATCAATATTACTGTAATTTGAAATAGAAATATTAAAAGATTATTATAAGGAACAATCATCAAGTCGCTTATAGCCAAAATTCCTAATGGAAATAACAAACACATAATTGATAAATTAATTAAAATTAAGGGAAGATGTTTTTTAAATTTAGAAAAATTATAATTATGATTTTTTATAAATTTAAAAGGAAAGGAATCAATAATAATTATTCTCGAAAATAATATCCCGAACAAATTTAACGATAAACACAGACCTCCAATTAAAGAAGCCATAAAAATATAAGAATAATTATCTCCCACAAATATAATATAACACAAAATTTTGAAGGAAAATTTATTTTATAGAATAAAAATAAAATTCATCTAATATTAAATTACTAAATATCGATGAGGACATAAAATGGAAAAATTCTTTGGGCCTATGGAGCAAATAGGTATTGTAGTTGATGATTTTAATGATCCAATTAATCATTGGACAAAAAATTTAAATGTAGGACCCTTTATCATATTGGAGCATCTTGATTTAAATGATGTCTATTATAATGGAAATAATACAAACATCGATTTTTCAGTAGCTCTCGCATACTCAGGCGATATACAAATTGAGCTAATTAAACAGCATTGCGAAACACCATCGATTTATAATGATTATGTGAACAATAAAAAAAATACTGTTCATCATTTTTGCACTTTCTCAAAAGATATAAATAAGGATATTAGGGATTTTGAAGATTCTGGGTATAAAAATATTCAAGGAGGAAGGACTCGAGATGGAGGAAGTTTTGCATATTTAGATAAAGAAAATAATTTTGGAGCAATACTAGAGATTGCTCAACTATCTGAGGGTGGATACGCCATGTTTGAGATGATAAAAAATGCATCAAAAAACTGGGATGGTAAAAATGCTATTATGGATATAGGTGAAATTTCAATATGAATATTTGGCTGGGGCGGTAGGGATCGAACCTACGAATCACGGGATCAAAACCCGTTGCCTTACCGCTTGGCTACGCCCCAACAGTTATAAAACTTTTAACCCTGTAGTGGTCTTGTTTGCAAGCCCTTTATATATTTTTGTGGCAAAAAATTTTTAAAAACTAACAATTATTATCTTTACATCAAACAGGTTATATGACGAGATAAATTATTAATCTTTTTGGAGGAAAAATAATGAGTGAAGTAGAAATATATGCACAATTAAGTAATTCAACAATTTCAACAGCATTATGGGCAATGGTTTTTGCCTTTTTATTATGGGTTGCAGGAAGAGCAGCAACAGTTGCTTTGGAGAGCAATGCTGGAATTATAATGAAAATTGCTGTCACAGTTTTTGGTTTAGTAAATTTATGGCAATTTAATCTGTCGGGCAGCTTCTTCAGATTTAACTTTGATAGCGCTGGCCATTCTTTAGCTGTTTTAAAAGATACAGGGGAAACAATTTCTGCTAGAGCCGAACAATTAATATCTAACACTGGCGCAACTACAGATGTTCCAACTATTTCTTTAATGCCTGATCTAATTGGTGGCTTATTTGTTTTGTCTGCAGCGTATTTAATAATTGGAAGATTATGGGTAGGTAATAAATAATTTGATAATTTTGTTGTAATAATACAACATTTTTACATAAACGGCTCTATATAAGGGCCGTTTTTCTTTTTTTAGTAGTAAATTTAAATTAATTATTGATTGTATTTATGTCTAAAATTTGCACAATAACCTCATAATATTATTAATATAATAATAAAATTTTATGAGGGGGTTTTATGAAAAACTTACATAAACTAGTATTTTTGTTTGCGTCTTTTTTAGTTGCAAGCACATTTACTTCAACAGGTTATTCTCAAGATGAGAGTGGATCAAGTCTTCAAATTGAAGAAATTATTGTTACAGCTCAAAAAAGAGAACAATCTGCACAAGATGTTCCAATATCAATTACAGCTATGGACGAAGAACTTCTAAGTTCAACAATTAGAAATATTTCAGATGTTACTGGATATGCTCCTAATGTTGTTCTTGGCGGTGAAGGGCGTAGAGGTGGTGCTACAGCTATACAGATTAGAGGTATTGCTGCTGCTACTAATACTGATAATACTTTTGACTCGCCAATCGCTGTTAATGTTGATGGCATTTATCTCGGTCAGAACGCTGGATCATTATTAGATAATTTTGATATGGAAAGAATTGAAATTCTAAGAGGTCCGCAAGGTACTCTATTTGGTAAAAATACAACTGGTGGTGTGATAAATGTTATCAGAACTCGTCCAACTGGAGAGTTTGGTGGTAAAGTAAAAGCAACTATCGGTGAAGATGGGCGTCAAGAATTAAGAGCTGTAATAAATACTAAATTATCAGATAATTTAGCAGCTAAATTCTTTGCAACTTCTAGACAAAGTGATGGCTGGATTCCAAATATTACTATTGGTGGCCATAATGGTGAAGAAGATTACCAAGCATATGGTGTAACACTATTATTTACACCAAATGATAGATTTGAAGCTCTTTTAACTTTAGAATCAATGCATGATAAAAGTGCATTAAAAGCTTATAACCAAAACTTTAATGTTGCGCCAGGAGTAATACCTCCTCCACCTCCAGGTCCAAATGTAACGGATTTCAGTGGTGGGCTATTAGCTTGTGCGATTTACGCTGAAGCTTGTAGAACTTCTCCTGATCAACTTCCTTATGCTGAAAATGATACACAGCATGATGCCGATGTTGAGACAGATGCAATTACACTTCAAATGACTTATGAGTTAAATGAGAATGTAACACTTAAATACATTGGTGGTTATAGAGATGTAAGTGAGGATCGTATTTATGACTATGATGGATCTGCAGCTCCTTTCATTACACTTGAAAGATGGAATGTTTATGATCAAACAAGTCATGAGTTTCAACTTAATGGCTCATTTGCTAATGTTGAATTAACTGCTGGTCTTTATATGTTTGAAAAAGAACATACTCAGGATTGGGCAACAGGCGGAACATTCTGGGGAGTTCTTTTTGGAGGAGCTTTATCTGCTCCAGGTCAATGGGAACTATGTCAGGACTTTTTTGAGCCTACTTATTCCGTAGCTTGTGATCCTACAGAACCAGCCTATCCTACAGGTACTCTTTATCAAATCCTTTATTCTACACAAAAAACAGAATCTAAGGCTGCATATGCTCAAGCTGATTGGGCTGTGAATGACCGATGGACACTTACAGGTGGCGTTAGATATACTGAAGAAGAAAAGGATTTCTATGCCGGTCAGGCTTATCTTGCTGGTCATGATATAGGTGAAGGACGTAACTTCCCTGATTATGCTGATCTTCAAAAGAAATGGGATGATACATCTATTAAAGTAGGCGCATCATATCAAATCAATGACGATGCTCTTGCATACCTAACATATACAGAAGGCTTTCACTCAGGTGGTTTCTATGCTGTTGTTCAGCAAACAAAACATATGAGAAGAAACCAATATGATCCTGAATATTCAGAAAGCACTGAGTTAGGTATCAAAACTTTCTTATTTGATAGAAGAGTTCAACTTAATGCAGCCTACTTCATGAATGATTATGCTGGTAAGCAAGAAGAATCAACGCAAGTTGATCCTCAAACAAAAACTGTTGCTTCCTTCTGGTCTAATGTTGCTGCTGCAGAATATGAAGGCTTTGAAATCGATATTCAATGGCTTGTAAATGAGTATCTACGTGTTTTTGCTAATTACGGAACTCTAGATGCTTCATATCAAGGTTTCTTTACAGATATCAATGAAAGTGATGGAATTACAAAAATTGAATCTGCTGATTTCTTAACACCAAGATTTGCTCCTGAAGAATCATGGGGTATTGGCGGAACATTATCTATTCCTGCTGGAAATGGCACTGTAGATGTTTTTGCAAAATACAATAGAATTGGTGAGCAAGAAACAGATCTTCTTAATGCTGCTCTCGCTAGAGCGCCAGAAACAGAAAATCTGACAGCATCTATTGGATACTTCCAAGATGGTTGGTCAATTGTTGCATATGGTAGAAATCTTACTGATGAACAATATGAAGTTGTTGATCCGATTATGCCTCTATTCGCAATTGGTACAATTAATGAAGGACGTAAGTTTGGAGTTGAATTAACTTACGAATTCTAATTAATAATTAAATAATTAATTAAAAAGGGCCATTTCAATTGGCCCTTTTTTTTATCCACAACTTAAAAATCAATAAATATTGATCTTTTTTTAAAAATGGTCATTAATATGATTGTAGATTTATAAAATAAAAATAAAAAAAATTTAAATTACAAAAATTTGAGGAAAAAATGAAAACATTCAACCGCCTTTTAATAGGCTCTTCGTTAATGATATTATCATTAACTTCTCTCTCTTCTTATGCTCAAGAAGTTGAAAATTCTGGAATAGAAGAAATTATAGTAACTGCAAGACAGCAAGATGAAAGCTTACAAGATGTTCCTGTTGCTGTTTCGGTGATGTCAGAAGTTGATCTTGATCGTTATAATATAACAAGCTTAACTGATGCTGCAAAAATGGTTCCGAATTTTAGAATTAATGCTGGAGGTTCTGGAAATGGATCCAATATTTATTTAAGAGGAATTGGCTCGAGCTCAATCTCTGCCGCTTTTGATCAATCAGTTGCAATTAATATCGACGGTGTAGTGGTTAATAGAGGGCGATTTATTCACAATGCTTATCTTGATATGTCACAAATCGAAGTTCTTAAAGGACCTCAATCTTTATACTTCGGTAAATCTGCGACGGCTGGGGTGATATCAATCAAAACAAATGACCCTACGGATGAATTTGAAGCTGAATTTGGTGTTGGTGTTGAAACTGAGCACGAAACAACATTTTTTGAAGGAGTTATATCTGGACCAATAAGTGATAATTTACTAGCTAGACTTGCATTTGGTACAAGTGAAACAGATGAACTTCGTGAAAATTATTCATTCGGTAATGATCCTATGCCTTATGGAAACGGTACTAAACCTTTTTTTGGTGAGGAGTCAACAAATGCAAGATTAACTCTTCTATGGACACCCACTGAAACCTTAACGGCAAAATTAAAGTATCAATATTCAAAATATGAAAATGATGGTGGTGGAACAATGTATCAAGAGGAATGGTGCGCTGATGGACTTGGTAATCCTCTTGCTCATCAAATAACAGGAGTTCCAGGTGCAACAGCTGCTTTCACAACTAGGGTTGGTGTTGATGATTGTGTCGTCAATGGTAACACTTCTAAGATTAATTTAGAGCCTGGATTAAGGGCTGGACTTCCTTATGGTTTTGATAATGGAGAGCCTGGACTAGATCAAGAAACTGATTTGATTTCTTTACAAGTAAATTGGGATATTAATGATGATCTTTCTTTAACATCCATTACAAGTATCGTTGAATTAGATCATGTTGAATTAGATGACTATAGTTATGGTGCAGGTGTTTATGGTGGTTTGCATAGAAATGTATACGAACATACATCGCAAGAGTTAAGGCTTACTAGTGATTTTGATGGAGCATTTAACTTCCAAGCAGGTTTATTCGTTCAAGAAATCGAGCAAAGATTTGATGCTCATCAATATGCTTTTAACCTTCCAATTACACCAAATATATTTGGTCCAGTTTTAGCGGTTTTTGGTGCTTTTGATCCAACATCTGCCCTTGTAGGACCAGACCCAGCTACAGGAAATGCATATGACTATAATAAAGATCATTATCTTGATACTGATGTAAGGTCAGCTAGTATTGCTATTTATGTTGATGTCAATGAAAGAACTGAATTATCATTTGGTGCACGATATACTGAAGAAGAAAAGACAGGATATATTAAGATTCCTTATATTCATGCTGCTGCTGCTGCTTTTGGTTTTGGCGCTCCTCCTTTAATTGAAGGTTTAGAGTTTGAGGATGACAATCTATCTCCTGAAGTTGCTATAAATTACTATATCAATGAAGATACTAGTATTTATGTTGCTTATAAAAAAGCGTTTAAATCTGGTGGAATTGATAATAGTGCCTTACCAACAGCATCTATTAATCCTTTATCTCCTACTTTCGAAGGCTTCGATGCATTGATTTATGATTCTGAAGAAGTAGATGGCTTTGAAATTGGTTTAAAATCTAATCTTCTTGATAATAATATGAGATTAAACGCTACATACTATAAGTATGAATACACTAATCTTCAGGTCCAACTTTTCGATGCGGCAATTATCCAGTTCAGCACTTTTAATGCAGGTGCAGTTGAAACTGAGGGATTTGAAGCAGATTTACTCTGGTATACAGATATACCTGGACTATCTTTAAGGGGACAATTTGCATGGACAGATGCTACTAATACTGGTGATTTTATAACTCCTGGCGGAGAAAATCTTAAAGGTAGTAAAAGATCTTATAGCCCTGAAATAGCTGGATCCTTTGGTTTAAGTTATGACTCTGGACTATCAAATGGTTGGAGATATAATATTTCGACTGATGCAAGATATAGTGATGAATACGGTTGGGGAACTTACATAGATTCACCAATGCAGGATTCTTTCTGGATTAATGATATTGCATTAAGCTTATACTCCGAAGATGGTAAACATTCGTTTAATCTAATTGGAAGAAACCTTGGTGATGAAATCGTTATTATTACAGGTGGTGCAATTCCAGGAAGAATTTCAACACAAACTGGTACTTCTGCTCTTATTCAAGACCAAGCTGTAACAACTCAACAAGGTAAGACTTTTACATTGCAATATAAATATAAAATGTAATTAAAAGGAAAACAAAAAAAGGCCGCAATTTACGGCCTTTTTTTTTGTGGTTTAATTTATTTATAAAATAATTGCTATTAATTAAATAAATAGTAATATTTTTGTTATATTGAAAAAATAAAAATAAGAATTTTTTTTCGGGGAGATAAATAATGTCTAATTTATTCAGTCAAATTAAATATGTTTTTTTTGGTTTATGCTTTTCTTTAATTTTACCAATGTTCTTAAACACTGCACTTGCACAAGAATCATCAAGTTTAGAAATTGAAGAAATAATTGTTACAGCCCAAAAAAGAGAGGAATCTCTTCAGGATGTTCCCATAGCTATAACCGCTATAACTGAACAGCTTGAAGATGCTACAATACGTAACATTGCCGATTTAAGTGCATTTGCACCAAATGTTATTATTGGTGAAACATCAGTTCGGGCAAGAGGTTCGGCTATTACCATCAGAGGTATTAACTCAAGTGAATCTGATAAATCATTTGATCCCAAAATTCTTGTTGAATTAGATGGCGTTGCTATTGGTACGAACTCTGGCCAAGTTATTGAAAACTTTGACTTAGAAAGAATTGAGATTCTTAGGGGTCCTCAAGGTACTCTTTTCGGTAAAAATACTAATGGTGGTGTTATTAGAGTTATGAGAAGCAAGCCCACTGGTGAATTTGGCGGTAAAGTTCAAGCTACTCTTGGTGATAATGGACAAGAAGAATTAAGAGCTATTATTAATACCTCGATTATTGATGATACTCTTGCTCTTAAACTTTTTGGAACATCTATCAAAAATGATGGTCACCTTTACAATACCTATGTGCAAACAGATGGACCAAAGAAAGATTATACTAATTATGGCGCATCATTATTATTTACAACAGATAGATTTGAAGCCCATTTAACTCTTGAGACATATGATGATGGCAGTGATGTTGGCGCATGGACTAATAAAAATGATGCAACAACTGTGATCTGTAATGTATATGATCCTCTTTATCCTGATGGCACACCAAAAACAGGTGCTGCATTAGGACCTGTAATGGCTTTCAACCCTGGAATGCACAATACATGCGAATCTAATGATAAAACTGCTAGCCCAACAACATATAACACTAATAGCACTAATCCGGGTCAATTTGATACCGATGCAATTACACTAAATATGTCGTATGAATTAAATGATAACAGTAGGCTAGTTTATACTGGTGGTTATCGTGACGAAGAAGAAGATACTTACTGGGAATATGACGGAACTCCAATGCCATGGATTTGGATTGAGGCAACAAATTATTATGAGCAAGAAAGTCATGAAATAAGATATGAAACTGTCCAAGATAATTATAATCTAACAGTTGGGGCTTATTTTTGGGACAGCACATATCATCAGGACTGGATTACTAGAGGTTCATTTTGGTCAACTCTAGTTCCGCCATTTTTATATGAAGCAATGCTTGTAGGTGCTGTTGGGGCTTTAAGAGCTGAACCGGGTCTTGAAAATGGACTTGGACCAAATTATGTTCAAAAGCTTCTTCAAGAACAACAAACTGAATCACAAGCAGTATTTGCAAATCTTGATTATCAAGTAAACGATAAAGTAATGCTTACTTTTGGCATTAGATATACTGAGGAAGAAAAAGCATTTATTGGTGGGCAGTCTTATTTCACAACAAATGAAAGAGCATACATAAATAACTTTGCAAATATTGGACTTCCTGGCGAAGCCAGCATAGCTAATCTTGTAAAGAAATATGATGAAATTTCAGGAAAAATTGGCTTAACTTATCAAGTTAGTGAAGATGTAATGACATATGTAACTTACTCAGAAGGCTTCCAAAGCGGTGGTTTCTTCGGAAGAAATCAGAATGTTCAAGATTTCAAGAATACATATGATCCTGAATTTGCAAGAACACTTTCAGTTGGTGTAAAAAGTTTACTTCTTGATAAAAGAGTCCAGCTAAATGCTGAGTATTTTAGAAATGACTTTGAAGATAAGCAGGAAGACACTATTAAACTTGATCCAACTACAAGAACAGTTGTTACAGTAATTGATAATGTGGCCGGTGTTCTTTATGAAGGATTAGAAGTCGAAATGAGAGCTTTAGTTTCCGAAAATTTAGAAGCATTTGTGAATGTAGGTTTTCTTGATGCCGAATATGATGGCTTTATAGCTGATCTAGATGGAGCTAATGCTGAAGGTTTAATCGAGCCTACAAATAATGATGCATTAACACCTAAATATTCACCAGAAGTAACTTTCTCTGTTGGAGGAACATATACTGCGACGGTTGGTCCGGGTGAATTAAGTATATTTGCAAAATATAGCTTTATTGATGAGCAGGAATCTACCACTACAAATATTGCAGTGGGTAAAGTTCCTTCTCAAGATCGAGTAGATGCATCAGTAACATATAGTTGGTCAAATTATAGAATTTCTGCTTTTGGTAGAAACTTAACAGATGAAATTGTTGCTCCTGTTAGAGATATATCAAGCTTGATGATTTTTGGTTCACCAACTGTTGGAAAAGTATTTGGTGTAAACCTTACAGCAGAATTTTAATCAAATAACTAATTATAATTAAAAAGGCCATTTTTAAATGGCCTTTTTTTATACCTTTGTTAATAATATATCATATAAATTAAAAATTAATTGGAGCCTTACTATGCAAGAAATGTCTCAAAACCCTGATCAAGAAACACTAGAATATGTATTTAACCAAACTATGCTTCGGATAAAAGACCCTATAAAATCAATTGATTTCTATACTAAAGTCCTTGGTATGACTATTTTAAAAAAATTAGACTTCCCAGATTTTAAATTCTCTTTATATTTTCTTGCCTACCTTAGAGATGGAGATGATCCAGTTCCTGAAAATAACCAGGATAGATTTGCTTATACTCTAAGCCAAAAGGCTGTTTTAGAATTAACTCATAACTGGGGAACAGAAAATGATGAAAACTTCTCTCATCATGACGGCAATTCTGATCCTAGAGGATTTGGCCATATTGGCATAACTGTCCCAGATGTTTATGAAGCATGCGAAAGATTTGAATCGCTTGGCGTAGAGTTCCAAAAAAAACCAGATGATGGAAATATGAAAGGACTTGCTTTTATAAAAGATCCTGATGGATATTGGATAGAAGTTCTCTCGGCTAAAGGCCTCGCTAGCACAATCTAGTCATTTAAATCACTAGATTTAAAATCATTAATAAGAGAAACAATCTCTTCAGTTCTAGAATTTATAATATTATGACCGCCTTCAAACGAAAATGTTCTAGCATCAGGAACCAATTCAATTGCTTTTAGTATTGAATCTATCGGGACATCTTCGTCATCTGGAGCATAAGTAATATGAACTGGGATTTCATAATCACTGATTAATTGATAATCATTATAAAAATCATGCTTTGAGAAGTTCTTCATAAGAGAACTAAATGAATATTGAGTCCCTATTACATTAAATTGCTCAATAAAATGATCTGGATCTTGGTTATCATCAGTTAAACCATATCCCCTTTCCACTAACCTATTAATAATAAAAAATCTCAAATAGAAATCCCAAAAAATTGGGAAAGATGCAAAATTTTCTAACCCAATTGTCTGTGATCCTACAAAAGGTACATTTAAAATTAAGGCTTTAACTTTGGCAGGGTTTTTAGCTGCATAATTAGATGCTAAAGCGCCTCCCATAGACACTCCCATTAAGGTAACATTATCTAGCGATAAATAATTAATAAAATCATTTAGTTGGTTTTGATAAGTATGCATATTATATTTTATTTTTGGTCTATCAGAATAACCTCTTCCGAAATGATCATAAACATAAACCTTATAGCCAATTTCAGATAAGCTAGTAGCAATCTTTTTATAATAATACGAAGGAACAGTAACACCATGAATAAGAATTAAAGGCTCACTGCTATCCTTACCAATTGAATAATAAGCAGTTTTACCTTGGCTATTATCAAAAAAAGAATATTCACTATCTATTTCCAGATCATTTATATCAATTGTTTCTCTATTTCCAAAAACATAAACAAAGGACAATATTAGAAAAAAAACGAAAAAAATATATATAAACCAATTGACCATAACTTTTCTCTAAACAATTATAACATAAGGAGGACAATAATATGCCAATTTTAGAATTATTTAATTTAAAAGATGATGTAGCTGTTGTAACGGGTGCAGGCAAAGGTATAGGAAAAGGAATTGCAATTGCTTTAGCTGAAGCTGGGTCAAATGTTGTCCTTGCCTCCAGAACAGAAAATGATCTTAACGAAGTACAAAAGGAAATTAAGAAATTAGGAAGAGAGGCAATAGTAGTGCCGATAGATGTTACAAACCCAAATTCTTTTGAAAACTTAAGTGAAAAAGCCCTTAAAGAGTTTGGTAAAATAAGTACATGGGTAAATAACGCTGGAGGTTTACCTGATGGAACTCCGCGCTATCTTACTAAGACTTCAATTGAGGAGTTTGAGGCACAAATAAACCTTAACTTCACTGCTGTTTTTAATGGCTGTGTTACTGCAGCCAAGAAAATGCAGGAGGGAGGTGCAATAATTAATATCTCTTCTAGTTCATCAAAAAATATGCAAGGAAATTTAAAAAATGGCCCGTATGGCGCCTCGAAAGCTGCTGTCAACAGTTTGACATCAACTCTTGCATTGGAGTTAGCTCCTAAAATTAGGGTTAATGCTATTGCACCAGGTCCGATACCAACAGAAAACTTTAAGGATTCAATGAACATGCATACAGAAGAAAGAGAGAAAGAATTAAAAAAATATATTCCTATTCCGCTCAATAGATGGGGATCTCCTGAAGATATAGGTGCAGCAGTAGTCTTTATGGCATCAAATGCGTCAAGCTGGGTGACTGGACAGTGTCTTTTTGTTGATGGCGGTACTTAGGATTCTATAGGAATTTCAATCAATATAATCAACCCTGAAGGCTTAGCATTTATTAATTTTAAAGTACCTTCATGGAATTTAACAGCTGAACTAACAAGATTTAAACCCAATCCAGAACCTTTTAAACTTCTACTAGAATCAAGTCTCACAAATCTCTCTAATACTTTATCTTTGTCCGCATCTCTAATTCCAATACCATTATCGCTTACCCATAAAGATAAAAGGTTTTCATTTTGTTTTGCTCCAACATTTATAGATGGATTATCATTTGAGCAACCATAATTAATAGCATTTTCAATTAAATTGGCTAAAGCCTGAGAGAGTAAATTATAATTGCCATTAATAATAATATCTTCATTAACTTCGTAATTTAATTTAATTCCATCTGAATCAGCAATAGGTTCATATAACTCATGCATATTTAAAATTAATTCTTTTAGACTTACTTGGTTTCTGTCTAAATCTGATGTACCTGATTCAACTTTTGATATAGATAAAATCGAATTAAAAGTTTTAATCAAATTATCAGTTTCTACAAGCGCATCTTCAAATGATTTCTTATATTGATCTATATCTGGGTTTGACATTAATGTGACTTCTAAATTTGTTCTAATTCTGTTTAGAGGAGTTCTTAAATCATGAGCAACATTATCAGAGACCTCTTTCATATTGCTCATTAGAGAGTCTAACCTATCTAACATTTCATTTAAATTAGATGATAATTGATTTAATTCATCTTTACCTTTTGTAGTTGGTAAGCGCTCTTTTAGATTGCCATCCATGATTTTTTTGCTAGTTTTATTTATATCTGAAATTCTTTTTAAAAAATTTCTACTTAGGATATAACCTCCAAATATTCCAAGAAAAATAATTATTAGAATTGACCATAAAGAGCTATAAAGAAACCTCTCTTTCAGAATCTTTTCATCATTTACTACTCTCCCAACAATTAATCTTAAATTCCTGCGTGGAGTTATAAAATTTCTTCCTCTACCGTAATGAACCTTTTCAACTCCATTTTCATTTACTTGATATGCAAACTCTATCCATCCATCATCATTGATTTTAATATCTTTAGGCTCAGTCTTAATATTGCCTGCTATATAATTATTTTGTGAGTCATAAAGTCTATAAATATCAAGTGTTGCCCTAGATGTTTCACTTCTTATGTAATTTAAGAGACCTTGTTCCCTATATCTTAAATAAATATTATTTAAATCCTCAACCTTCTCAATTATTTTTTGATCAGCCTCCAACTCAATATCTCTTGCTGTTGTAAAGAACAAAAACATCAGAACAAGTCCAACTGACAACCCTAAAAGCATTGTATAGATAAAAATTAGTCTAAAACTAGCTAAATTAAATGGATTATTCATCGTATCTTAAAGCATACCCAGCACCACGCTCAGTGAAGAGCATTTGCTTCCCTTTAAAAGGTTTATCTATTTTTGAGCGTAATCTGGATATATGAACATCAATAACATTTGTTTGAGGATCAAAATGATATTCCCAAACGCCCTCTAAGAGCATAGTCCTTGTAACAACTTGATTGGGCCTTCTAAGTAAAAATTCCAAGAGTTTATATTCCCTAGGCTGTAAATCAATAATTTGCCCCTCCCTTTCAACTCTTCTACTTAACAAATCAAGTTTTAAATCACCTAACTCAAGCAAACTATTGTTATTCTCATGTTGATTTCTTCTTATTACAGCATCTAAACGGGCTAATAATTCTGAAAAGGAAAACGGTTTCGCTAGATAGTCATCTGCGCCATATTTAAGACCCTTTACACGCTCATCTACTTCGCCTAAGGCAGAAAGAATAATTATTGGTATATCTGAATTTTTTTCCCTAATTTTAGTAATTAAAGTTAAACCATCTAATTCTGGAAGCATCCTATCGACAATTAATGCATCAAAATTTGAGTCAAAAGCCATAAACAGACCTTCTTTTCCGTCACTAGCCCTATCTACTACATGACCACTTTCTTTGAGACCCTTTATTAAATAAGATGCAGTCTCATTATCGTCTTCTACAAGCAATATATGCATAAATTACTCCTCTTGTAAGAATAATTCAATTTAACCAATTATGTCATTATTTTAATTTGGCCTCATCTATATGATGGGGGAGGCTTCTAATATAGATGTGGCCAAATATTTTTCAATCAAACCATTATCTAATAGTTTCTTTTACCAGAACATTTCTTTAATATTAATTTTTTTTAATGTTCATAAAGGAGTTTAAGTTGAATATTTTAAATGGAATTAGAGTTTTAGATTTTGGAAGGTATATTGCTGGTCCTTATTGTGCTGCGCTTCTAGGAGATCTAGGTGCGGAAGTTATAAGGGTTGAAAGAATTGATGGATCCGAAGATAGATATATACATCCTATAGGAAACCCCAATGGCGAAGGTGCCATGTTCATGCAAATGAATAGAAATAAAAAAGGATTAACATTAAATCCTACAAAGGATGGATCTCAAGAAATAGTTAAAAAGCTCATTGAATCAGCAGATGTCGTAGTAGCTAATCTTCCTCCTCAAACCCTAAAAAGAATGGGTATAGATTATGAAACTATCAAAAAATATAATGATAAAATAATACTAACCACTGTTTCTGCTTTTGGTCATGGTGGACCATATTCTGAAAGGGTTGGATTTGATGGTGTTGGTCAGGCTATGTCCGGAGCAACGCATTTAACCGGCTATGAAGATGAACCAATAAAAGCCTATTCTCCTTATGTTGATTATGGAACTGCATCACTTACAGCTATGGGTACCCTGGCTGCAATTATTGACAGAGAAAAAACCGGTAGAGGGCAAGTTGTTGAAGGAGCTCTTTTTGCTACATCTCTAGCATTCATGAATACTCATCTCATCGAAGAGGCTATAACAAATAAAAACAGAAAAGCAATTGGAAATAAAAGTCCTTATGCAGGACCTGTAGATATAGTTAAAACAAAAGATGGATGGATTGTTGTCCAAGTTCTTGGGGAGCCATTGTTTAAAAGATGGGCAAAACTAGTAGAAGCGGAAGATTTTCTTGATGATGATAGATTTTCTACTGATATCAAAAGAGGAGAAAACTCTCAAATTCTAAGTGATAAAACTCAAGATTGGTGCAAAGATTTATCATCAAAAGATGCTCTAAATTTACTTTCTGAAGCCCAGGTGCCTGCTGGGCCAGTTAATAATTTAGCTGATGTTTTAAAAGATGAGCATGTTGATCAGATGAATTTTTTTCAAGAAGTAGAATATCCAGGATTAAATAAACCTGCGCCAGTTATGGGATTACCGATAAACCTCTCAAATTCAGAAAATAAAATTAAAAAGAGACCTCCAACTCTAGGTGAAGATACAAATCAAATTCTAACTGAACTAGGTTTCTCTGAAGAGGAAATTAATATATTTAGAGATAAACGAATTATTTAAAACCCTATAAAGTCTGTAAAATCTTCAATATCTACTCTTTTACTCCTAAATGTATTTATTGGGTCATCTTCATCAGCGTAACCAATACCCATTCCACAAAATAGCATTAATTCTTCAGGTATATTTAAGAATTTATTTACGGTTTTATACCAAATTGCCCACGCCTCTTGTGGTGCTGTATGCAAGCCCTCTTCTCTTGCTAAAAGCATAATTGATTGCATAAACATTCCTAAATCTGACCATTGACCTTCTTGCATCTGCCTGTCGATTGCAAAAAATATTGCTACAGGAGCGCCAAAAAATTCAAAATTTCTTTTAAATTGATTAAGCCTTCCAGCTTTATCTTCTTTAGGTATATTCAAAACATCATACATAGACCTTCCGACTTCCCTTCGTCTTGACTCATATGGCTCTTTCAGATTTGGTGGATAAATATTATATTCTGTTCCTTCTCCCATAGGATTTTCTTTAATTTTATTGGCAACATCTTCAATAAAATCTTTTAGAGGATTTCCTGAGACTACCCATATTTTCCATGGTTGAAGATTCCCGCCTGAGGGGGCTCTTTTAGCTTTTTCTAAAAGATCAATAATTACTCTCTTTTCTGGAACTTTGTTGGTGAAAGCCCTACATGTCAAACGAGTATCTAAAGCTTCACTAACTGTAGACGCTTTTTTAGATAATTTTTTCATCTTTTAACTTTCATTTTCTTTTACGCTTTGATGCCAACGCCTCAAAATACTATATTCTATGGTAGACATTAATAAAAATAGAAATATTCCAGATAATACAAGCAATATTAAGGCGGAAAATAGCTTAGCTATATCTAATCTGTTACCAGATTCAATAATAATCCAAGATAAACCAGCAGATGAGCCAGTGCCAGCTACAAATTCTGCTACAACAGTTCCAATTAATGCCAAACCTATTGAAGTCTTCATCCCAGTTAAAATATAAGGTGTTGCATAAGGTAAATTCAATTTCATTAAAGTTTGCCACTTTGAGGCTCTATTAATAAGAAACAGTTCTTTTAAATTTTTATCAACTGAACGAAAACCTAAATTAGTATTTGCTAGTACAGGAAAAAAGGCAACAATTACTGATAAAATTAGTATTGCCATTTCAGCATTATCAAGACCTACCCATATTATAATTAATGGTGCAATTGCAACAACAGGGGTCACTTGAAAGATTACTGTAATTGGATAAAGAGAGATTTCTAAAATCTTTGATAAGGAAAAAATTATAGCTAAACCTATAGCTATAAGTGTAGCAATTAAAAATGCAAATAATGTAATTTTAAGTGTATTTAATGTTGCTAGTAGTAATTCCCTTAAATTATCATTTAAAGAGAGAAAAATATCTGTTGGAGCTGGTAAAATATAGAGTTGTATAGAAAATAAATTAACTAGAAGCTCCCATATTATAAAAATAATACTTAGAGCTATTATTGGAGAAAAATAAGTAGATAATTTATTCATTATTTACTCCACTTTTTAATTTTTCAAAAATTTCACTATTTATAGTTTGGAATTCTTTACTTCCTATAAATTCTTCTTTTGAATTGTATTGACTAATATTTTTTTCGTACACTAACTTGCCCGGCCCAGATGAAAGAACGAGCACTCTTTGAGATAAATAAATTGCCTCAGATACAGAATGAGTCACAAACAATACAGTAAACTTTTCTTTTTCCCATATTTCTAGAAGATCATCCTCAAGTTTCCTTCTTGTGATCTCATCTAAGGCTGCAAAAGGTTCATCAAGCAATAAAAGATTACATCCATTGATGAGTGAACGAGCGATAGAAACTCTCATCATTTGGCCACCGGATAATTCATTAGGGTAACTCTTTTCTTTGTCTTTTAAACCTACTCTCGCTAGCCACATTAAAGCTTCTTCCCTTGAAGATTTCTTCTTATTTAATTCTAGAGGCAAAGTGACGTTCTCCAGAACAGTACGCCATGGCATTAATGTTGGGTTTTGAAAGACAAACCCAATTGATAAATCTTTATGAGAGGTATAATCCACAAGACCTTTAGTAGGCTTCGCTAAATTTGATGCTAATCTTAATAATGTAGACTTTCCGCATCCCGATGGACCTAAAATTGATACAAATTCTCCAGAATCTATTTTTAGATTTATATCGGAAAGAACATCCTTATCAAATTTCATATGAACATTAGAAAAATTTAACATGTTTATCTTCTATTAATAAATTCAAGGGAGTATGAGTCTTTCCAGTTAAGCTCTTTATTATAAACATTATAATCTGACATTGTTTTAAAGAATTCTTCCCATCTTTTATTTTCCATCAAACCTATATCTATATACCCATCCATACTTGAAATTAAATTATATTCTCTGATTTTATCAATCGCTTGAGAAATAATTTCATTTGTCATTTCTTTATTTTCTTTAAGAATAAGTTCATTGCCAGCATCCGGGTTTTCATAAATATATTTCCTCCAGCCTAAAATACTTGCCTCGACAAAAGCCCTTACAACTTCTGGTTTTCTCTCAATTATATCATTCCTAGCTAGAATCATTGCTCCATATCCTGGAAAACCATAATCAGATAAGAGAAATATATTTGGCGCCATACCTAATTCCTTTTCTACAAGATAAGGTTCTGATGTTAAATAGCCTTGCAATATTGCTTCTTGATTAACTAAAAAAGGAGCCAAACTAAAAGTTTTTCTTCTTATTTGTTTATCGTTAAATAAATATTTTGATTTTAACCAAACCCAAAAAGCACCAATACTATTCTCAGAAATCATGATTGGTTTATCTACCATTTCATTTAAACTCTCAATAGAAGAAGAGTTATGCGTTATAATGACTTGTGGATCTTTTTGAAATGAAGCCATAACTGCTTTTGCTGGTATTCCATTACTAAGTATATTAAGAGGTACAAAGCTATTTGATCCAATGCCAAAATCTATTTCTTTAGCCGCAAGGAGTCTTGGAATATTAATACCAGCATTGCCTTGAATAATTTCAACATCTAAACCCCTCTCTTCATATAACCCAAGCGCCAAAGCATGGTAGAAACCACCCTGTTCTGCTTGAGCTCGCCAATCCGTTGCAAATTTAATCTTTATTAATTCTCTATTTTCTTCAGCAATAATTGAAACATGTATTGAATTCAAAAGTATTATTAATGAAAAAGTAATTATTTTAAGAAATTTAATCATCTAAACCTATAATTATAGTTGGCATCTTTAAAGGTGCATTTCTTATTGTTGCAACGATTGTACCAGGCTTTCTTCCCTTTCTTATCTCAGAAAGCTCAAAATTAGAATCAATTAATCTTTTGTGACATTTAGAGATATTTTCACTATGCCACCCTATTCCTCCATAAGATAAAGATTCAGAATCAGGATTTTCAATTACTTCTAGCGTAACACCGCCAATGCGAAAAAACATCATTCTTATATCCTTTTCGCCAAAATTAAAAACCTTATCTAACGCCAGTCTAATTCCAAGTTTTTCAGTGAATAAATCTCTTAGATGTTCGATATCAGGAGTATAGATGATTATTTGATTAAACTTTGAAATAGTATCATCTTCATAATTCCCTTTATCATTTAAAGCTGTGTCTTGATCAAAAACTAATAAATTTAAATCAGAAGGATTAGTCTTTTTCAGTGAGAAAAATCTAGATTTTATATTTTTTTTATTTCTGAAATTGAAGTCAATTTCTTCAATATCACTTATATTTAAATTCATTTCTTTAAATTTTCTATGATCTTCAAAAATATCGTCAGATACAATTGATAAAGCTTGAATTCCATTATCCAGATTATGTTTTTTTAACTGCGAATAATAAAAAATATCTTCTTGGTTTTTGTTTTCGCATAGCTCAATAGATCCATTTTTTAAATTATGGCTATATATCTTTAAATCGCTATCGTTACCTATATCACTTGTGTCATGACCAAATAATTTATGAAACTGCTCATGGCTTTCTTCAATATTTCCAGATGTAATTAGTATACTTTTAAAATGTGTAAGCATGTTTTTTTAAATCTATAATTTAAATAAGTTTAAATTAATTTTTATAATGGTTAAAATTATAACATGAAGAACAATATCATCAAAAAAATTGAAGAGATAATAGGAAAAAAGAATGTATTGCTATCAAGTGAAGATAAAAGCAAATACCTTGTTGAGTGGAGAAATAGGTACCCCGGAAAAGCGCAGGCGATATTAAGACCAAAATCTACTAAAGAAATATCTTTGTTGCTTAAATTATTTAATAAAAATAATATTTCAGTTACCCCTCAAGGTGGGAATACTGGGCTTGTAGGTGGCCAAATAACATACAGCAGTAAAGATTTTATAGTTTCTTTAGAAAGAATGAAAAAACTATTATCTTTCAATAAGATAGATGAAACAATGGCTGTACAATCTGGTATGTTACTGTCTGAAATTCATACAATATGCGAGGAAAATGATATGTTATTTCCTCTTTCTTTAGCCTCGGAAGGAAGCTGCACAATAGGAGGTAACTTAGCTACAAATGCTGGAGGTGTAGGTGTTTTATATTATGGTAATACAAGGGAGTTAACTTTAGGGCTTGAGGTCGTTTTATCAGATGGAAGTATTATTAATCTTCTAAAAACATTAAAAAAAGACAATACTGGCTATTCTTTAAAGGATCTATTTGTTGGATCAGAAGGAACATTAGGTATAATTACCGCTGCAAGCCTAAAGATATTTCCAAAGCCTAGGGAAAAATTTACTTTTTTGGCATCTTCAAAAAGTCCAAAAAAATCATTAGAATTTCTTAGAATGCTCCAAAAAAATACATCAACCCCATTAACCTCTTTTGAGATTATGAATAATAATTCTATCAATACAGTTTTGAAAAATATCAACGGGGCTATATTGCCAATTTCTGAAGAGGCAGAATGGTATATATTGTTTGAATTTTCTTCTTATGAAAAAAATTTAGATGTTATTGATAAAATTAATAAGATTGTAAATCTAGGTTTAGAGAAGAAAATAATATCAAATGCAGTTTTTGCTAACTCAAAAAAACAATCAAAGCAAATTTGGAATTTAAGGGAGAACATATCTGAGGCTCAGAAAAAAGATGGAGCAAGCATAAAAAATGACATATCTGTTCCTATTTTTGCAGTGGATGAATTTATCAGAAAAGCAGATTTAATAGTTTCAAAAGAAATTCCAAATGCTAAAAAGATTACTTTTGGTCATTTAGGGGATGGAAATATTCATTATAATATTGGTCAACCAGAAAATATAAGCCATGATAGTTTTTTTAAGTTAGAAAAACCGCTTAGAAAAAAACTTCTATCTCTAATAGTTAAAATGGAAGGCTCTTTTAGCGCCGAGCATGGTATTGGTATCGTTAGAAAAAAAGATGCTCTAAAAATTAAAGGTGATGAAATAAAAGTTATGAAAAGCATTAAAAGATCACTTGATCCAAAAAATATTCTTAACCCTGGTAAGATTTTTGATTAGATTTTTACTTTAAAGGAACACCGGGCAAATATTTTGATTGTCTTATAGTTAAAGAAGTTTTCACACTTGCTACATTTGGAGCTGAAGTTAATTCGTTAGTAAGAAAATTTTGAAAACTAGATAAATCTGGGGCCACACACTTTAAAATAAAATCAATTTCTCCATTAAGCATATGACATTCTCTAACATAATCTAAATTGCTAACATGCTCCTCAAAACTTAATAAATCTGCTTCAGCCTGGTTGTGTAAACCAACCATCGCAAAGACAGTAACCTCAAATCCTAATTTTTCTGGATATAATTCTGCATGATATCCTCTGATATAACCTTCATTTTCAAGTGCTTTTACTCTTCTTAGGCAAGGGGGTGCTGAAAGCTCAACAAACTCTGATAGCTCAACATTAGTAGTTCGGCCATTTTCTTGCAGTTTATTAAGTATTTTAATATCTATGAAATCTAAATTATCTCGTTTCATGAAATTTATGTTATAGATTATATTGTTAATACGCAAGATTATTACAATAATCGATAATAACTATGGTTTTAAAAGAAATAAAAAATAGCTGGATACTTTCTTCAGGTTTAATTGGGTGTGAAAACCAGTGCCTTGGTGTGATTGAACGATTAGGAATAGAGACAGAAATTAAAAAAATAAAGCCATCAATGGCTGTTTCTGTTTTTGCTCCTTATGGGACTGCATTTCTTAATCCTCAAGTTCGTGAACCATGGCCTGATCTTGTGATAGCAGCTGGAAGAAAAACAATTCCCTATCTTAGATACATAAGAAGAGCTTCTAAAAAAGAATGCAAAACAATATATCTTCAAGATCCAAGAATAGATTCAAAAGAATTTGATATAGTTTGGGCGCCAGAACATGACTCAATAAAAGGAAACAATGTTATAAAAACTATAACATCACCAAACAGAGTAACAAACGAACTACTTAATTATCACCACGATAAATGGTTAGATAAATTATCAAAATTTAAAGGACCTTTTATAGGTTTTTTGATTGGAGGAAAAAGTAAGGCTTATAATTTTAATGATGACGAGTGTGAAAAAATCATTCAAGCCTTAAATTTTGTCATTATTAATGGATATACTCCGTTAATTACATTATCTAGACGATCGCCCAAAGTTTTATCCGACAGAATTAAAAATTTATTAATCGATAAAGAAAGTTTATTTTACGATGGACAAGGT
Source organism: Rhodobiaceae bacterium (assembly GCA_002726005.1). Lineage (GTDB taxonomy): Bacteria > Pseudomonadota > Alphaproteobacteria > MED-G09 > MED-G09 > AG-430-B22. The sequence continues at coordinate 45,429 of PBRS01000045.1, forward strand.
GATAATCCATATTTTGCTATTTTGAAAGCTTCAGAAATAATAATCACAACACCAGATTCGGCAAATATGATAAGTGAGGCAATAAATGTTCCAAAACCGGTTTATTATATTGATATAAAAAGTAACTCAAAAAGATTTAATAAATTTATTAATACATTAGTAAATTCTGGACATATAAGACCTTTTGAAAACAAAATTGATTATTTTCAAAATAAAAAATTAGATCCTACAAAAGAAATAGTTGACTATATCTATAAGAATCTTTTTTAAATGAAATAAAGCTAATTAAAATGACAGATAACAATCATTCAAAATTATTAATTCTTGGTTCTGGACCTGCTGGCTATACTGCTGCCATCTATTCTTCAAGAGCAATGTTAGAGCCTACTCTTCTAACGGGGATTGAACCAGGCGGTCAAATGACAATAACTACAGATGTAGAAAATTATCCAGGTTTTGCAGATATTATTCAAGGTCCATGGTTAATGGATCAGATGAAAGAACAAGCTATAAGCGTTGGAACAAATATAGTCTTTGATACCATTGTAGATGTCGATTTATCAAATAAACCTTTTAAATTAAGATCTGACTCAGGAAAAGAATATACATGCGATGCTTTAATCATTGCAACTGGCGCTCAAGCAAAATGGTTAGGGCTAGAATCAGAAAATAAATTTAAGGGATATGGTGTATCAGCATGTGCAACTTGTGATGGTTTTTTTTATAAAGATAAAACAGTTGTTGTGGTTGGAGGAGGAAACACTGCTGCTGAAGAAGCAATTTTTTTAACTAACTTTGCAAGTGAGGTTAAATTAATTCATAGAAGAGACTCATTGCGTGCTGAAAAAATTCTTCAAAAAAGATTGGTAGAAAATAAAAAAATTGAAATCATTTGGGATACAGAAATTACAGAAATAATTGGCGATGAAGATCCCTTAAGTGTAAACCAAGTTGTTTTAAAAAATAAGAAAACAAATAGTATAGAGAATCTTAAGGCTGATGGTGTTTTTGTTGCAATTGGACACAGCCCTTCCTCACTAATATTTCAAAATCAATTAGATATGAATGAAGCGGGTTATATTTTTACTGCGGCAGATTCAACTAAAACAAACATTAATGGTGTTTTTGCAGCTGGTGATGTTACAGATGATAAATATAGACAAGCCGTTACAGCTGCAGGTATGGGCTGCATGGCAGCACTTGAAGTTGAAGAATATTTATCTGAATAAAAAGGAAAAGATTATTGAGCAATACTCCTTTAGCCGAATATTCAAAACCAAAAAATACAGAATATGAGGAATATGGCGCTTCAAATATATTAAAGAACCTGATTGAATTCTCAATTAATGATAGCGCTAATAAAATTAACATTAAGATTGAAAGAAATGGCTTAAGCCTAATTGAAATTAAAAATAATGGAAATGGATTAAGCTCAAAAGATCTTGCTGATTCAGTTGAGAATAATTCTGCTACCTTAAACAACAATAAGAATATATTTTTGAATTTGTCTAAAATTAGTAATTTAGAAATAATTAGCAAAGAAAAAAACAAAACAAGAGGATCTTTATTAAAAATTACTAATGATAAAATACAACCAATTAAAGAGTGCTATGCAGATATAGGAACAAAAATATCATTAAAAGATATTTTTTATAATGATAATGAAAAGAGGACTAATCCAGATAATTTTATTGAAGATGATATAAAAAATATAATATTTAATTATGCTTTAGCTTTTCCGAATATTGATTTCTTAGCTAAGCTAAATAATACATCAATAATTAATGCTCCTATAGAAGATAAACTTTCTAAAGACAAAATAATTTCAAGAATAAGCAAATTATTTGATAATAAAATTGCTAAATCTTTAATAAAAGAACAATTAGAAACAGAACAAATAAAAATTAAGATTTATTACAGTAGTAAAAAACAAGTATCGAAAAAGAAGAATAATCAATACATTATTGTAAACAATAAGCCAGCAAGATTTTTAGGAATTAAAAGAGCGTTTAATGATATTTACAGGAAGTCGTTCGAAGTTGATGGATATCCATCTTTCTTCATTTTTTTAAACTATAATGAAAATTTAGTTGAAAGAAAAAAGGTTGAAAAAATGACAAAAGGGTTAATATTAAAATCATTTTCAAAACAAATATACGAATTTGCTAACGAAGAAAGGAATAAAAACAATTTAATTAAGTCAGTTTTCAATTTTCACAAAAACTTTCAACTTACTGAATCGAAAAACGGAATAATTATAAAAAATAATAAGAATAATAAAAAAATTGAAATATCAATTTCAAATATTAAGAATCTTTTTAAATAATTTAATTAATTTTTTTTGATGGAGTATTTATAATTTGTGTTTCAAGGTTTGCATTAACCTCTTCTACATCACGCATCTCTGAATCCAAAACTTCTTTTATATTTGGTATAGATTCTGCAACATCAGCGCCTGTCATTAAATTAATCTCTGACTGACTAAAATCTTCTGAACTATTTGAATTATTAAATAATATTGCCTGCAGTTCTCTGCTTGGTTGTTGAGGCGTTGGCCTAACCTCTCCTTCAGCAGGAGGTCTTAAATTATATTCTGGAGGTATAATTAAATTAGGTTTTGTTAAAATTGTAAATTCATCTGGAGGCATTTTATCAGTACCCAAAACTTTGGCAAGTTCACTTCCGCAGCTAATTAAAAAGATCGGCGTTAATAAAACTAACATAACTATAAAATTTTTTACCATAATTTAATTTCCTACATTATTTTTAGATAAAATAAATTGGCTAAGAATAAAAAGAATTACCCCTACAACAATAAACATATCTGCAATATTAAATATATACCAAGAAAAACCTCTCGCATGAAGAGAAATAAAGTCTACTACTGCACCATATGTAAATCTATCTAATACATTTCCTAGGGCACCTCCGATTATGAAGGATATACTTAGCTTTGAAACAATTGAAGATTCATTTCTAATAAAGTTTAAAAGAAAAATTATAATTAAAATGGAAAGTGAAATTAGTATCCATTTCTGAAAATCACCTCCTCCAGAAAATAGACCATAGGAAATACCTGTATTAAAAACTAAAATAAAGTCCAAATACTCATTAACGTAAATTTTTTCAACAACACCGTCTTTGAAAATTGATATAATTTTATTTTTACTTAAGAGATCAATTAAAAAGACACTACTAGATGATAATATAACAACAAGATATTCTTTAATTACCTTTATCATTAATTTCTCTCATTACTTCTGCATCACGAAGACTTAAATCTGGGTATTCCTTGTCCGTCCCCACTTCTGGCAAAATTTTCCAAGATCTACTACATTTATTACCTTCAGCAATATCACATATTACAGCAACATCATTAATTTCATCCAAAGTAAATGCATTTTCAGGACCTTTTTCATTTCTCAACTCTGCTTGAGAAGTGATAAATATCTCAGGTAAATCAATATCTCTTAATGTATCCGCATAATCATCATTTGAAATAAAAACTATTGGTTTTGCTTCAAGGCTTGAGCCAATCCTTTTTTCTTTTCTTTCAAGCTCAATTGCTCCAGTAACTACCCTTCGTATTGATCTAATTCTCTCCCATTTTTCAAATAATTCTGAATTATTCCATTCATCTTTAACATTTAAAAATTGCATTTCATGGATAGAATTATTTAGGTCAGGAAATCTAGATTTTCTGACTTCTTCAGCAGTAAAACATAAAATTGGAGCAAACCACCTAACCAAATAATTAAAAAGGAGATCAAGAACAGTCCTAGTTGATTTTCTGATATTGCTTTTTGGACTGTCGCAGTATAAGGAATCCTTTCTTATGTCAAAATAAAATGAAGAAAGATCAAGGTTTGAAAAATTTAATAATATTTGAAATACTGATTTTAAATCAAAATTTTCATAAGACTCTCTAACTTCATTATCTATTAAGCAAAGCTTGTGAAGAATATATCTTTCTAACTCTGGCATATCTTTATAATCTACAACTTCGTCTTCAGAAAAATTATCAAGGTTTCCGAGTAAAAAACGAAAAGTATTTCTAATTTTCCTATAAGACTCAACATTTGCTTTCATTATATCCTGACCAACTCTTAGATCATCTGTAAAGTCAGAAGAAACTACCCACAATCTGATAACATCAGCACCATATTGTTGAATTAAATCTTCAGGTTTTGTAACATTTCCAAGCGATTTAGATTCTTTTTTTCCATCTTTATCAACTACAAACCCATGAGTTAATACCTTTTTAAATGGAGCTTTACCTCTTGTTCCGCAACCAACAAGTAACGAAGACTGGAACCAACCACGGTGTTGGTCTGATCCTTCAAGATACAAATCTGCAGGAAAGCCTATTCCTTGATTTCCCTCTAATACAAAAGCTTGCGTTGACCCTGAGTCAAACCAAACATCTAAAATATCATCAATTTTTTCCCATTCATCAGAATTATATTTTTTACCCAGAATTTCTTCTGAAGATAATTCAAACCAAGAATCTGAACCATTTTTTTTAAAATTATTAAATATTCTTTCATTGATTTCTTTATCTTTAAGAATTTCTCCTGTTTTTTTGTTTAAAAATATTGCTAAAGGTACTCCCCATGCTCTTTGACGTGATATAACCCAATCTGGTCTGTTATCTACCATGGATTTAATTCTATTTTTTCCTCTCTTAGGTATCCATTCGACACTCTCGATCTCAGATAAAGATTTATCTCTAAGATTATTTTTTTCCATAGAAATAAACCACTGTGGCGTATTTCTAAATAACAAGGGTGCTTTAGATCTCCAACTATGCGGGTATTGATGACGAAGTTTTCCTTTTGCAAATAAAGCATTGCTATTAATTAATTCTCTAATTACTGCACCATTACCATCACCGTAAGAACCATCATCCTCATACACTTTTTTTCCAGCAAAAATTTTTACATTTGGCAAATAAACACCTTCATCATCAATCATAAAAGGTGCTTCAATCCCATTTTTAGATGCTAATTCGTAATCATCCTGGCCATGACTTGGAGCAATATGCACAAAACCTGTCCCTGTTTCATCAGTTACAAACTCACCTTCTAGAAGGGGAATATCAAATTCATACCCGAGAGAATTAAAAGGATGTTTACAAATTAAGTTTTCAATCTCATCAACATTTTGAATAAACTTTATTTTAGCTTTGGATGCGCTTTCTAAATTATCTTTAAGAGAATTATTAATAATAATCTTTTCTCCAATTTTTGCCAAACTGCCTTCTTCTATTTCCATAACCTCGTAAAGTCCGTATTCATACTTTGAAGAAAAAGCAATTGCTCTATTCGCAGGTATAGTCCATGGGGTTGTTGTCCAGATAAGAATATTAGAGTCTTTATATGGTTTTTTTTGAGTAATTATAGGAAATTTAACCCAAACAGTTGGTGATACATGTTCTTTATATTCTACCTCAGCCTCAGCCAAAGCAGTTTTTTCTACAACTGACCACATAACCGGCTTAGATCCACAATACAAATCATCATTCATTAGAAATTTATGAAATTCTCTAACAATAATAGCCTCAGAGTCAAATTCCATTGTGGTATAAGGATTACCCCAATCTCCAAAAACTCCTAATCTTCTAAATTCTTTTTTTTGAATATCAATCCATTTTTTTGCAAATAGTCTGCACTCACTTCTGAATTCATTTATTGGCACTTCTTCCTTTGATTTTCCTTGCTCCCTGTACTGCTCTTCAATCTTCCATTCAATGGGAAGGCCATGACAATCCCAACCTGGTCTATAAATTGCGTCAAAACCTGCCATTTGTTTAGATTTTATAATTATATCTTTGAGAATTTTATTTAACGCTGTGCCCATATGCACATTCCCATTTGCGTAAGGCGGTCCATCATGAAGAATAAATTTTTCCTTACCTGTAGAAGCTTTTCTTATAGAGCCATAAGTATCAATTTTATCCCAATTATCTAAAAGCTTAGGTTCATTTTCAGATAATTTAGCTTTCATAGGAAGATCTGTCTTTGGTAAAAGAAGTGTATCCCTATAATCCTTGATATTTTTTTCTTCTGACATCTATTTATCCAATATTTCAATTGCTTTTTTTGAATCCAATGCAATTTGTTTTTTTAATAAATCAATACTATCAAATTTTTTTTCTTTTCTAATAAACTCAATAAATGAAATCACTATATCCTTACCATAAATGTCTTTTGAAAAGTCAAATAAATAGGTCTCAAGAAGCAATTTATCGTCATTAAAAGTTGGTCTAATACCATAATTAGATATTCCATTGTAACTAATGCCATCTACATCAACTTTAACAGCATAAACACCAAAATTAATTTTTAGGAAATTATTAACTTCTAGATTGGCAGTTGGAAAACCAATTTCTCTTCCACGCTTATCTCCTGATACCACTTTTCCTTTTATTAACCATTTATGACCAAGCATCTTTTCGGCAGATTTGAAATCACCAGCCTTTAAAAGATCTCTGACATTTGATGAAGAGAGAACAGTTTCGTCCTTTTTTTGTTTCTCTACAACCTTAACAAAAATATCATTCTGTGAACAAATTCTGTTTAAATCGTCAGTATCGCCAGCTCTATTTTTACCAAACCGAAAGTCATAGCCAACAATTATGACTGATGGCTTGATTGTTTCAATTATAATATCATTAATGAATTCCTCGGGAGTCCTATCGGCCATATCTTTATCAAAATCTAAAACAACAAAGCATTCCATACCAAGTTTACTCAGCAAATACTCTTTTGTTTTTAAATCAGATAAATAAAAATCATCAGAGTTTTTACTGAAAAATTTTCTTGGATGCGGTTCAAATACGATAACACCTGCATAAGAAGAGTTCTTAATGGAAGCTTCCTTAGTAATTTCAATAATTTCTTTATGACCTAGATGCACTCCATCAAAATTACCTAATGCAAAAACTCCTCCAGGTTTAATAACTTTGGTATTATTTTTTACAACTAACATTAGGGATATCTACCAGTTAACTTCATCTATAAAAAAATTAGGATAAATGCCCTTATTTTCTATCGATTCTAAAATTTTATCTTTACTATTATTAGAAAATAATCCTCCAAGAACTAAAATAGAGTCTAAACCAATTAAATTTGCGCCTTTTATATCTGTTTCCAGACCATCGCCTACAACTAATATATTTTGCTCATTTGAACTGCTAATTTTTTTTATTATTTCAATGGCTTCAGTAAAAATTGGTGAGTAAGGTTTCCCAATATTTATGACTTTTCCACCAATTTCTTCATAAGTTTTTGAAATTAACCCAGCACATGGTATTAATTTTTTTCCACGTTGAACTAGAAGATCGGGATTTGCACATACTAAAGTCATTTTTCTTTCTTTAGCAGAATTTAAAAGATCCAAATAATCATTTTCATCCTCATTTTCGTCATCAAAAAGTCCGGTAACAAAAATAAAGTCTGAATCATCGAAATCTACTCTTTTAACACTTGTGCCTTCAAAAATATTCAAATCTCTATCAGGTCCAATATGATAACAACTATCACCAAAAACTTTTTCATTAAGTGATTTTCTTGTTAAATCTCCAGATGTTATAATGTCATCATAACAATCACTTTTAAAACCAAAATTATCTAAAACCGTCTTAACATATGATGATGGCCTTGGAGCATTAGATAATAGAACAACAATATTATTTTGCTCTTTATAATTAAGCAGACATTCATTTATACCTGGAAATAATTCTTGCCCATTATGAATTACCCCCCATATATCACATATCAAAGCATTATATTGATATGAAATATCCGAAAATTTGTTAACCTCTTGTAATTCTTCAAAATTATTTTCCATTTGCAATTCACTAATGTAACTATCATATTCAGTCAACTATTGGTTCATTTAGTTTTAAAGCTCTGATAAGTTATAGTTGTTAAAAGGAGGGAGTAATGGGTTTATTTGATTTAAATGGTAAAAATGCCTTAATCACAGGCTCAACAAAAGGTATTGGTGAAGCTATAGCAAGGCAATTTTCAAATCATGGAGCAAAAGTAGTTATATCTAGCAGAAAAGAAGATTTGTGTGAGCAGGTAAAGGATGACATAAACAATAAAAACCCTGAAAGCGCAGTTTCAATACCTTGCAACATTAACCATAAAGAACAATTAGAAAATCTAGTTAATGAAACAAATAAACAACTTGGAGGAGTTGATGTCCTTGTTTGTAATGCAGCAGTTAATCCCTTTTTCGGTTCATCCTTAGATATACCGGATGATGCATTCGATAAAATATTAAGTGCAAATATAAAATCCAATCACTGGCTTTGTAATCTTGTATTACCTCAAATGATTGAAAAAAAAGATGGCGTAATCATAATTATTTCATCTGTCGGAGGCTTAAAGGGGTCAGAACTTCTTGGCGCTTACAGTATATCTAAAGCAGCAGATATGCAATTAGCTAGAAATATAGCAGTTGAACATGGTCCCAGTAATATTAGAGCAAATTGTATTTCACCGGGATTAGTAAAAACCTACTTTGCAAAGGCTCTTTGGGATAATCCTGAAATTCTTGAAAATACGACATCAAAAGCACCTTTAAGAAGAATAGGTATGCCAGATGAAATTGCTGGTGCTGCAGTTTTCTTAGCAAGTGGTGCGGGTGCATTTACAACCGGACAGAACTTTGTGATTGATGGCGGAGTAACTATTACATAGGAATACAATAATGAAAGTTTTATTATTAGGTGAGAAATGCATCCCATATTTATCTATATTCAGAAATAATTTAGATGAAAGTTGGACAATCTCTACTTGGCGCCCTGAAGAGGGAAGCGATATTCTTATTGAAAAATATAAAACAGCAGAAATAATTGTTACTGGCTTTGATGCTATGAATACGGGTAATGTCTTTAAATATATTCCAGAAGCAAAAAAATTAAAATTACTTCAAATACCTTTTGTTGGCGTAGATTGGCTTGATAAATCATTTATACCCTCAAATGTTATGGTAGCTAACGCATCAGGCCATGAAATAGCTATGGCCGAGTACTGTATTGGGACTATGTTATCTTTAGCATTAGACCTATTTAATGTTGATAAATCATTTAGAAATGGCTCTTGGGAAAATTGGCCTGGGCTTACACATACAAAATCAATAAACAATGAAATTTTTGGAAAAACACTTGGTATTGTAGGTTATGGATTAATTGGCAAAGAATGTGCAAAAAGAGCAAAAAGCCTAGGAATGAAAGTTATGGGAGTAAATAGAAAAACAAAGAAAAAGCTTCCATCAAACCTTGATTGGCATGGATCAACTGACGAAATAGATAAACTACTCAAAGAAAGCGATTATGTTTTATTAGCCTGCGATTTAAATGAAACAACGCATAACCTTATTAATAAGAAAACACTTAATAAAATGAAAAAAACTTCATTTCTAATTAATATTGCTAGAGGGAATGTCTGCAATGAAGATGATTTATACAATTGTCTTAAAACTAATAAAATCGCTGGTGCAGCAATAGATACCTGGTGGGTATATCCATATTCTGATAAAGAAAATAAAAATCCAATGCCTTCAAATTTACCTTTTCATGAATTAAATAATTTAATTATGTCTCCACACAACTCTTCAAATTCATTGGAATCTGATATAAGAAGAGCTGAATTTATGTCTAAAAACTTTTTGGCATTTAAAGATAATAATAATGTTCCTGGTTTCGTTTTCTATGGAACAGGCGATAAAGTAGAGGTATAATAATTGTTATGAATAATTCAGATAAAAAAATTGAAAGAATAACTGTTTTAGCAAAAGATTTTACACCCGCTGCTATGGAATTTCATAAAAAGAATATGAGCGCAAAAGGATATAGAATGGAAGGCACTATAGTTCCAAGAAGATTTCAGATTATTGAAGGTGTTGATGATGCAAAAGATTTATTTGAAGGTGAAGAGTATTATGCAGTTACCTTTGTAAAAGAATAATTCTATTCAAGTATCTTATTCTTTATCTTATCAATTATACTCGGTTTTATATTTAATTCCTTCATCACAAAATCATCAATCTTTATGTGCCTGCTCTCAATTTCATTAAATGCGGCATTTATATAATCTATTCTTGCTTCAAAGAGAGGTTTAATTTTTTCTGAAATCTCATCATTCCAGTTATTTCCCGATGTAGGGCCTTTATAATATTCATTAGTCAACAAATAATCCTCAATAATTACATCTTTTTTAACACCCATTAAACCGAGCAAAAGTAATGATGCAAAACCAGTTCTATCTTTTCCTGCAAAGCAATGAAACACTATTGGTATTTCTCCAAGGGCAACATTTTCAAGAAATGAAGAGTATTTTTCTTTATGCTGATTTACATATAAAACATAATGACTTTGAAGCGCATTGGCGAGCTCCTGACTAGTAACATCTTCTCTAGATGATAACTCCTGAAGATCTTGTGTCCCAAGTGTTTTAATGGGTATATGAAGTAACTTAGGAGAAGATGATTGAATGAATGGAGATGGATTCTCGACCATTTCAATATCACTTCTAAAATCACAAACAGTTTTTATTCCTAATGTTTCAAGAATATTAAAATCTGATGAGGTAAGATTTGATAAATGATCAGATCTAAAAACTAAACCTTTTCTAATTTTCGATCCTTCTGAAGCCTCATACCCACCTAAATCTCTAAAATTAGTTGCACCTTCAAGTTTAATATTTCTTCCCAACTAAACCTCCTATGGTAGCGGGGGAGGGATTTGAACCCCCGACACGCGGATTATGATTCCGCTGCTCTAACCAACTGAGCTACCCCGCCATGAGATGTCATCATTAATCCTTTAGGGATATTAATGTCAACAATACTTATTGGGTTATCCAACCTCCTCCAAGGACTCTTGATGAATTATTCGCATCATAAAATACACATGCTTGGCCAGGAGAAACACCCTCGACATCTTCATCAAAGTTTATACATAACCTTTTATTTGAGAAAAACAAATTAGCTAATTTTGGCTCTTGGGATGAGCGTATCTTTGCCTTTATTCTAATTTTTTTATTTTCTATTTGAGTGATATCATCATCACCAATCCAATTTACATCTCTGACATAAATATCTCTTCTTCTTAAGTCATCTTTTGAACCAAGAATAACATCGTAAGTATCTGAATTAATATCAATTACATATAATGGAGTTCCAGTTGCAACTCCTAGACCTTTTCTTTGTCCAATAGTAAAATTAACTATACCTTCATGTTGGCCAAGAATACTACCATCAACAGATTTTAAGTAACCTGGTTTGAGATTATTAGGATCGATTTTTTTTAAAACATCAGCATACTTACCATCAGGAACAAAGCATATATCTTGACTATCAGGTTTATCTGAAACAGATAAACCAATTTCCTTTGCAAAAGACCTTATTTCAGATTTTTTAAAAGCTCCCAAAGGAAATCTTAAAAATTCTAATTGTTCTTTTGTTGTTTTAAATAAAAAATAGCTTTGATCTTTTTCTGAGTCTTTTGCACGATACATTTGACGGTTATGATCATAGCCTTGTGTTATGATATAATGTCCAGTGACAAGAGCTTTGGCATTTAAACCTTTTGCAGCTTCAAATAAATCATCAAATTTAACTCTTTCATTACATAAAACACATGGGATTGGAGTTTCACCTTTTTGATAGGACTCTGAAAAACTATTAATAACTTTTTCTTTAAAAACATCTTCATAGTTTAAAACATAATGTGAAATTTCGAGATCTGCAGCCACTTTCCTGGCATCTTGAATATCCTGCCCTGCGCAACAACTCCCTTTTTTACCATTTGAGGGTCCTGAGTCATATAACTGCAAGGTTATCCCTATGGTAGAATATCCGGCATTCTTAACCAACGCAGCTGCAACAGATGAGTCAACGCCCCCACTCATTGCCACAACCACTTTAGTCTCTTCTGGCTTTCCCTTTATATCTAAATCAATAATCGGTAACATTTAAAAAAAACCTTAATATTTTAAACTCTTATAAAGCACTATAGGTTAATTATTCAATAATTTATAAATAATTTATTGATTTGAAATATGTTATATAACTAACTAATAAAATGAACCAATATAATGATATAATCAATGAAATGGCTTCTTTGTCTTTTTTTGCGGGTGAAGAAATAATGAAGTTTTATCCAAATAAGATTGTTTCAGAAAAAAAAGATGACTTTTCTCCAGTTACAGAAGCTGATAGAGCATCAGATAAATTAATTTGCGATAGACTTGAAAAAAAATTTCCTGAAATATTATGTATTTCTGAAGAAAGCTATAAAAGTAAAAATTTAACTAAAATTAGTGATATTTTTTTTCTTATAGATCCTCTTGATGGAACGAAAGAATTCATCGAAAAAAATGATGAATTTACAGTCAATATTGCATTAATTATAAATAACAAGACTGAATTAGGTGTTATTTATGCGCCAGCAAAAAGAGAGTTATATTATACAAATAATGAGAAGAGATCATATCAATTAAACATAAATAACAATGAAAATGATGTGAAATTAGAAAATTCAAAACAAATAAATGTTTCTAATGAAAGAAAATATCTCATTTCAACTACTAGTAGGTCACATAATAATAAAAAAACTGACAACTATTTGAAAAATTATAAAATCAAAAACAAAATAATATGCGGATCCTCTCTTAAGTTTTGTCTTATAGCAAATGGTACTGCTGATATTTACCCGAGACTTGGTCCTACATGTGAATGGGATACTGCAGCAGGTCATGCAATACTAAATGGCGCAGGCGGATCTTTAAAAAAACTTAATGGTGATAATTTTCTATATGGAAAACTTGATAAAGATTTTTTAAATCCAGAATTTATTGCAACCAATTTTTAAGTCCTATAATATTTTTATAAATTTGGAGTAACTTATGAAATTTAGAAATTACCTTTATACTTTTATCATAGTAATTGCTGGGGGTTACATATTTACACAAATAAACACAGGCAATAAAGAATTAGAAAATAAAAAAGATCAAATTATTAAATCAGATATAGCAAATCCTATATTTGCAAATATTAATCAGGAAAGAATAATAAATGCAGATAATGAACCCGGTTCATGGTTATCGCATGGAAGAAACTACGAAGAGCAAAGATATTCTCCTTTAGTTCAGATAAATAAAGACAATATAGACAATCTTGAGTTAGCTTGGTCATTTGATATGAGCAGCACTAGAGCTCTTGAATCAACGCCAATAGTTGTTGACGGCATTATGTTTCTAACAAGTGAATGGAGTATTGTTTACGCGATAGATGCAAAGACAGGTACTGAAGTTTGGTACTATGATCCCGAAGTTCCAAAAGATTGGGGTAGAAAAGCCTGTTGTGATGTTGTTAACAGAGGAGTAGCAGTTTGGAAAGGTTATGTATATTCTGCAACACTTGATGGCAGATTAATAAAGTTAGATGCTAAGACTGGCGAACTAGTATGGGAAATAGACACCCTTATAGATAGAGCAAGAGATTACACCATTACTGGTGCTCCAAGAATTGCCAATAATTTAATTTTTATTGGTAATGGTGGTGCGGAATATGGAGTAAGAGGTTATGTATCAGCTTTTGATGTTGATACAGGTCAATTGGCTTGGAGATTTTATACAGTACCTGGCGATCCTTCCCTACCCTTCGAACATCCAGAAATGGAACTTGCTGCTGAAACCTGGAAAGGTGGTGAATGGTGGAAAATTGGAGGCGGGGGCACCGTTTGGAATTCAATAGTTTATGACCCTGAATTTAATCAAGTATATATAGGTGTTGGTAACGGTACGCCTTGGACAAGAGTAATAAGATCACCTGGCGGTGGAGATAATTTATTTTTATCATCAATGATTGCCTTAGATGCAGATACTGGAAAGATGAATTGGCACTATCAAACTACACCAGGAGATAATTGGGATTACACGGCTGTACAGGATATGATGTTAGCTGAAATTGAGATTGATGGTGACAAAAGAAAAGTTATTATGCAGGCTCCAAAAAATGGTTTCTTTTATGTTTTGGATAGAAAAAATGGTGAGCTCTTAAGGGCACACAAATATGCAGAAGTAAATTGGGCCACTCATGTTGATATGGAAACCGGGAGACCTGTTGAAAATAAAGATAAGGATTATCTAGAAGAAAAACAATGGATTCTACCTGGGGCCCTAGGGGGCCATAACTGGCAAGCAATGTCATTTGATCCTGATTTGGGATTAGTCTATATCCCTACTCAAATTGCACCAACTATATATAAAATGACTGAAGAATGGCAGAAAACAGGAAAACTAAAATACAAACCAAACTCATGGAATACAGGCGTTGAGTTAGGAAAATATCTAGATTTAGCCTTAACAACTCCTGATGTACCTATTCCTACTGGCTCATTACAGGCATTTGATCCAATAAGTGGCGAAACTAAATGGGAGGTCATGTACCCCCAACATTGGAATGGTGGAACTATGTCAACAAAATCTGGTATTACATTTCAAGGTAATGGAATGGGCGCTCTTAACGCATATGACTCTTTTTCAGGTGAGCTATTATGGTCAAAAGATATTCAGACAAGTATGTTAGCTCCTCCAATAACCTTTATGATAGATGGAGAACAATATATTGCTATTTTAGCTGGAACTGGTGGAGGGAACAATCATGGTGGAGATACCCTAGGTTTTCATGCTGAGCACTTGGCATCATTAAAATATGGAAATGCTGGTAGATTATTAGCATTTAAATTAAATGGTGAACTAACTTTACCAAGATTAGATTTACTAGAAAAGATAATACCTGAGCAACCACTTTTACAATCAACTGAATTTCAGATTTCAAGAGGAACGGAACTTTATGGAGAATATTGTGCTTTTTGTCATGGTACAGCTGTAAGAGCAGGACCAGCTCTACCGGATTTACGCATGATGAATAACGATAGTCATGAATTATTTAAAAAAATAGTTTATGAAGGAATTTTAAGTGAAAATGGTATGTCATCTTTTTCTGATGTTTTATCAGAAAATGATGTTGAAAGCATTTATCATTACATTGTAAAAACAGCTTCAGTAGATAGACAAATTCAATTAGAACAAAATAATTAGAAAATTTTAGAGGTACATTATGGGACATCCAAGCTTAGGAAAAAGGTCAGCTACTGCAATAAATTTTATTGCAATACTAACCTTATGTTTACTTGTTTTATATAAGATTGTTTTAAGTACTGAAAAAAATGCCGTTAAAGAAATTAACATCAATAAAGAAATATCTCTTAAAAAAGATGAACTATACGGAAATATCAACACTCAAAGGATAATCAATTCAAATAGTGAACCACATAACTGGCTCTCACATGGTAGAAATTATTATGAGCAACGTTACTCTCCACTTAATAAAATAAATACTGAAACAGTCAATAATTTGGAATTAGAATGGTCATTAGATATGGGCACAACTCGAGGTCTTGAAGCAACACCTATAGTAGATAATGGTATAATGTTTGTGTCCAGCACATGGAGTGTTGTTCATGCAGTTGATGCTAGAACTGGTGAAGAATTATGGGTTTATGATCCAAATGTCCCAAGAAGTTGGGCGCGTAAAGTCTGCTGTGATGTTGTCAATAGAGGTGTCGCTGTATGGGAAGGAAAAGT
>PBRS01000046.1 GCA_002726005.1 Rhodobiaceae bacterium
AAGATTAATCACTGTCTAATGTCATTAAATGAATCCTCTCTCAAAGATATAAAGATTGTCAGAAGCCATGAAATGGCATTGAGTCAATGTAGAAATTCCATTCTTGATCTTGGTTTGGACCCTGTTGTTAGTGCAGATACAGCGGGATCAGCAAGGGAGGTCTCTGAGTTAAAAGATGTTTCAATTGCGGCTATAGCATCACCACTAGCAGCAGAGATATATAATCTTAAAATTTTAAGAAAAGATATGGAAGATGCTGGCCATAATACAACTAGGTTTTTGATTCTTAGTAAAAATAAAATTATTCCTGAGAATAAAGGTGAAAAATTCATTACTACTTTAATTTTTAAAGTGAAGAATGTTCCTTCTGCACTGTATAAAGCTATGGGTGGTTTTGCTACGAACGGAGTTAACATGCTTAAGCTTGAAAGTTACCAGGTTGATGGAAGCTTCCAATCTACTCAGTTTTATACTGATTTAGAAGGTCATTTAGAATCTGAAGCAATTAAGAATGCCATAGATGAATTAAAATATTATTCTGAAGAGATAAAAATTTTAGGTGTTTACCCTTCGACTAGAGATTAAGAATATTCGGATAATAAGACTTCCTATATTATGTGTAATATGTGTGAACCAAGACGAACATTATGTATACACATATTAATTCTATTGTGATTAATTGATCTAACAAATATCGAAATTTTTTTCATATTCTTTAGTGGAGGGGACAATGATTGACACTGGAAATACTGCTTGGATAATAACTGCAACAGCTTTAGTTTTATTTATGACTTTACCCGGACTGGCCTTATTTTATGGTGGTTTGGTTCGTAAAAAGAATGTTTTATCTGTATTAATGCAATGTATTTCTGTTGCATGTTTAGCATCAGTTCTCTGGCTTATAATTGGCTATAGCCTTGCTTTTGGTGATGGTAATCAATGGATTGGTGATGCTTCAAAAATGTTTTTATCAGGAGTTGGAAGAGATACACTTTCAGGTGATATTCCTGAAACAGTATTTTTTGCTTTTCAAATGACTTTCGCAGTAATTACACCAGCTTTAATTGTTGGAGCTTATGTTGAAAGAATTAAATTTTCAGCTGTTCTCTTATTTAGTGGGTTATGGCTTCTTATTGTTTATGCGCCTGTAACACATTGGATTTGGGCAGATAATGGTTGGTTATTTCAAGCAGGACTTTTGGATTTTGCTGGCGGGCTTGTAGTTCATTTGACGGCAGGTTCATCTGCTTTAGTTTTGGCAGCGATGCTTGGGCCCCGTTCAACATTCCCCTTACAAGTTGACCCACCTCATAACCCTGCAATGGTGATGATTGGTGCATCTATGCTATGGGTTGGATGGTTTGGCTTTAATGCCGGAAGCGCTCTTGCCGCTGATGGAAATGCAGGTATGGCAATGGTTGTTACGCATATTTCAGCTGCAACTGCTTCTCTAGTTTGGATGTTGATAGATTGGTCTAGATTCGGAAAACCAACTTTAATAGGTCTAGTTACCGGAACAATTGCTGGTCTAGCATCAATAACTCCGGCATCTGGTTCAGTTGGCCCAATAGGGGCTTTAATAATTGGAGCATCAGCTGGTATTATTTGTTATCTGTTTGTAAATATTGTTAAGAAAAATTTAAAAATTGATGACTCTCTTGATGTTTTTGCCGTCCATGGAGTTGGTGGATTATTAGGTATTATCTTAGTCGCATTTTTAGTAGATGCAAATATTGGTGGAGCTGGTTATGCAGATGGTATTAATGCTATGTCACAATTAATGATTCAATTGAAAGGTACAGTTGCTGTTTTAGTTTTATCAGTAGTTGCTACTATAGTAATAACATATGTTGTAAAATTAACTGTTGGTTTAAGAGTTGATGATAGTTCTGAAATTGAAGGACTTGATATTTCTTCTCACGGCGAAACAAACGGATAAAAATTATTCAACTTATTTTAATTGGCTAATCCATTCTCTTATTAACGGTATTGCTTCCTCATGCTGAAGGTTTCTGCTTAGCTCAGGCATCATTACGCCCGGGTCAGTAGAAAGCATTCTATACAATAAAATTGAATCAACAGGTTTTCCGGGATCAATAATGTATTTTAGTCCACCACTTCCTCTACCTGCTGCTACAGGTGTTTTATAAATTCCTAAAATAGAAGAATTATTTTCTTCTATATTGAGATAAAAACCTGAATTACTTGCAGAGGCACCTTTTTGATGACAGTGAGCGCAGTTTGCATCTAGATATGATCTTGCTCTTGCATTAATTTCATATTTTGTATCATTCCAAATTGCCGGATTTTCTTTTAGAGGTGTGGGAACATTATTTAATAAATTTTTACCATGCCAAAATTCTATTTGATTAGCTTCACCATGAGGATAGACAAAATTTATATTCATGTTGCGCCCTTTTGGACCGATGGGCTGTATCTTATTGTTAATTTCATGACATGATTTACATTGATTTACATTCGGCGCTCTATATCTGACATACTTCTTTTGCCCATTATTTGATACCCAGCTGACATTGAATGTATGACCTGTATATTTTAGAAATGCATTTGTTTGTTCATTATTCCATATGTAGCTCAAAGGTATCCAACCATTTTCATCTTTTATTAAAAGTCTTGTTTCCAAAAGTTGAAAACCTTTATCTAAATCTCTTTCATCAATAGGGTAAGCAAAGGTTTTGATTATGGTTGCGCCAACGGGAAAATTAAAAACATTATTATACGAATACTCTGCAACTGAATTTAATGGCATGTGTACAAAACGAAATTTGTATGAGTAGTCTGAGAATAGTGGGTTTGCTATTTTATAAGGAATAGTCTCTTCTGTTGGTACCTGATTTTTTATATCTTTAAAAAAATTATAATCTGATAATTGTTTGTGAGGCTCCGCATAGCTTGCAGAACTAATTAAAATTATAAGAAATAAAAAAAAGATAAGTTTGCTATATTTTATTACCATTTTGTTTTGAAGTTGACTTCGGCCAAGGAAATTCCTTCACCTATATAATCATCATAATCCTCTTTTGTTTTATGAAGCCATGGTAATAAAGCATATGTCATAAGATTAAGATTTATCATATCTGTTTTTCTATCTTCAGTCTTGTTTGAGCCTAAAATGAGTCTTTGTTGTTTGCTTAATCCTATCCACTCTGGGAAACTAGTTACACCATCCCAAATAATTTCAGGTGCTTTATTTTTGGTTAATAAAGCAATAGGCTCTGCTCTCACTTTATCAACCTCAAATCCATTATTATTTAATTGGTTATTTCTAATAAATATTTTATTTGGAAGGGGGTTGTAGTTATCGTCTTCATAATCATCAAGGTAACTAACAACTAAAATTCCAGCAGTTGCATTTCCTGAAATATAATTTTCTTCTAATATTACTTTTTCATTTGCCATCACCATTATCCCAGTTCCATTTGGTGTTTTGCCAACAATATTACCTTCAGGTGCAAAATTAGGAGTATCATTATTTATAACTTTATTATTTTTTACTAAAATATCATGACCACCTTGTTGAGGTAGATTTGGTAAATCAAAAATCAAAATGCCTCCTGTATTATGATGCGCAATATTGTTTATGACTTCAGCAAAATAACTATTTTCAATTTCTATTCCGGCAACATTAAACTTTGCTTCACTATTTATAACTTTAATTCTTTCAGATTGACCCACATAAATTCCTGCATCAGATGCTCCTATTGCTATGCAGCTATCAATTAGAACATCTTTGCTTTCAACTGGATATAGACCATATGCTCCATTAGATGACTTTGGTCCATCAGTCCATTCTACTCTAACTCTCAAAAACCTAATACCATTAGCTTTTTTAACAACTATCGCATCTCCAATTGTATCTTCCACTGCAAAATCACTTAATGTTACTCCATTGCTGGTGACCAATAAGCCTTCTGCTCCAGACTTCTGGTTTTTGAAGGATAAAATGGTTTTATCTAAACCATCTCCTGATAAAGTAACATTATCAACATCAAGAGAAAGTCCATCTTCAATCTCATAATAACCTGAGGAAAGGTGAATATTTTCATATGGCTGGGCTAATATTAATGCTTCTTGAATCCTGTCATAAGCATTAGGACCTGGTTCTATAATAATTTTTCCATAAGAGAAATTTGAAGCAAAAATAAATGCCACAAAATATATTATTTTTTTATTAATTTTCATTATTTACTCTCTACAAAAGCTTTGATTAAGTGATGAGCAATTGCCATTGGTGGTGGTACAAAAAAGTTTTTATTTTCACCACTTAGTGCGTTCTTTAACTCTTCTTTAGAAAACCACCTTCCCTCATCAAGCTCAACTTCATCTAATTTAAATTTTTCTGTTTTTGACTCAGCAATATATCCTATCATTAAGGAATACGGAAATGCCCATGGCTGACTTGAATGATAATTTGCTTCAATTATTTCTATTCCAGCTTCTTCATTTAATTCTCTGGCTACGGCTTCTTCTATAGATTCTCCAGGTTCAATAAACCCTGCAAGTGCAGAGTACATGCCAGGAGGAAATCTTTTCTGCCTTCCTAAGAAAGCAGTGTCCTTAAATGTTGCTAACATAATAA
Source organism: Rhodobiaceae bacterium (assembly GCA_002726005.1). GTDB lineage: Bacteria > Pseudomonadota > Alphaproteobacteria > MED-G09 > MED-G09 > AG-430-B22. The sequence continues at coordinate 4,601 of PBRS01000046.1, forward strand.
CTACTGGGTCTGTTCTTGGAAAATGTTCTGTATTACAGTTATTGCAAACTCTTTTATATCCTGCCTCAACCATATTGCTTTCCGCTCCACAATTAGAGCAATATTTATGACTCTTATGCCATTCAAAAATTGCTTTTGCTTGGCCTAACATTGCAAGTTCACCTTGGTCAATTGCTTGAGGTGCCAAAACCATTAAATCTTCAAACTCGCCTAGGTCTTTAAGATTTAAAATTTCTTCTGGATTTGAGAGTTTAGATACATCTTTAGAAAAATAGGCAACATCGTCTATTAATCCAATAAAAATTAGACTTTCTGAATCATCGCCTTGATCTTTAAAGAAATTACGAGGAAACCAAGCAGGGCTATATTGATCAGGATTTACTAGGCCGGAGGTTAAATTTTTATGCTTAGTTACAAATGCCTTCCCTCTCCAAAAAAGATTTATTATTGTTTTCTCGCTATTTAGTGTTTTATCTACCCATGAAGGATCAGATCTTAAATCAGATACTCGATTAACAGGATTATTTGAAAATATATTTGGATAAACTTTCATAACTTTTTAAAATATATATTATGGTACACATAATTGAAGTTGAATAAAACATTTTAGTTAATAATTTATCTGTTGATTAGACTCAATATATATTTAATATTTCATTAATTAAGAGGCGACCTTGGAACATCCACAGGAAAAAGATTTAGAAGAAACAAATTCTTCACCCACAATAGAAGATGAAAATCAAGATAGCTTTTTGGATGCCAATAACGCTAAAGATTCTAATACAGAGCCTTATAGAGTTTTAGCAAGAAAATATAGACCACAAAACTTTTCAGATTTACTGGGCCAAGAAACAATGGTCCAAATATTAAGCAATGCGTTTTCATCGGGAAGAATTGCACATGCTTATATGCTAACAGGTGTAAGGGGAATAGGAAAAACAACAACCGCTAGACTCTTGGCTAGAGCATTAAATTTTTCTTCAGAAGAAATTAATGAACCAACAATTAATATTTCAAAATATGGCCAGCATTGTAAAGAGATTATGGAATCAAGACATATTGATGTTTTAGAAATGGATGCAGCTTCAAGAACTGGAATTGCTGATATTAGAGAAATAATAGACTCTGTAAGCTATTCGACTACATCAGCTAGATTTAAAATATATATTATTGATGAGGTTCATATGCTTTCTAAATCTGCTTTCAATGGTTTGTTGAAGACGCTCGAAGAACCACCTGAACATGTTAAATTTATATTTGCTACAACAGAAGTTCATAAAATACCTTTGACGATTTTATCGCGTTGTCAGAGATTTGATTTAAAACAACTTGATGAGACAGATATGATGAGTCTTCTCTCAAAAGTTTGTGATAATGAAAATGTTGATATTCCTAAGAATATATTATCTATAATAGGGAAAGCGGCCTCAGGATCAGCAAGAGATGGTTTGTCAATTTTAGATCAAACAATAACTCTATCACAACATGATTCAAATATAGATGAGAGTGATATAAGAGAAATGCTTGGTTTATCTGATAATTCAGCAATTATTGAATTATTTGAATCTATAATATTAGGTGATATTCAAGAGGCACTTGATAAGATCAAATTGCAAACAGATAGGGGCGCTGAACCATTAAATATAATCTCGAGTCTAGGAGAGATTATTCATGAATTGACAGTATTAAAAGTATCGAATGATAAAAATGATAACCTTCTTTTGGGACCAGAAAATTTTTCTAAATTAATTGCCTTGCAAGAGAATTTAGATGTAAAAAAACTATCTAGATTTTGGCAAATGATTTTAAAGGCTCATGAAGAAATTAAAAATTCATTTAATCCATATTCTGCACTAGAAATGGTTGCAATTAGGATGGCCTATGTTTCTGATTTGCCTACCCCCGAAGAAATTATTAATTCTGTCGATGCAGACGATCAAAATAAAAAAAAAAAAATAACTAAAAAAGTAATTGAAGAAAAAGTATTAAATCAGAATCCTAGCACAGTAGAACAAAGCTTTTTAAAAATTAAGTCTTTTGAGGATATTATTGAAATTGCCGGCCAAAATAAGAACTTAATTTTGAAGAAATTTTTACAAGAAGATGTTCGCTTAGTTAGTTTTGAAACTGGGCATATTAATATTAATACTCCTAATGGTAATGAAGAAATCATTAAAGATTTGATTGCAAAGCTATATGAATGGACCGAGCAAAGATGGGTTATTAATGTTTCATCAAAGCAGGGTGATGATACTATTTTAGAAAAACAAAAACAAAAACAGGATGATATTATTGATGAACTGAGCAATACTGAAGAAATGAAGAAGGTCTTGGAGGCATTCCCTGAGTCAAAGATTACTTCAGTAAATAAAATAGAAAACTAAAATGGGTCAAACAGAAATAGATAATTTAATAGAATTGTTGGCAAGGTTGCCCGGTATTGGCCCACGCTCAGCAAGAAGATTGGCTTTAAGTATGTTAAAAAAACCTGATTCTCTTATGAGGCCCTTAGCAAAATCACTTCTTGATACAGCTGATTCTATTGTAAAATGTTTAACTTGTGGGAATCTTGATACATCAAGTCCTTGCAATATTTGTCAAAACGAAAGTAGAGATGAATCAACTATTGTTGTTGTAGAAGAGGTAGCAGATTTATGGGCTCTTGAGAGAGCTTCAGTTCATAAAGGTATGTATCATGTCTTAGGAGGAACTTTATCTGCAATTGATGGCATAAGCCCCAATGATATTGGTATTTCTAGTTTAGTTCAAAGAGCTCAAAAAGAAGAAACAAAAGAAGTGATTCTAGCTATGAATGCGACTATAGATGGTCAAACAACTGCTTATTATATTACAGACCAGTTAGCAGCAGCCGAAGTGAAAGTGTCGAGACTTGCGAGGGGTGTCCCTGTTGGTGGTGAACTAGACTATATGGATGACGGCACCTTACTCGAAGCTATAGAGTCCAGACAACCCTTCTAATTAATATTCTTATTGATAACTTTTACTGGGCAGTCTATCAAATAGTATGGCTATAAGAGAAATAATAAAGGTACCAAATCCAATTCTAAAGAAAGTTTCTAAACCTGTTGATGTGGTTGATGATGAGATTAGAAAGATATTGGATGATATGCTTGAGACTATGTATAATGCGCCAGGTATAGGTCTTGCTGCAATACAAATTGGAATTCCCCTCAGAATGCTAGTGATTGATATTTCATCTATCGGTGATCAAGATAATAACGAAAAAGATCCACAATTCTTTATAAATCCTGAAATTTTATACCCATCTGATAATTTAAGTTCATTTGAGGAAGGGTGTTTATCTGTTCCTGGAATATGGGAAGAAATTGAAAGACCAGATGAGTGCATTGTTAAATTTGTAAATAGAAATGGTCAAAAGGAAGAAAAAAAATGTGAGGGCATATTGGCTACAGTAATACAACATGAGATGGATCATCTTGAAGGTATTGTTTTTGTTGATCATCTATCAAGACTGAAGCGTGATCTTTCAATTAAAAAATCTATAAAATTTCAAAAAAATCCAATAAAAGAAAATCGACTATCTCGTTATAATGAACAATAATGATTTGATAAAAGATCTTAAGATTGGGTTTATGGGCACCCCGAGTTTTGCAGTCCCTATATTAGAACGTCTCATAGCAGATAATTATCATATAGATTATGTTTATACACAATCCGGAAGACCAGCTGGCAGAGGAATGAAAAGTAGGAATTCAATAATATATGATGTCGCAAAAAAAAATAATATAGAAATTAGAGCACCTAAGAAATTAGATGATGAGGAATTCAGTTTTCTTAAAGAAAGAGAAGTTGATATTATAATTGTAGCTGCTTATGGGCTAATACTGCCTGAAAGAATCTTAACTATCCCTAAATTTGGTTGTTTGAATGTTCATGCCTCTTTGCTCCCCAAATGGCGAGGAGCCGCCCCTATACAAAGGTCAATTATGGCAGGTGATAACGAAACAGGAATATCTTATATGATTATGGAAAAAGGATTGGATACCGGTCCTGTAATTTTCCAAAAAGAAATAAAAATAGGAAAAAGAGATAATTTTTTGAAAGTTCACGACTCATTATCAAGTTTAGCTTCTGAAACAATAAGTAAAACAGTAAATGAATATATTGAAGGAAAGTTGTTTATAGAAAAACAAAACAATGCTGAAGCAACTTATGCAGACAAAATAGAGAAACATGAAACAAAAATTAATTGGAGTTTGTCTGCTAGTGAAATTAGAAATCTGATTTATTCAGTAAGTCCTAAGCCAGGAGCTTGGACCATAACAAAAGAAGGTAAGAGATTAAAAATATTAAGTGCATCAATTCAAGAAACTGAAGGGGGGGATGGCGTATTATTAAAAAATCAATTTGTAGGATGTGGTTTAAGATCTCTGAAAATTATAGAAGTTCAGCCTGAAGGAAAAAAAATTATGCCTTTTGATGATTACTTGCGCGGAAAAAATTTTTTAATTAATGAAAGAATCTTTGATTAAATGCAGAGGTGGAAATTAATTATAGAATATAAAGGCTGCCAGTTTAATGGTTGGCAAAGTCAAAGGGATTTAACAGGAATTCAAGATGCAATTCAGTCTGCAATATATAAATTTTCAGGTGAATCAACTAAAATATATGGAGCTGGCAGAACCGATTCAGGTGTCCATGCTCTTGGCCAAGTAGCTCATTTTGATATTGAAAGGGAAACAAATCAAGATGAAATAAGGGAAGCATTGAACAACTATCTAAGGCCGGATTTAGTATCTATAATTAAAGTTGAAATGGTTGATGATAATTTTCATGCTAGATTTTCTGCAAAACTTAGACATTATGAATATAAAATTATAAATCGTCGTCAACCTCTTACATTAGAAAGAGATCTATTTTGGAGGGTAGGAAGACCTCTAAATGAAGAGGATATGCAAAAAGGAGCAAATTATCTAATTGGAACCCATGATTTTACTACTTTTAGATCAATAAATTGTCAGTCTAAATCACCCATAAAATCATTAGAATCTATAAAAATTAAAAGAAAAAAAGACAAAATACTTTTTCTCTTTTCCGCTAAATCTTATTTACATAACCAGCTTCGCTCAATAGTTGGATCTTTAAAATTGGTTGGTGAGGGAAAATGGCATCCAGAAAAAATTAATGAAATTCTTAACTCTAAAGAAAGAAAAGAATGCGGTCCTATAGCGCCATCAGAAGGGTTGTATTTTAAATATGTAGATTACTAAGAGAAGTAATTCCTTAAAACATCTAGATATATGTCTCTTAACTTAATGATATCGTTATTATTTGAGTATTCGTCAATTTTATGCATAGATTTACCAACAAGGCCAAATTCAACAACTCTTCCATAGTCTTTTATAAATCTTGCGTCTGAAGTTCCACCTGTAGTTGATAGAACCGGTTTAATGTCGCAGTGTTTTTTAATAATTTTTTTAAGATCATTCACAAACTTACCAGGTTCAGTAATAAAAGAGTCTCCTGAATGTTGGAAGCTAACATCAAAATTATCATAGCCAGTTTTATTTAGTCTATTGAGCACTTCTTTTTCAATCTTATCTTTATCAAAGGTATCATTATAACGAACATTTAGACTTGCACTAATGCTCGAAGGAATTACATTTGTTGCAAAGTTTCCAGTATCTATTGAGGTTAGTTCTAAGTTTGATGCATCAAAATATTCATTGCCGTCATCTAATGGCTGCTTAATAAGCTCATTTAAAAGTTTGACCAATTTTGGAATAGGGTTATCTGCTAAATCAGGATAAGCGACATGTCCTTCTGTTCCATTGCATTTAATAGTTATATTTGTACTGCCCCTTCTTCCAATTTTGATCATTTCTCCTAATTTATTTGGATTTGTAGGTTCTCCAACTATGCAATCATCAAACTTATGCCCATTATTCTCCATCCACTCTAATAATTTACATGTCCCATTTATTGCCACACCTTCTTCATCACCAGTAATAATGAAAGTTATTGAGCCTTTAAATTCTTTTGAGCATTCATCTAAGTAAGTGCTTACGGCAGAAACAAAAGAACCTATTGATCCTTTCATATCTGCTGCACCTCTACCGATAATTATATTGCCATCATTCCTTCCTTCAAATGGTGGACTAGTCCATGAATCTTCATCAGCTACTGGAACTACATCAGTATGCCCAGCAAATGATAGGCATGGTCTCTGTTTACCAATTTGAGCCCATAAATTTTTAATTGGCTCGGTACCTTCCTCAGTAAACTCTATAATTTTGCAATTAAATCCAATATTTTCTAGTTTTTCAGATAATAATTCAATTGCGCCATCGTTATTTGGAGTTATCGAACGACATCGGATTAATTCTGATGTTAGCTCTAAAGGGTCATAAATCATATTAATCCCTTAATAGTTCGTTAATTGAAGTTTTAGATCGCGTCTTCTCATCAACTGTTTTAACAATCACTGCACAAGATAAGTTAGCAACAGATTTAACATTTTTTGATGGCATGCTCCCAGGAACAACAACAGAATATTCAGGAACTTCTCCATAAATAACTTCACCAGATTTTCTATCAAAAATTGGTGTTGATGCTGTTAGAAATACACCCATTGAAATTACTGATCCTTCTCTAACTATTACACCTTCGGCCACTTCAGATCTCGCACCTATAAAACAATTATCTTCGATAATTACTGGGCTAGCTTGTAATGGTTCTAATACACCACCTATACCAGCGCCTCCAGAGATATGACAATTTTTACCAATCTGAGCACAAGAACCAATTGTTGCCCATGTATCAACCATTGTGGATTCATCTACATATGCGCCAATATTAATAAAGCTAGGCATTAGAACGCACCCTTTACCAACAAAGGAACCATATCTAACAATAGATCCGGGTACTGCTCTAAATCCGCTTTCCTCAAATTTCTTCTCATCCCATGAATTAAACTTAGGATCAATTTTATCCCACCAATTTGAGTGATCTGGTCCGCTCGGAATTAATTTCATTTCTTTTATACGAAAATATAACAAAATTGCTTTTTTTGCATATTCATTAACATTCCAATCAGTATCATTTTTATCTGCTACTCTTAATGAACCATTATCAATTTTTTCAATTACATGATTTATAGCATCTAGAATTTCTTTTTCAGAATTTGAATTTATTTTCTCAATATTGTTAAATGCTTCTTCAATTATTTTTATTTCATTTCCCATTTAATATCCTATAGCTAAGTTTTATATATAATAGTTATTAAAGAACTTTACTAGATCATCAATTATACAATCTGCAAAATCATTATCTTCCCAAAGAGATTCAAAATCCTTTGTTTTGAATTTTTTATTCCGCATAGGAGTCTTTCTTTTTATTAAAACTGTTTTCATTCCTAATTTTTTTGCAGGCTCTAGATTCCTACCTATATCTTCAAACATTATTGAGCGCTTAGGTTTAATTTTTGTTTTGTCTATAAAATTTAAATAAGCATTAATATTTGGCTTTGGTATAAAATTACTATCTTTGATATCGAAAATATCATCAAAAACTTTATCCATTTGAAGTTGTCGTATAACATTTTCAGCATGTTTCTTTGATCCGTTAGTAAAGACGAATTTATTACCAGGTAATTTTTCTATGATATTAGTTAATTTACTGTTTGGTTTTAGAATTTCTAAATCTATATCATGAACGAATTCAAGAAACTCATCTGGATTTATATTTTCTCTTTTCATTAATCCAGATAGAGTTGTTCCATACTCTAAGAAGTATTTCTTTTGAATACTGAAAGCCTCTTCTTCATTAACATTAAATTTTCTGATTATAAATTCTGTCATTTTTTTATCTATTTGACTAAAAATTTCTTCTTCAGGAGAATAAAGAGTGTTATCTAAATCAAATACCCAGCTATCTATATTGGATAAATTCATTTCAAATTATCTGATTAAAGTTCCTGCACCATGTTCTGTAAATAATTCAAGAAGAACAGCGTGCTTTACTCTTCCGTCTACAATTACAGCAGCGCTTACGCCATTTTCTACTGCATCAATACACGTATTAATTTTTGGTATCATTCCTCCGGAAATAATATCATTATTTATAAGATTTGCAGCCTCGTCCTTAGAGAGTTCAGCTATGATATTTTTTTGATCATCTATCACACCTTCAACATCAGTTAAAACTAAAAGTCTTTTCGCATTTAAGGAATGTGCTATAGCTCCTGCAACTGTATCAGCATTAATATTAAAGGTTTTACCTTCTTCATTAATACCTAATGGAGCGATTACGGGAATAAAATTATTTGAAGTTAATATTTCAATTATTTCAGTGTTAATTTTTTCAGGGACACCAACAAAACCAAGATCAACAATCTTTTCAATATTTGACTCATCTTTAATTTTTCCATCATGTTTTCTTGCAATTATCATTGATGCATCCTTGCCAGATAATCCTACGGCCTTACAACCACAATTATTAATTTCTGAGGCTATTTCCTTATTTATGCCCCCACAAAGTACCATTTCAACAATTTCTAAAGTTTCCTCATCAGTGATTCTCATTCCTGACTCGAATTTAGTTTCTATGCCGACTTTCTCCAGCATATTACCTATTTGAGGGCCTCCACCATGTACGATTACTGGCTTTAAACCACTTTGCTTAAGAAGCGCAACATCTGCGCAAAATGATTTTATCGACTTAGTATCTTTCATAGCGTTTCCGCCATATTTTATTACTATAATTGAACCTGCATATTTCTGCATATATGGAAGTGCTTCTGTAAGCATGTCTGCATTATTAAGCCAGTCTTTTGCACTATTATCATTTTCAATCATATCAATTACTCAATTAATTAAACTAGCAATTTCTTCTCTGATATCATCAATTCCAAATTTACTTTTAGATGATGTGATTAATATCTTTGGAAAGATTGCTTTTCTTTTTTCTACCTCTTTTAATACTAATTCAGCAAGGTTTTCAACTTTTAAGATTTTATCTGCTTTTGTTAAAACAATTTGATATGAAACAGCATGATCATCCATGACATCCATGATTTCATCATCAATGGGCATAATTTTCCTTCGAGAGTCTATAAGCAGGAAAACTCTTCTTAGATTTTTTCTATTTTTAAGATAAGCATCAGACAATTTCGTCCACTTTTTAATTTGATCTTTTGAAGCTTTAGCAAATCCATAACCTGGCATATCAACAATATTAATTAGGGTTTTTGAATTTTGACTTAACGAAAAGAAGTTTAATTCTCTTGTGCGACCAGGATTTTTTGAAGTGTAAGCCAATTTATTTTTATTAGTAATAGAATTCAATAGAGATGATTTACCAACATTAGATCGTCCAAAAAAAGCAACTTCTGCCGAAGTTTCTTCTGGAAGATCTTCAATTCGAGTAACACCTAATGAAAAAGTAATATTTTGTTTAAACAATAACTTTTTAGACTTAGCATCGTTACCTGTTTCTTTTCTAACAGTCATAATATTAAATTAATTTTTTATTCTTTTTCAGATTTTGCAAATAATGCAATTTCTGTTCCTTGCTTTTTCATTATATACATTTGTTGCATAATTGACAGAATACCATTCCAAGCCCAATAAATGACTAATCCAACTGGAAAATTAGCAGCTATAAATACCATAAGTATTGGCATCCATGTAAACAATGTTTTTTGAATTGGATCGGGTGGTGCAGGATTTAATTTAGTTTGTAATAAGAAGGTTAATCCAAATAAAATATGGAAAACACCTATCATAAGTATCTGAGGAGGCTCCCAATTAATGAGCCCAAACCCGTTAAATAGTGAAATTGGATCAGGTGCAGATAGATCTTTTATCCATCCAATAAATGGCGCATGCCGCATTTCTAACGCCACTAAAAGAACATTATATAATGCAAAAAAAACAGGTATTTGAATTAAAACAGGCAAACATCCTGATAGAGGTTTTAACTCTTCTTTTTTATATAAAGATTGCATTTCCAATGCCATTTTTTGTCTATCATCACCATATAATTCTCTTAATTTAGTTATTTCAGGTTGAACTTTTCTCATTTTTGCCATTTGAACATATGAACGATTAACGACAGGAAAGAAGACAACTTTTATTAAAATGGTAAGTAACAAAATAGCTACGCCAAAGTTACCTGAAAAAGAGAAAAGAATATCTAAGACATAAAATAGTGGTTTAGCTAAAAAATAAAACCAACCCCAATCAATTATTAAATCTAATCTATTAAAGGTATTATTATCTGAGTATTCCTGAATGATTTTTACTTCTTTGGCACCAATAAATGCTAAGCTGACAGAAGATACGCTCTCTCCAGATGATGCTCCAGTAAGATCTCCAATATAACCAATTCTATAAAAATTATCGAAAGCATCAGCTGAAGTTTTGAAAATTGCTCTTTTATTATCTTTATCAAGAGAAGTTATTGCGGTTGCCCAATATTTATCTCTAATTCCAACCCAACCTTCTTTAAATTCTGACCTAAAATCATTGTCTTCAATGTCATCATAATCAATTTCTTCAAGTTTTTCATCAAAGTATCCTGTTGGACCCTCATGTAATAACCCCAGGGCTTGGCCATCTGGAGCCTCTTTTCTTGATAACTGTTGAAATGGAAATACTGTTATTGATCCTGGAGAATTGTTTATTATTTCTTGTTTAATATTAAAAACATAATTTTCATCAATAGAAATTTCTTGTTTGAAAATAAGTCCATTATCGTTATTCCAGCTAATTACAACAGGTGTATCTGGAGTTAATGTTTGCCCTTCTTCAAGAGTCCATAGAGTATTATTTCCAGGTAGATTATATCTTATATTCTTTGGAGCTTTCCAACCTGATTCAACCCAAAAAGCATTATCATTCTCTTTAGGATTAAAGAATTGAACATAATCAGATTCTTCTTTTGTAGATGTTTTAAAATCTTTCAGAAAAACTTCATCTATTTTAGCGCCACAAAGATTAATTGACCCAGTAATTTTATTGCTCAAAATTAAAATTCTATCTTCCTGACAAGGTTCTGAATAGTTTTGATTTTCATCCCTAGATATATTTAATTGAGCAATATCTTGCTCAACATTAATTTCATTATTTACAATTTCTCTTTGCTCAGGTGGAAATATAATTTGCCACCCAAATAATACGGCCATAGCAAGGACGATAGCAAATAAATATCTAGACATATCATTCATATTTAAGATCTTTCAAAACAGATGTGGATTCTTCTCTTAAGACTTCCCAATCCTCATTTATTAAATTTTCTTTTGCGATAAAAACATAGTCGTAACCATTTTTTCCATATTTTGGAAGTAAATCTTTTACTAGATTTCTTATTCTTCGTTTTGCTTTATTTCTCTTAATTGCATTACCTATTTTTTTTGTTGCTGTTACTCCATATCTTGGTCCTAAATCATCATCTCTATTATAAAACTGAATTATAAAAGAATTTGATCTAGAATATTTTGATTTAGATGCACGCAAATAATCTGATCGCTTAGTAATTTTATCGATTTTCTGTTGTTTTGAAGTTTTTTTTTGTTCTTTTTGCTTTGTTGTCATCTAAATTTAAGCAGAGAGTCTTTTCCTGCCTTTAGCTCTTCGGTTGGATAAGACCTTACGACCACCAACTGTAGCCATTCTGGATCTAAAGCCATGCCTTCTCTTTCTAACAATATTACTTGGTTGGAAAGTTCTTTTCATAATAATCCTCTAGGGTTAACAACATTTTGGGTTATAAGCCTAAGATCTTCTTAAGTCAAATAGCCGTTTAAAAAATTTATTCATTATCATTTTTAAATTTTTCCATCCTCTCAACTGAACGACTCATTTGTTTTTCTCTCGTTTCGTGTTCATCTATTACCTTTATCATTGCTGAAGCTTTTTTTCTTAATTCTTCTGTTGAATTACTAAAATTTTCAAATTCTTTTTTAAATATTCCAAATTCTTTAATTATTTCTGACGTCCTTTTATTAAGAGTAAGTGTCCTAAAGCCCATTTGTATGCTTATAATGTAAGCAGCTAATGAGTTTGGACCTAAAATAAATATTCTATCCTCTTTAAGAATACTTTCTTTGATATCTAAATTCATTACTAGTTGGAATAAACTTTCACTAGGTAGGTACAGAATTGCATAATCAGTAGTTACTCCCTCCAGTAAATATTTGGAACTAATCGATTTAGCTTCTTTCTTTATATGTCTGATAATTTCTTTTTTAGATTCATCTATTAATTTTTTGTCTAACTTTTCTGCTGCATTAAGATATTTATCATAAATTCCTGACGGAAATTTTGCATCAATAGGCATTAAAAGACCATCTTGTAGAACTATCGCAAACTCTACATATTTTCCAGAGTTTGGAATAATTTCTACATTTTCTTGGTATTGATCTTTTGAAAAAACATCTTCTAAAATTGATTTTAAATTCCATTCACCGAAAGAACCTGCCGAAGTCGAACCTGATAAGAAATTTCTTAATCTTCCTATAGGCTCCTTAAAAGCCTGAATGTCATTATTTAATGATAATAGATTTTCCTCCTGTTTTTTAATTGCTTCATCAAGCAGAGATTCACTTTTCTTTTGCGGGAATCTAAATAACAAAATGATTATTAAGGCGATTATAAGAAGAATTATAATTATTGAATCAAACATCTTTTCTCCAATGGCGCGCCGGGGAAGATTCGAACTCCCGACCCCCAGATTCGTAGTCTGGTGCTCTATCCAGCTGAGCTACCGGCGCTTAATAATATTATAAATGAA
>PBRS01000047.1 GCA_002726005.1 Rhodobiaceae bacterium
ACTTTATCACCATGACTCATCCAAACAGGTTCTGTGTTTCCTTTAATATCGAAACCCTCAAATAAAGGTGAAGACTTTAGGAATTTAATATTTGCTCGACCAAACTCTCTTTCATTTGATTTTTCTACTTCACCTCCAAGCAATGAACACATAATTTGTTGTCCATAACAAATTCCTAAAATAGGAATTTTTAAATCAAATATTTTATTATCTATTGTTGGTGCGTCTTGACTGTTAACTGATGCAGGACCCCCTGACAGTATAATGCCTTTTGGTTTTAATTTTTTAATAGCCTCATCTGCTTTTGAAAAAGGAAAAATCTCAGAATAAATTCCACTCTCTCTTACCCTTCTTGCAATAAGCTGTGTAACTTGGCTACCAAAATCTAAAATTAAGATTGAATCGTTGTGCTGATCATTTACCATAACAATTCTAGAACTACTCCTCTTTCTTTTTATTATTTATAAGAGATTCTAAATCTTTTACATCCTTTAAAAGAGGTCCAAGCGCTTTGGCTTTTTTATAAAATCTTTCAGCAGATAATATATCCTCATTTAATAGATAAATTTTACCTGCAGTTGCCCAAGCTTTTGCATTTTTAGGATCAGCAACTACACTTTGTTGAACAAGAAAGATAGCAGAGTCTAAATCTTTTTCTGATATTTCAATCGCCTCTAATGCAAGATCATTAGAAAGAGATTTGTTAGATGCATTAACTATAAAAGGAGAGAATAAAATACCTAATAAAATTATAACCCTTATCATGGATATTAACCTCTTGTAGGATAATTAGGGGCTTCTCGAGTTACAACTACATCGTGCGTATGACTTTCGTTCAATGATGCTGCTGTAATTTTAATAAAGTTAGTTTTCGTCTGGAAATCCTCTAAATTTTTACAACCTGTGTAACCCATTGACGCTCTTAAACCACCAATTAATTGATAAATTACATTATGTACTGATCCAATATAAGGAACTTGCCCTTCGATTCCTTCAGGCACAAGTTTATCTGATGCGCTGAGATCAGATTGGAAATATCTATCTGCAGAGCCTTCAGACATAGCTGCAACTGATCCCATTCCTCTGTAGGACTTGAATCTTCTGCCTTGATGAAGAAATACTTCTCCTGGTGTTTCATCTGTTCCAGCAAAAAGAGATCCTATCATTGCAAGATTGGCTCCTCCAGCTAATGCTTTAGCTAAATCTCCAGAAAACTTAATACCGCCATCAGCAATGACGGGTATTGAATGCTTTTTAGCCTCATCAACACAATCCATAATTGCTGTAAGCTGTGGCACACCAACACCTGCAATTATCCTTGTTGTACATATTGACCCTGGACCAATACCAACCTTTATACAATCTGCTCCTGCGCCAATTAATGATTTTGAAGCTTCTTTAGTTGCAACATTACCAGCAACAACCTGAACAGAATTTGACAGTTTCTTTATCCTTTCAATAATCTGTGGAACTTTAATAGAGTGACCATGCGCAGTATCCACAACAATTATATCTGTTTCATTATCAATTAATGCTTCAGCTCTCTCAAAACCTTTATCGCCAACTGTTGTTGCCGCTGCAACCCTTAACCTACCCTTTTCATCTTTTGTAGCATCGGGATGTAAATTAGATTTCTCGATATCTTTTACAGTAATTAAACCAACACAACGATATTTGCCATCAACAACAAGCAATTTCTCTATTCGGTGTTTATGGAGTATTTCTTTTGCATCATTTTCAGAAACATTATCTTTAACAGTAATCAAATCATTCTTAGTCATAAGCTCAAAAACTTTTTGATTCTTATTTGAGGCAAATCTAACATCTCTATTTGTCAAAATTCCTTCAAGTTTATTAGTTTTTGTGTCTGTTACAGGAACCCCTGAAATATTATTTTCTTTCATTAAAGCTAAAGCATCTTCAAGTGTAGAATCTGGAGAAATAGTAAGTGGATTAACCACCATTCCGGATTCATATTTTTTTACTTTATTTACTTCTTTAATTTGTTGTTCAATTTCTAAATTTCTATGTATTACACCAATGCCACCAGCTTGAGCTATAGCAATTGCCATATTTGATTCCGTTACTGTATCCATTGCGGCTGAAGCAAGCGGAATATTAAGATCAATATTTTTTGTAATTTTTGTTTTTAAAATCGTTTCAGAAGGCAGGATAGCAGATTCTGCAGGCTCAAGTAATACATCATCAAAGGTAATAGCTTTTCGGATTTTCATGTCAACCTCCTGTTTTCAGGTTATGTTGACAACTGCTTATAACCTATACAGAAATAAGTTCAAACACTTTTGTATTTTTTTATCCCCTAAAACCTTTAGCTATTACATAATTTTCAGGAGATCCTTTTCTACTGGCATCTGGTTTGTAATGTTTTATCGTAGTAAAATTCTTTTTTAAAATATCTAGAAGCGTTTGATGAGTTCCGCCTTGAAAAACTTTTGAACAGAAGGATCCTCCAGTCTTCAAAAGATTCAAAGCGTAATCTGCTGCTAATTCTGCCAATTCTTGCGTTCTAATATGATCGGTTGATTTATGTCCTGTTGTATCTGAAGCCATATCAGAAAGAACCAAATCAACCTCTGTAACTACTTTACATATCTGATCAAATGATTCTTGTGAAGCTAAGTCACAATTCAAAATTTCAACGCCAGATATTGGGTCCATCTCTAACTTATCAACTGCAATCACTTTATTGCCTTGAATCTGGTTTACAACTTCTGACCAACTGCCTGGAGCTGCTCCAAGATCTAACACAACTTGATTCGGTCTTAACAAATCAAACTTTTCATTTATCTGAATCAGTTTGTAAGCTGCTCTTGACCTCCGTCCTTCAGCTTTTGATTGTTTAACATAGGGATCATTCAATTGCCGTTGTAGCCATCTAGTAGAAGATATTTTTCGCTTTTTAGCTGTTTTGACCTTTTCTTTTAATCTTTTATAAGGTTTTTGCTTTTTAATCATAATTGAATCTTATAAGTTAAATATTACTAACTAGTTAGCACATATCATAACTTTCTAGCAGAGGAAAATATGTACATTGATAATATTTCTGAATTTGGTGCTCATAAACCCTCATTGTTAGTCGATCTAATTATTAAAATAACTAGATCATTAGGGAAAAACTGGTTTTCTAAAAGGCTTATATTTTTTTTAAGGAGAGTGGCGTTGAATTTCTCTGGAGAATGCATTGATACAGAGCTATTTCATAGTCAAACAAGACTATATACTAAAGGAAATATCTGTGAAAAAAGAGCTCTTTTTTCACCACAAATATTTGAAAGCTTTGAAAGGAATTTCATTTCCAGTTCTTCAGAAGATGGTTCAATTTTTATAGATATTGGATCTAATGTCGGCTTATATTCACTTTCTGTTGGATCAAGGTATAAAGATTTTATTAATACAGAAATTCATAGTATTGAGCCGCACCCAAATTTATTTAAAAGATTGCAATTCAACACATCTTTAAACAAAGATTTTCCAATAAAAATTCATAATTTGGCAATTATGGATAAAAATGAAGAATTTAATTTAAAAACAAACGATAATAATCTTGGTCAGACAGTGATTTCTGATGATGGACAAATAAAAGTCATAGGTAAAAACCTTATCACCTTTCTAAAAGATGAAGGTATTAATAAAATATCAGCTCTTAAAATCGATGTAGAAGGTAACGAAGAAAAAGTTCTTATTCCTTTTCTAAAGGACGAGAATAAAAAACTCTTTCCTAAAATAATTATTATAGAGCGTAATGATAATTTATGGGATAGCGATTTAATAAAAACCCTTAATGATTTTAACTACAGAATCCATAAAAAAACTAAAATGAACTACATATTAATTAATGATTAATTTTATTTATTTAATAGAAACAAATTTTATAAATGTGATAAGATTTTGATCTGAGCTAGGAATAAAGGAGAAGAATTTGTCTAAATATAATTCAATTATTGTTGATTTACCTCAAGATGGAATATCAAGAATTACTCTTAATAGACCTAAGCAAAGAAATTCTCTTTCAGCAGAATTAAGGACAGAGTTATTTCAAGTTTTAGAAGGCAATGACTTAAATGAAGAGGTTAGTGTAACCATAATCAGAGGTTCTGGTGAGAGTTTTTCAGCAGGTTATGATTTAAAAAGATCGGATGATGATGAAGATCCATATTATTCCGCTGGTGGTCTTGGGCACTGGCCAAGACATGTAGTTGATGGATGTTTTAAGATTTGGGATTTAGCAAAGCCAGTTATTGCACAAGTTCATGGGTATTGTCTTGCTGGCGGTACAGAATTAGCTCAATCATGTGATTTAGTGTATGTGGCTGATAATGCAAAAATAGGGTATCCAGTTGTTAGAAATATATCACCTCCAGATAACCAATTCTTTCCTTGGATTGTTGGAATGAGAAAAGCTATGGAACTTATGTTAACAGGAAATTCAATGTCAGGTCATGACGCAGTTGAATGTGGTTTTGCAAACCTTTCCTTTCCTGAAGAAAAACTTGAAGAAGAAGTTTTAAAAATTGCAGAAAATGTTGCCAAGATACCCCAAGATGTTCAGCAAATTAATAAAAGAGCTGTTCATAGACAAATGGAGATGATGGGCATTAGGTCAGCTTTAAGAGCTGGTACAGAATTACAGCAACTATCGATGCATACAAAGTCTGCAAGAAATTTCTTTAAAATGGTTGCTGAGGAAGGCTTAACAAAAGCTCTGTCAGATAGAGATACTAAATATGGTGATTATAGAGAAACCAATGATAAAAAAAAGGACTAGAAAATAATACATGGATAATAAAGAAAAAGTCTTAACATTGGCATCTGCTGCTAGAAAAGTTGGCATAGATCCTGAAGAGCTTCGTGATCTTATTCATGAAGGAAGGCTTGACGCTGTTGAAACCGAAGGTGGGAATTTGCTTATTGGTGAGGAGTCATTAAAAGGCATAATCAAAGAAATCAAAACAACTGAATTAGCGCAACAAGAGCATGAACATGAAATTGTACTTCATGATGATATAAAGATGCTCTTAAGTCAGGCAGCAAATTTTATAGAAAGACAAGAAGAAGAGCTTAAGATTTATAGAGAAAGAGAAGAAAAACATATTTCTTTGCTTAAAGGAGCAGAAAAACAAATAAATAAAACATTGGATCAAATTAGCATTCTTTATTCTCACAATATAAAATTAGGTAATGAAAACAGAAAAATCTTAAAAAAACTTATCGAAATACAATCTAGAAATACAGCTTAAGGAGAAATAAATGGTATGTGTATTAGCAACTTTAAAAGTTAAAGCAGATAAAGCTCAAGATTTTGAAACTATATTCAAAAAACTTAGTAAAGATGTTCGTTCTAATGAAGAGGGAAATATTTTTTATCAGGTAGCAAAAGATAGAGAAAATGAAAATACTTATCTAGTATTAGAACATTATAAAGATCAAGAAAGTGTCGACGCACATGGAAAAAGTGATCACTTTAGGTCAGCAGGAAAAGAAATAGGCGAATGCTTAGACGGCCCGCCTATTATAAAATACCTTGATGCTATATTATAAATTAATTGAAATAAATACTATCGTCAGCTAGTTCGGCTTCTGCTGCTTCTGCTGCAAGTCTATCGGCTTCTCTTCTAGCCTGCTTTGATTCTATAACCTTAACCCATCTTCTAGCATCGGCTTCCATATCCTCATAACCAGTAGACCTTTTGAAGGCAAATAATGCAGAATTCTCATATTTAATGCCTTTTTTATTTCTTGTAATACCAAGAAGAAGCCATGCCCTGCCAGGATTGTCTAGGTCACCTTTTTTAATAGCATATTTAATATACTCTTCAGCCTCTTTCCAATCTTCCTCTTGCATAAAAGTTTGACCTAACCTTAAGAACAACTCTCCATCTTCAGACATTTCAGCAGCTTTTTTTAAAGGTGGAATGGCTCTTTTCCATTCTCTTGCTGATAACCAAGCATTAGCTAATTGTTCCCAATTTTTTTCTTCATCTTTAATTCTTCCGCTTTCTAATTCTTTTTCGAGAATAAGAGCGGCTTTATAAGGTACTTCATAAAATAAGTATAATTGTGAAATCCTTAATAACTCATCATGTTTTTCAAGCATATCTTTTGAAAACATGATCTGTTGAATATGAAAAGAATCGTCTTCTCTTTTTAATTCGGCATAGAGCGCTGCTAGTTGTCTATAGTAATTCTTTTTATCTGGAAACCTATAAACCATAGCTTCAAGAATCGGAACAGACTCTTCATACCTGTCATCAAATAATAAGATTGATAGATATATTTGATACCAATTCTCTCTTGGCTCCGCTGCTGATAATACAGCTTTTTCTGCATGCGGTTCGGCTTTTCTATAATATTGTTTTTCTTCAGGTGAATCTCTTTCAGTTTCCGAAGCAAAATAAAGATAAATTTGCGCTAATAAAGCGTGTGCAGATGGTCCAGGAGGAAAGCCCATTTCCTCAGCGTTTTTGAACCATCTTAGTAATTGATCATGTCCTTCGTTCCATTTATCTGTTGCGAGATAAAGTTGAGCAATCTGAAATTGTAAATCAAGTTGATCCTGCGGTTGAAGTGCATTTAATGAAAAAACACGCTCAAGGTAATCTAGCGCTTTATCGTAATCTTCTTTTTCCGCAAACACATAAGCTTGAAGTCTAATAATTTGAGCTTGTTCAAAAGGTCTTAAATCATCTCTTCTCAGAAGATTACTTAAAATATCAAAAGCTCTATCAGGTAGATCTTCGCCTAATGCTTCCTGTGCCTTAATAAATTCTGCACCAACCTTCTTACTCATTGTTTGTGTTCTTTTGGCTTTAGGAGGCTTTCTTCTTTCTTTCTTTTTCTGAGCATAAACTGTATCAGAAAACAATCCAGAAATTGTAATTGTCGCTGGCAAGGCCAATGAGAATATTACAAAAACAAATATAAAATGTTTAATATATATTTTTAAATTATCTAGCATCTTCCAACTCATAAGTAATTAAGTGTTGTACTCCAGGTCTGGGTACAGCCTTTCCATCTAAAATTCTTGGTTTATATTTCCATTTAACGATAGTTCTTAAAGCAGAACGATTAAAAATACCTGGGGGCTCTGCATCAACAACAACAGGGTTTGTTACAGCGCCACTAGGAGTAATAGTAAATTCTACTAGGACCCAACCTTCAATTCCTCTTTGTGTAGCTCTTCTAGGGTATTGAGGTGGAACTTTAACAATAGGTAGCACATCTGCATCTGTTGAGGCTGCAAAAGAACCAAAAGCAGGACCACCAAATTCTGGTGTTGTGACGCTTTCAGCTGACATTTCAGGTCTTGGTGTTTCTGGAATGTCCATATCTGGAGGATCAGGTTCTTGTTCTTGCTCAGGTCTATTTGGTTTTTTCTTAGCTGTTTGAGTTTCAGTATCCTGAAGTTGTCTTAAAAAACTTATATTAATATTTACACCTTCATCACCAATGTCATACTCATTACTTGTAACTAAGGCCTGCATAACCAAAAATAAAAAGACAGTCACTATTGCTGCCAATGGAATAGCGGTAACTCTGCTATCTAACTCTTTCAATGAATAGCCTGCAATCTCAATATCTTGAGCTTTATTAATATAAAATTTTATTTTATTTATAAGTTCTAACAAGTTAACACCAATTAATTTTTCTCAGATGCGGCAATTGAATATTGCTCTACTCCAGCTAACCTTACTGCATCAATAACTTCAACCATCAAACCAACTTCTGATCTTTCATCAGCTTGAATTACGGCTCCGCCTTGTGGATTCTCTGCATGAAGTTTTTCAACATTAGCTTGAACAGCATCCATATCAACTAACCTTCTATTAATCCAAACTTCATTTTTGTCACTAATTGCTATTAATATACCCACTCTATTTTGCTGTTGAGCGGTTTCAGAGTCAGGACGGGTAACATCAATTCCAGACTCCTTAACAAATGTTGCAGTAACAATGAAGAAAATAAGCATTATGAAAACAATATCTAGTAAAGGTGTTATATTGATTTCACTTTCTTCATCTAATCTCTGTCTTCTTCTCATTTTTTTCTCCTAATATTCAAATGTTAAGATAAAGATAAATTATCTTCAACATAGGAAATCTCTCTTTTTGATCTAGACTCTAATTGTGCAATAAAAAATAAACCAGATAAAGACGCAACCATGCCTGACATAGTAGGAAGAGTCGCTTTTGATATTCCAGCCGCCATTGCGCGGGCATTTGAGGAGCCTGTGATAGCCATAACATCAAAAACTTCCACCATCCCAGTTACCGTTCCAAGTAAACCGAATAAAGGTGCGGCAGCAACAAGTGTTTTAATGTAAAGTAAGCCCCTTTCCGAAGATTGCTTTACTTCACTAATAAGTTTTTCTCTAATTCTTCTAGCATACCAAGAACTATGGTCTGATCTTTCATTCCAATGATTTATTGCATTCTTTGATAGACCTTTTTGTGAGGTTGCAAAATGCCA
>PBRS01000048.1 GCA_002726005.1 Rhodobiaceae bacterium
ATAAACACCAGCAATGAATTGAACTTTATCTGAAAATTGTGAAGTTACTCTAAACTCATGACTTGTTTGTTCCCAATCATTAAAGTAATTCATTCTTAACATACGAACTGCAGCTCCATCAAAGTCCTGCATATTTTGTTCATCCATATCCCTCATACCGTAAATATATGTATAAAGGAAATTTTCGGTATCATAATTTACAGTTAAGATAGTTGACTCATATTCATTGTCACTAAAATTAGATCCATCGGACTCAACTGTATCGGGTCCATCATTAGCATCTTTTTCACAACCTTCATTAGGATCGAAACCAATTTGATGAATTGTACATGCTAGAATACCCACTGGGTTTCTATTTACATAAACACCTTGCTCACTTTTATCTTCCATAATTTCATGGTGAAGTTTTATGCTTAATTGATCATTAGGCTCCCAAAGAACAGTAAAACCATAATTTAATTTATCATCACCACCCGCATGTCTATCAAGATATGTATTATATACATGACCATCATGTTCAATATTTGCTGCAAATATTTTTACACCCAATTGATCTTCAATGATAGGAACTTGAATAACAGTTTTAAGATCCTGTCTTCCAAAATCACCTACTGTTAGACTTGCATCAAAACCTATCTCATTTAAAGAAACAGGTGTTCTGATAACATTAAGAATACCGCCAGTAGTGTTTTTTCCGAATAATGTTCCTTGTGGTCCACGAAGAACCTCAATTCTTTCAATATCGAAATTATCTAAAAGTACACCACTTGATGTACCTAAAAACATTCCGTCCATTACAACACCAATTGATGGCTCATAACTTTTATCACTTTCAAGAGAGGCTACACCTCTAATAGTAATAGCAGCACCACTCGCAATACCAGGTGTTCTATTAATATATAGGTTAGGAGCAAATGCTTGAATATCTTCTATTCTTCTTACACTGCTTTCACCTAATTGATCAGTAATAGCTGTAACAGCCATAGGAACATCTTGAATTGACTCTTCCTTTTTTCTTGCTGTAACAATTATTTCTTCAATTGCTAACGATGGAGCGCTTTCCTGAGCTTGAACATTTAAATTCATAGTCAAAATAAGAGCAAACATTAACAAAGACTTAGTTAAAAATTTCATTATTAATCTCCCCAGATTTTTTTTGTTTATCCAACGATTCGTATGATAAAAAAACCATAAAATTGCTGAATAAATTGCAATTTAAACTTAAAGTTTGTAATCGCAAGCTAAAATAATAAAAATATGTTAATAAATAAATGTTTTTAAACGAGATTTTAATGATACCGCATAAATTTTGCATAGCGCCAATGATTGATTACACAGATAGGCATTGTCGTTATTTCTTTAGAAAGTTAACTAAAAAGGCTTTTTTATACAGTGAAATGGTTGTTTCTGATGCAATTGTTTATGGTGATAAAGACTTTTTTTTAAAATTTGATGAGTCCGAGCATTCAGTAGCGCTTCAAATAGCAGGAAGTAACCCTAAAAATTTGTCATATTCAGCCAAATGCGGTGAAGATTATGGCTATGATGAGATTAATTTTAATCTTGGTTGTCCATCTAAAAGGGTTCAAGAAGGAAACTTTGGAGCATGTTTAATGAATGATTTAGACATAGTAGAGGCTTGCTTAACATCAATGATGAATTCGGTAAATATTCCTGTCACGGTTAAATGCAGAGTTGGTCTGGATGATGATGATCCTTATGAAGTTCTTCCAAAAATGATTGAAAGATTAGAAGCAATTGGAATTAAAACAATTATTATACACGCAAGGAAGGCAATTCTAAATGGGCTTGATCCTAAGAAAAATAGAGAAATTCCTCCTTTAGATTATGATTTAGTGAGATTAATAAAAAGAAAATGGCCAGAATTAAATTTAGTTTTGAATGGAGGCATTAATTCAATTGAGCAAGGTAAAAAGGAATTAAATTTTAATCAAAACGATCCAGATGGCGTTATGATGGGAAGAGCAGCGTATACAGATCCATTTTTATTAACAAATGTAGATCATGTTTTTTATGAAGATAGAAAAAATGACCATTCTAGATTTGATATTGTTAGAGAAATGATACCTTATATTGAATCTGAAATTGCAAAAGGGGCATACATAAATCATATAACAAGACATATGCTAGGTCTTTTTCATGGAGTTAAGGGAGCAAAGTTTTGGAGGAGTCATTTATCAGAGAATGCACCAAAAAGAAAACAGGATATAAATGTTATTAAAGAAGCATTAATTAAAATTGAAGAAATTCAAAAAGAGGTGGCCTAATGTATTACAACGGTATTGGCCTGCTACCTTTTATCTTTGCTTTAATACTTTCAGGATTATTATCTGGCTTTATAGCGGGTCTTTTAGGTGTTGGTGGAGGAATAATAATTGTTCCAATTCTTTATCATGTATTATCATCTCTTGGTTTTTCAAACGAAATTATAATGCATGTTTCTGTAGCAACATCTCTTGCTATCATCATACCAACGGGATGGCGTTCTTATGTAGCGCATAAAAAGAATAAAGCAGTTGATTTCTCAATTATAAAAAAATGGATAATACCAACTCTAATAGGATCTGCTATTGGCGCAACTATTGCCGGTTTAATATCTGGTTTTTATTTGACATTATTTTTTGCAACAATTGCTCTATTGGTTTGTATTCATTTATTAACTCAAAATGATAATTTAAGACTAGGAAATCAATTGCCGTCTGGTTTTTTTAGTTACAATATTCCTCTATTAGTTGGTTCATTTTCATCCATGCTTGGTATTGGAGGTGGAACATTTAATGTAAGTATCATGTCATTATATGGAGTTCCTATTCATAAAGCTGTAGGAACTTCAGCCGGGTTGGGTTTTTTTCTATCTATACCAGGAACATTATTTTTCATCATTACTGGTCTCTTTGTAGCTGATTTACCCCCCGGTTCATTTGGCTATGTAAATTTATTAGGTTTAATATTAATAGCTCCTTTAGCTGCTCTCTCAGCTCCTCTTGGAGCAAAATACGCACACTCACTCCCTAAGAAAACATTAACCAGATTATTTGCAATTTTTTTACTTTTTACATCAATAAGGATGTATCTAGAGCTTTTTTAAATCATCTGATCATAATCACCAATTTCTTCAAATTTTATTAATTCACTATTAAGAGAATGAAATACTTCTTTCATTCTAACCTCGGATATAGTGCTTTCACACACAACAACAAGATTTGGTGAATTCGATGATGCCCTTACTAAACACCATGAGCCATCCTCTAGATGAACCCTAACTCCATTTACAGTTAAAATAGATAGTATTTTTTGTCCTGCTAAAAGTTCTTTGTTTTTCATTTTATTTTGAAAAATCTTTTCTATTTTTTCTATAACATCATACTTACTTTCTTCAGGGCATTTTGGAGACATAGTTGGTGAAGAAAAAGTGGTAGGAAGTTCATTATATAAATTATTAAGTTTTTTATTTTTGTTGTTGTCTAATATTTTTAGAATTTCAAGTGCCGACAAAATACCATCATCATACCCCCTGCCTATGGGTTTATTGAAAAAGAAATGGCCGGATCTTTCAAAACCAGCAGTAGCATTTATCTCATTTGTTTTTCTTTTAATATAGCTGTGACCAGTTTTCCAAAACACAACTTCAGAATTATTCTTTTTAAGAATTTCATCAGTCAGAAAAAGAGAGGTAGACTTAACATCAATTACAAATTTTGAATTTGAATTTTTCAAGCATAAATTTCTAGCAATTAGTAACCCAATTTTATCTGCAAATATTTCTTGTCCGTTATTATCAACTACACCTACGCGATCTCCATCACCGTCAAATGCAAAACCTATATCTGCATTATTTTCTAAAACATGTTTTCCTAAATCTTTTAGCATTATTAAATCTTCAGGATTAGGATTATAATTCGGAAATGAGCTATCTAAATCACAATGCAGCGGAATAACCTCAACACCTAATAAACTAAGAGCATTAGGCGCGAATAGACCTGCTGTCCCATTCCCACATGCTACTACAGCTTTAATTTTTCTATTTACTTTATATTTTGAAATAAGATCTGCGAGATATTCATTATTAATATTTCTGAAAATATAGTTTCCAGGCTTATTTGAAATATTATCTTTATCCTCTATAACCTTTTTTAAATTATTAATTAGATCTGGACCAAAGGTAAGAGTCTTTTCATTTCCCATTTTTATTCCAGTCCAACCATTAGGGTTGTGACTAGCTGTAACCATCGCAACATTATCACAGTCGAGAAAATATTGAGAAAAATAAGCGCCAGGAGAAATTGTTAAGCCTACATCATAAACATCAACTCCAGAGGCTATTAATCCTCCAATAAGGGCCTCTTTTATTTCTTCAGAATACGATCTAAAATCATGTCCTACAGAAATTTTACTATTATTATTAGATTGCTTAATAAGCTTTCCTAAACCTAGTCCAATTTTTTGAACGCCAGCTAAATTAATTTGTTCAGGATATAACCAACGTGCATCATACTCCCTAAAACCTAAATCATATATTTCAGGTTTTTCGTCATAATCTTTAAGTTTAAAATTTACTGGATTTGAGTAGTTGATATCCAACTAAATTCCTTTCATTGCTTTTTCTAATACTTTACCAGTTTGTTCTCCGCCATTAAAGAATGGCTTAGCTTCAGAGAAGTCAGAGATTTTATCCCAGTTTTTTTCTAGATCTTCGGCCGATGCTTCTAAACCAAGGTTTTCTCCATCACTTTCCATTATTTTAGCAACAGAATAAACACCAGCACCAGCACATAAAATTGTTCCAGTTGGACCATTCTCACTTGATAAATAAATAACTGCAGGAGTAACGCTACTCGGTGTTAAAAGTTGTTCAGCTTCAGGAGGCATAAGATTTTCTGTCATTCTAGTGTATGCTACCGGACATAAAACATTGCAATTAATATTATATTTTTGCCCTTCAAGTTTAAGTGTATTTACAAACCCTACAACACCAAGTTTTGCAGCACCGTAATTTGACTGGCCAAAGTTTCCATATAAACCTGTAGATGAAGTGGTAACTAAAATTCTTCCATAATTTTGTTCTTTCATAATTTCCCAAACCATCTTTGTAGGTTTGACTGATCCCATTAAATGAATATCTGTTACAAGGGTAAAATCTTCTATAGTCATTTTAGTAAAAGATCTGTCCCTTAATATTCCTGCGTTATTTATAAGTATATCTATTCGACCAAATTCATCCATTGTTTGATCAATCATATTTTTTACACCATCATCATCAGTTACAGATGAACCGTTTGGGATAGCTACTCCTCCTGCTTCAGTGATTTCTTTTACAACATTATTGGCTGCATCAGATGAACCTCCTGATCCATCAACAGATCCTCCAAGATCATTTACAACAACTTTTGCTCCTCTTTTTGCAAATTCTAGAGAGTGGCTTCTACCCAGCCCACCTCCTGCTCCAGTTACAATCACAACTTTATCTTTGAAGCTTATTGTCATTTTATCCTCCATAATGAATATATATACTCTTAATATTTTGAAAAACTTATGGTCAAGTTAAATTTTCTTAATACAATGAATTAATAAATTTTTAAAAAGAGGTTTAGATGATTTTATACGATTTTATTCCAGCGCCAAACCCAAGAAGAGTAAGAGTATTTCTACATGAAAAAGGAATAGAGGTTCCAACAAAACAAATTGATATTATGAATGGAGAGCATAAAAAAGAGGATTATAAAAAATTAAGCCCTCTATCCCAAGTACCCACTTTAAAGTTAGATGACGGAACATGTATAACTGAATCTATAGCTATTTGTAGGTATTTTGAGGCTTTACACCCAGAGCCAAGTTTAATGGGAAGTAATCCAGAGGAAATAGCTGTTATTGAAATGTGGCAAAGAAGATTAGAGTTATTACTTATGATAAGTATTGCTAATACCTATAGACATGGACATCCTGCAATGGCTGCTTTGGAAGATCAAGTCAAAGAATGGTCAGAAGCAAGTCGTCCTAGAGTTATAAAAATGCTTCGGTGGTTTGACAAGCAAATGCAAGATAAAGAGTTTATATGTCTAAACAAATATACTATTGCCGATATTTCTGCGCTCATTTGTTTTGATTTTGCTAAATGGCCAAAAATTGATATTCCTGAGGACTGCATTAATCTTAAAAATTATTATGAGAGACTCAATTCGAGATCAAGTGCAAAAGCTTAAGATTATTTCTTGACCAAATTATTGTTTTTTAATAGAAAAAAACAGTCAGATGGCTGGATGATCGCACTTTTATGTGAGGAAAGTCCGGGCTCCAAGAGACACAGTGCCGGGTAATGCCCGGCGAGGGCGACCTCAGGGAAAGTGCCACAGAAAATATACCGCCATTTTGGTAAGGGTGAAAAGGTGTGGTAAGAGCGCACCGCAAATATGGTAACATATTTGGCAAGGTAAACCCCACTGGGAGCAAAACCAAATAGGAATAGTGATATAAACGTCTCTTTTTATACTATTCGGGTAGGTTGCTAGAGATTTATGGCGACATAAATCCAAGATGAATGATCATCACCACTTTGTGGATACAGAACCCGGCTTATAAGCCATCTGACAAAAAAATATATTATTTCAATGAATTCCAACAAAAAGTTATCCACATAAAACCATAATTTTTAATATATTATCCACTTTTTACCATTGACTCCCATATAATCCCATGTTAACCCATAATATAACGCAATGCGTGTGTTTAATAGGATTATGAATGAATATTTTTTTGTCAAATACAGTCAACAAGATTGATGCTAAGGGAAGAGTTTCAATTCCATCTCAATTTAGATCGGTTCTTGAAAACCAAGGATTTGCTGGAGTTTATTTATATCCGTCATTTACAACTCAATCCATTGATGGAGGGGGCGAGTCCCTAATTAATCAAATCGCCCAAAGTATAGAAAAAATGCAGCTCTTTGCAGAAGAAACTGATGCATTAGCCACTGCCCTTTTTTCAGAGACATATCAACTTAACTATGATCAGGACGGAAGAGTCTCTCTGCCTGGCTCTTTAATTAAGCACGCGGGATTAAAAGATAGAGTAACATTTGCTGGTATAGGGCAAAAATTTCAAATGTGGGAACCATCTGCTTTTGAGAGCTTTAAAAATGATGCTAGAATAAAGGCACTTCAAAATAGAGATTTGATAGGTCCATCCGTTAATTTTTCAAAAAATTCTCAGGTTGATGAGTGATGTCAAACAAAGAGCTTCAACATAAACCTGTAATGTGTGAAGAAGTTCTTTCAATACTCAATCCTTCTGACGGCTGTGTATATCTAGATGGAACTTTAGGGGCAGGAGGTCATTCAAGAAAAATTTTAGAAAGTGCAGATTGTAGAGTTGTTGGAATTGATAAAGATCCAACTGCAATTGAGTTATGTAGAGATCTTGAAAAGCAATATGGTAATAAATTTTTATCAATTAATGGAAGCTTTGGCGATTTATCTCAACACCTTCACTCCATAGGGATTAACAAAATTGATGGAATTTTACTAGATTTAGGAACCTCTTCAATGCAACTAGAAACACCCGAAAGAGGGTTTTCCTTTCAATTTGATGCACCTTTAGATATGCGTATGACTCAGACCGGAGAAACGGTATATGATATAATAAACTCATTAAGTGAAAGTTCTTTAGCGGATATAATTTTTTATTTTGGTGAAGAAAGAAGCTCAAGAAAAATTGCAAAGGCAATTGTCAATAAAAGAAGAATTAAGAAAATCAAAACTACATTTGATTTAAATGAAATAATTTTAAATGTAAAAAAAGTAAAAAATAGAAAAATACATCCTTCTACTAAAACTTTTCAAGCATTAAGAATATATATTAACAATGAGCTTAAGGATCTATATGAAGCATTGATTTCTTCTGAGAGAGTTCTTTCTGAGAAAGGAAAATTAGTGATTATTTCTTTCCATTCTCTTGAAGATAGAATTGTAAAAAACTTTATTAAAGAAAATTCGATATCTTTAAAAAAATACGATCCTAAAAATCCCGATAATACTTTTGTATTTAAAAACAGAAAAGTAATAAAGCCATCTGAAGGCGAGATTAAGAAAAATCGAAGATCTAGATCAGCAAAGTTAAGGTGGGTTTTTAGGTCATCGCTTACATTTAACCAATCAAAATCATCCCATAATTTTATTAATTATGGAGGTATAGAATGCTAAGAATAATTTCATTTTTTAGCCTTATAATTTTTTTGATGATTAATATCTATCATTACAATGTTAGTTATGATGTCATTAAATTAGAAAAGAAAATTTATAAAATTGAAAATGAGATTTTAGATGAACAGAATAATGAAACTCAGTTAATTACGGAATGGGCTATAATAACAAGTCCAAAGAATTTAGAGAAATTAGCAAACAGATATTCTAAAAGCCTAAACCTGAAACCAGTTACAGGTAATCAGATTTTAATTAATTCTCAAAGTAAAGATGAGGTTAATTAAGATGTCTAAATCAAAAGCATATAATAAAATAATTGTTGGGGATGATATTCAACACCTATTGATCAATGATCAGAAGGTTAATAAATTTTCTTTATCAAAGAACCCTGTAGCAATTGGAAAAGAAAGACTAAGAATTGCACTTTATTTTTTTGTTTTCTTCTTTGTTATTTTTTCTGTCAGAAATACATTCTTATCTGTTTTTCCAGGAGATGTAATTAGTGAACCTCA
>PBRS01000049.1 GCA_002726005.1 Rhodobiaceae bacterium
AATTAGAATGGTCATTAGATATGGGCACAACTCGAGGTCTTGAAGCAACACCTATAGTAGACAATGGTATAATGTTTGTGTCCAGCACATGGAGTGTTATTCATGCAGTTGATGCTAGAACTGGTGAAGAATTATGGGTTTATGATCCAAATGTTCCAAGAAGTTGGGCGCGTAAAGTCTGCTGTGATGTTGTCAATAGAGGTGTCGCTGTATGGGAAGGAAAAGTATATTTTGGAACTATTGATGGACGCCTTATTAGTTTAGATGCAAAAACAGGAAAGCTATTTTGGGAAATAAATACCCTTATTGATACGGATAAAGATTACACTATTACTGGCGCACCAAGGGTAGCAAATGGTTTGGTTTATATTGGAAATGGCGGTGCTGATATGGGCGGAGTTAGAGGCTATGTATCAGCTTACAATACAAATGATGGTAGTTTGAAATGGCGCTTTTTTACTGTTCCTGGCGATCCTTCATTACCATTCGAACACACTGAACTAGAAATGGCAGCAAAAACTTGGACAGGGCAATGGTGGACAATGGGTGGTGGTGGAACTGTATGGAATTCAATAGTCTATGATCCCGAATTTAATCAGCTATATATTGGGACCGGTAACGGCTCTCCCTGGAATCAACAAATAAGATCTCCTGGGGGTGGTGATAATTTATTCCTTTCTTCAATTGTCGCATTAGATGCTGATACCGGAAAAATGAATTGGTATTATCAAACAACACCTGAGGAAAGGTGGGATTATACAGCTACCCAAGATATTATGCTGGCTGATCTTGAGATTGATGGCACAAACAGAAAAGTCTTAATGCAAGCGCCAAAAAATGGTTTCTTTTATGTTATCGATAGAAAAACTGGTGAACTTCTCCGGGCTAATAACTATGTAAGGACAAATTGGGCTACTCATGTTGATCTAGAAACAGGAAGGCCTGTTCTTAATCCTGATAAAGACTACTATGAAAAAGCAGTTTGGATGTTACCTGGAACTTTTGGAGGGCATGGCTGGCAAGCTATGTCTTACGATCCCAAACAAAAAATAGTTTTTATACCAATTATGGAAATTGCAGCAGTTCATAAAGTAAAGGAGTCATTTGCAGAAACTGGCTTATTTAAAATGCAACCTGGAACAGTAAATACTGGTACTGAATTTAATTTATTTCAAACAGTTCCAGATATGTCTGATGGCGAGAGTATTCCTCCTATCACAGGTGAACTTATTGCCTTTGATCCTTTAACTGGTGAAACTAAATGGAAAGTAAAACATGAACAATTTTGGAATGGAGGCCCTCTTACAACTGCAGGAAATTTAGTTTTTCAGGGCAATGGTTCAGGTTTCTTTGAAGCTTATAATGCAGAAAATGGTGAATTACTATGGTCAAGAAATACATGGATAGGAATCATGGCACCTCCAGTTACATATATGATTGATGGACAACAATATATTAGTATTTTAGCTGGTGATGGAGGAGCAAGTAATTTTCTTGGAGATAATTTTGGTGAATGGGAAGGTAAATTAGCATCAATTAAATATGGTAATTATGGAAAACTATTAACATTCAAGTTAGGTGGAAAATCTAAAATTGAGGCCTTACCTGAGAGAGATCTGACAATTCCTCAGCAACCAATATTAAACGCTAGTCTTGATAATATAAATGCTGGTTTAGATATATATGCAAATTACTGTGCTATTTGTCATGGAAGTGGTGTCCATGGCAAAACTATCTCTGATTTAAGATATATGAGTGAAAGTACGCATGAAAATTTCAAAAAAATAGTTTTTGATGGAATGCTAGAGGATAATGGCATGAAAGGTTTTTCAGATATATTAACGGAACAGAATGTATTTGAGGTTCACTCTTACATTGTCGATGTAGCAACAAGAGAAAGAAAAGCTCAATTAAATAAAAACTAATCTTTAGAAGGTAGTCTTGTTATTGGTGGATCTATTAACTCGAGCATCCATTCATCATCAACAGAATAATATTTATTTCCCTCTTTAAGCTTTTCCTCGAGACCGGTCTCATTTAACTCATTTAATTCTTCAGTGTTTACTTTTTCAAATTTATAAATTTGATATTTTTCTGCATCTGAAAATGCTTCACAATATCTTCGATCATAAGGAAATTCACTTATCTCAGGAACAATATTAAAGTTATTACCCTCTTCTTTTCGATAAATGATGAACATTTTACCTAATGTATTTTCAATCTTATTTGGTTCAATGCAATCATGAGCTATATAAATAAATCTATCTCCTTCAACAAATTCTAATCTTGTTATTCTTGGTTTACCAAGCATTTCATCTATTAGGCTGTAAGAGAGGATAAATAAAAAAAATGCAATAAGAATTAAACTTAATTTGAAAGTTAGAGAAAAACGAGAGTAAAAAACAAACAACAATAAAAAGGAAAAGGATAGAGCAAAAAGAATAGCGACTGTAATTGAATCCGGATTCATTATTTAAGGACCCCACTTTTAGTAATTAAAAGTTTTTCTATGAAACTTAAATCTTCAACATTACCTTTATCATCAAGAAAAAGGCGCACGGCAGTCAATTCATGTCCAGTCTTTGTTAAAAAATGATCTCCAAAATATATTGTTTGTACTCTTGGGTTAATTTTTTCAATTTTAACCTTAGTTTTCAATGGAACTACAAAATTTGCCTTATAATGTAAGAGATTAACGATATATTCACCACCCATAATACCTCTGATTGTAACAATTTCTTGATTTGTGGGGTTTTCAATATTTTTTCCATCAATCGTTATTCTATCGGCAAGCGTACCTCTATCATCTCTATCAAGATGCATTAATCCATCTTCTTTGTTTTGAAAATAAACAACATTACCCTTTGGATCTTCAACTATTAAATCAACATCATCAGGATGATAATCATCCCATTCAACCGAAATTATAAATTCTGCTTTTGACTCAATATTTCCATCTTCTAAAGGTTTTTGTATTAGAGCAAATGAAATAAAAAACATAAAAGCAAAACCCAAAAGC
Organism: Rhodobiaceae bacterium; assembly: GCA_002726005.1. Lineage (GTDB taxonomy): Bacteria > Pseudomonadota > Alphaproteobacteria > MED-G09 > MED-G09 > AG-430-B22. The sequence goes on from PBRS01000049.1 coordinate 3,020, forward strand.
GCATTAAATAATAAATCAGTAAATGCGTCTCCGCTGTTATCATCATTAAAAATTACTTTATCTCTCAAGTCATTCTTCCTTATAAAAAGATAATTCATTAATTAGTGTCGCAACATTTGCAGATGCTATTTGAAATTCAAGCCGAATAAGAATACTTGAAATTAAACCAGTTAATGTTGTGTATAAAGCTACAGCCATACCAGAGCTCATAGCAGACAATGCTAATTTTAATTCTTCTGGACTTGTATTGTTAAGTTCTGAGATGGGTTGGAGCATTAGAATAAAGCCAATCACTGTTCCTAATAAACCTAATTTTAAAGATATGTCTGCAGCCATCCATCCATAACTTAGTTTTTTTGCATATTCGGCCTCAAAAATTCTTAACAATATCTCTTTGTCTTCTCCCTTGTTAAGCGAATGTATATATTTATTAATAGATAAAATTTTTTTTGATTTAATGTTGTTAGCTAGAATTGATTTTTCTAAATAAATATTTCTAGAAATATAAATCCAATAAACTGATATTATAACCCAAAGACTTATTATTGCTTTAGATATATGGCTTTTATCTCCCTCTAAGACAATACCTACTAACCCTTGATCATTCAGAACCCAAAAACCGAAAAGAATTAAAACCAAAAGAAGAAGAGATCTAAGTAAACCTGTCGATTTTGGGTGTTCAAAATTTGTCATCGCTTATCTTGCCTTTATTGAAAATTTGTAGCTAATTATAAACCTTATTAATTAATTATCGCGAATAATGTATAAAATTGCTAATATAATGCAACAGAGGTTTTAAAAATGGAAGAAAAGACTCTTATACAAAACGGCATTATAATTGATGGAACTGGAGCAAAACCCAAAAAAGAGTCCATACTTATTGATAAATGTAGCATTAAAGCAACAGGTAAAGATGCGGATAAACTTGCCGATTCTAATGATGTAATCAAAATAGATGCCGCTGGTAAAACTATAATGCCAGGACTAATTGATGCACATATTCATGTGACCTTCGATGAGCCCTCCTCAAATGATGAATTATTTTTTCATAGAAGAGAAGCTTTATCAGCTATTATAGCAGCATATAATGCAAAAAAAGTTCTTTATGCAGGAGTTACTGGTTTTTGTGATCCAGATAGTCTTCATAGTATCGGAGTTGATTTAAGAGATGCAATCAAAAGTGGGTATGTAGAGGGACCAAGAATGTCTGTTGGCGGAAATGCATTATTAACATCTGTTGGTGGAACAGCTGGAAGACTAATTCCTGATGAGGGTTTAAGAGGCTACGCAAAGATCGTTCAAAATAAAGATGAGATTGTAACTGAGGTTAGGAGACAAATTAAAAATGGTGTCGATTGGATTAAAATTCATGTTACAGGTTTAATCCCTAATCAAAAAGAAGAAGGTGAAATTTCCGTCTGGTCATTTGAAGAACTTAAGTTAGTTTGCGATTTAGCTCATGATTTAGGAACACCAGTAATCGGGCATGTTAGGAATGCAAAAGGCGTTAAAGACTGTATAAAAGCGGGCATGGATATGATTTTACATGCCACTTTTATGGACGAAGAGGCAATTGACTTAGTTTGCGAGACAAAAACACCAATTGTGCCTACTTTCACATTTCAAGCAAATCTTGCTGATTTTGGCGAAGCAATAGGTGCTTCAGAAGATTATCGCCAAATCTTTAAAAAAGAAATCGATGATAATGCAGAAATATTTAAAAAAATACATGATGCTGGAGTACCTCTTCTTTGTGGAACAGAAAGTGGTTTTTCAATCACTCCTTATGGAGAATGGCACTATAGAGAGTTAGAAGTATTTATTAAAGATATTGGTATGACAAACCTAGAGGCGATCACTTGTGCTACAAAGAATGCCGCTAAATCAATTAAAATGGAAAATAAAGTCGGAACTATTGAAAAAGGAATGTTAGCAGATATCCTTGTTGTTGATGGTGACCCACTTAAAGACATTACAGTCTTAGGTAACAAAACAAAATTATCTCACATTTTCTTAAATGGTAAAGAAATAAAAAGAGAAGAAGAAATTAAAGATATTACACCACCTCAAGGATGGCGATTATCACCCTATTCTGATGGAATTTTAACTCAGGAACTTGCCAAAAAATAAAAATGAAAGAATTTAACTTCACTAAATACGAAGATGCTATAAAGATCTATCGGGAAAAAAATCTCATGCAAGCCCTATATGATGAGGGTGAAATTATTATGGATCAGGTTTTAGTTTGTCTGCATGGAGATGATCATAGAAAAAGAAGAAAAGTTGAAAATAAAGTTTTTTCTCGTGAAACTTTCAGACTTTATGAAACCGATATTTATCCAGTAACATTAGATCAAACTATTCAACCTTTTTTAAAAAAAGGTAAAATGGATCTAGTAGATTTTGGTTTCAGAGTTTTATTAAACCTAACAGCAGATTTTTCTGGTGTAGATAGGCCTGAAAAATCACCTGAAGAAACTGAAAAGCTGATAAAGTTATTAAAAATATTTGCTTCTGGAGCTACTTTAGCGCATTCAACTCGGGATAGGGATGAAGTGAAAGAAGAAATTAAAGTAGCTCTTAAAGAGTTTGAAAGTAAATTTCTTGGTCCTTCAATAAAAAGGCGTGAGGAATTAATTAAAAATTCAAATGAAAATGAATTACCGACAGGAGTTCTTCTTAATCGCCAAGATATACTAACAGCATTATTGAATAATCAAGACAAATTACAGTTGCCATATGATGTTTTGATGAGAGAAATAGCGTTTTACTTGCTTGCAGGTGCTCAGACATCTATTCATTCTTTAGTTCATACCTTTCATGAAATTATTAAGTGGGTTGAAAAAAATCCAGATAAGAAAAAAAATATATATGATCCAATATTTGTTCAAAAGGCAGTTCATGAAAGCACAAGACTTCATCCATCAAGCCCAGTTGCTTGGAGAAAACCAACATGTCCGGTTCACCTCCCAAATAATGAAGAGGCAAAGGAAGGAGATAAGGTTATTATTGATTTATATACCTGTAATAGGGATGAGGAAATGTTTGGCGAAGATGCTAAAGAATTCAATCCAAATAGGGAGGCCCCAAGTGGACAAAATGTATATGGTCTATCTTTTGGATTAGGTATGCACTCATGCATTGGTAGAAATCTTGCAGCAGGTGTGGTTCCAAAAGAAGATACAGATCCTAATGACCATCATTACGGAACAGTCGCCTTAATTTTAAATAAATTATTTGAATACAATGCAAAACCTGACCCCAACAATACTCCAAAAATGGATGAGAAAACAAAAAGGCCAAATTGGGGATATTATCCGATAATTTTTGATGTTTAGAAGGTTTAAATTTGACCCAATTTAAGATATCTGATTACGAAACAATTAAAAATGCAATGGTTAATAGAGATCTTAAGCAAGCCCTTTACGATGAAGGAAAAGTTATTATGGATGGGGTTCTTTTAACTCTTCATGGAGAAGAGCATCACAAAAGAAGAAAATTAGAGCATAAAGTTTTTCAAAGAGACTATTTCAAATATTACGAGCAGGAACTTTTTCCAAAAACATTAGATGAAACAATAGAACCATTTATAAAATCAAAAAAAGCAGATTTAATAGACTTTGGTTATAGAATAACAATGAACCTAACCGCTGATTTTGCAGGAATTGATAGAACACAAAAAACGCCTAATGAAACCAATAAACTTTTAACTCTTGTAAAAAAATTTAGCGAGGGAGCAACATTAGTACATTCGAAAAGAGATAAAAGTATTGTAGAAAAAGAAGTTTTAGATGCTTTGGATGTTTTTGAAATAGATTTTTTAAAACCTTCTATTGAAAAAAGACTGAAATTAATTTCAGCATATAATAATGCCGAAATAAAAAAAGATAAGCTACCCAGGGATGTGCTCACTGTTCTCTTAATGAATGAAGATGATATAAATATAAATGATGATATTATAAAAAAAGAAATTGCATTTTATCTTCAAGCTGGTTCACACAGTACAGCTAACTCAATGACGCATGCATTTCATGAAATTTCGAACTGGATCAACAATGACAAACAAAAGTTTAATAAAATAAAAAATGACCCTATCTTTCTTCAAAAATGTGTTCATGAAAGTATGAGGCTCCATCCTGCAAGCCCTGTAGCTTGGAGAAAACCAACATGTCCAGTTAAAATAGAAAAAAATACTCATTTAAAAGAAGATGATCTTCTTGTTATGGATTTGTATACGGCAAATCGTGATGTTGGAATATTTGGAGAAGACGCCAATTCCTTTAATCCTGATAGAGAGCTAAAATCTCAACAAAATTTATGGGGTCTAACTTTTGGTATAGGTCTTCATATGTGTTTTGGAAGAGATTTAGATGGCGGTGTTTCT
>PBRS01000050.1 GCA_002726005.1 Rhodobiaceae bacterium
CCTCTAGCAAAGGATTAAGTTTAGATAAATATTCATTATTAGTTACTAGAAAGTTATCTAAAAGATTTTCAATTAAATCGACATCAGCTAATAGGTTACTGGTATCACTACCACGATTTATATTCTCTAAAGTTTCAAACCCAAATTTTTTCTCCTCTATGTTAGTTATTGACGACCATATTGCTCGATGATGATTAATTGCAAAATCATCTAATTCTCTTAAGCGAAGTTCTTTGCGTATAAAAGATCTCGAATTAGGAGAATGAATATATATAAACAATATATCTGCCTCACTTCTTTCTCTATGACTAACTTCCTGAGGTTTCTCGTATTTCTTTGAGCGACCGTGCCATCTTTGGCCACTAATTTTATTCCCTTTTTTGTCTTCTTCCTTATTCCCTTTTTTGTCTTCTTTTTTATTCTCGTTAACTGATTCTTCTCCTGTCTCTTGATCAATATTCTTCATAGATAACTTCACTTTTCCTCGATCAAAACCAACAAATTTAACTTTGACCATATCTCCTTCACTAACAACATCTGTAACCTTATTAACTCTTTCAGTAGACAATTGTGAAATATGAACAAGCCCATCCTTCTTTCCAAAGAAGTTTACAAAAGCACCAAAGTCCATAATTTTTACAACTTTTCCTTCATAAATTATCCCTACTTCTGGTTCAGCAACAATTGAATTAATCATTTCTAAAGCTTTTTCTATGGCCTCGGCATTATTTGAAGCAATTTTAACAATACCATCATCATTAATATCTACTACTGCTCCACTCTCTTCGACAATTTCTCTTATAACTTTTCCACCAGCACCAATTACTTCTCTAATCTTATCTGTAGGAACATTAATTGTTTCAATTCTTGGGGCATTAGAATTAACAGTATCTCTAGCCTTATCAAGAGCCTTAGCCATTTCTCCAAGAATATGAATTCTTCCATTTTTTGCCTGCGATAGGGCAGTTTCCATAATATCTTTGGTGATACCAGTAATCTTAATATCCATTTGCAAAGAAGTAATCCCATCATTTGTTCCAGCAACTTTAAAATCCATATCTCCGAGATGGTCCTCATCTCCGAGAATATCAGATAAAACAGCAACTCTATCATCTTCTTTAATTAGACCCATGGCTATACCAGCCACTGGTTTTGACAACGGTATTCCGGCATCCATCATGGCCAAAGAAGATCCACAAACAGTAGCCATAGATGAAGATCCATTTGATTCAGTTATTTCAGAAACAAGTCTTATTGTATAAGGGAAGGCATCATATTCAGGCATTACTGCTTTAAGAGCTCTCCATGCTAATTTACCATGACCTATCTCTCTTCTCCCAGTAAAACCAGTTCTTCCTGTTTCACCAACTGAATAAGGAGGAAAATTATAATGAAGCATAAATCGTTCTTTATAGGTTTCATCTAGTCCATCAACAAATTTTTCATCAACACCTGTTCCAAGGGTTGTAACAACTAAGGCCTGAGTTTCACCTCTTGTGAAGAGAGCTGAACCATGAGTAAGGGGTAAAACACTAACATCAGATTGAATAGGCCTGACCGTTTCTAGATCACGACCATCAATTCTCTCACCAGTATCTAAAATATTATTCCTAACAATATTTTTTTCAATCGTTTTAAATGCTGATGATATTGTTGATTCATTATGATCTTCATCTTCATCATTATCTGAAACTAATTCAGATATAAGATTCTTTTTTATCTCAGCAATTTTCTCAGTTCTCTTTTGTTTATCTGCTTCCTTGTATGCTTTTGACAAATCATCTTTGATAGCTGAACTTACTTTATTCTCAATATCGGATATATCCTTTTTTTCAAATTCTCTAGGCTCTTTTGCTGCTTTCTCAGCTAAACTAATTATAGCATCAATGACTTGAGAAAAATTTTCTTGCCCAAAAGTAACCGCTCCTAACATTTGTTCTTCGGATAATTCTTTAGCTTCAGACTCAACCATTAAAACAGCATCTTTTGTTCCGGCGACTACCAGGTCAAGATCAGAAGTCTCCATTTCTTCTTTTGTAGGGTTTAATATATATTCACCATCTTTGAAACCAACCCTAGCTGCACCAATTGGACCCATAAAAGGAACGCCAGATAAAGTTAAAGCGGCTGAACATGCTATCAATGCAACAATATCTGCATCATTTTCAGTATCATAACTTATTACTGTAGCAATAACTTGCGTTTCACATTTAAAGCCATCCGCAAATAAAGGTCTTATAGGTCTATCAATTAATCTTGAAACTAATGTTTCTTTTTCTGAAGGCCTACCTTCTCTTTTAAAAAAACCACCAGGTATTTTACCTGCTGCATAAGCTTTTTCTTGGTAATTTACTGTCAAAGGAAAGAAATCTAAACCTTTCTTTTCTTCTCTGTCAGCAACAACTGTTGCTAAAACTGATGTGCCACCATATGTAGCTATAACTGAACCATGCGCTTGTCTAGCAACCCTTCCAGTTTCAATTGTTAATTTTTTTCCGCCCCATTCTAAAACTTCATTTTGAATATCAAACATTTTATTACATACTTCCTATATTGATTTTGATAGATTTAAATTATGTAGACTTAAGAATAAATTATCTTCTCAACCCAAGACGCTTAATAAGATCTTCATATCTAGATTCATTTTTAGACTTTACATAGTCTAAAACTTTTCTTCTTTGATTAACCAGCTTTAATAAGCCCTGTCTTGAATGATTATCTTTTTTGTGATCTTTAAAGTGCTCAGTAAGATTCTTAATTCTTTCTGTCAAAACAGCTACTTGAACTTCTGGCGATCCAGTGTCGCCTTCAACAGTAGCAAAATCCTTAATAATTTCCTTTTTTCTATCTGTGTTAATCGACATCAAATACTCCTTAAATTAAAAATTTCCTCAGAAAAAACTTTCTTAGGTTTGAAAGAATTTTCACCAACAGTGGCAAGTCCGATGGGCCTTTTATCCTTCAATAAGAGAACCTCACTTCCCAGCTTGGAATTTCTATGTAAATCATCATTACAAAACGATTGACCTTGTTGAATTCTCTTTGCTTCTTTATTGCTTATAAGTAACGCCGGGATGTCGTCCAGCACTTCACTTAAAGGAATAAGAAGATCTCCTCCAACCATTCCAGCTGGCGCACTATGCACTAATTTTTCTATCGTTTCTAGTGAAAAAGTGTTTTCTATTGAAAAAGGGCCTAATTCATACCTTTCAAGACTACTAATTACGCCTAATACGCCTAGTTTCTCACATATATCTCTTGCTAATGACCTTATATAGAAACCTTTGCTAACAGTAACTGAAAATTCAGTTTTATTATTTTTATGATCCAATATTACTAATTCATATAATTTTACTTTTTTTTCTTTAATATCGAAATTAATACCTTTTCTCGCAAGAGTATAAGCTCTTTTACCTTCAATTTTGACAGCAGAATATTTTGGTGGTCTCTGATAAATTTCACCTTCAAAATGATGTATTATTTTTTGAATATTATTTTTTGTTGGTACAGAATCAGATTTTTCAATTATTTCACCTTCGAGATCATGACTTGAAGTCTTGATGCCCCATAAAATAGTAAATCTATACTTCTTCTTTGAGGTAACTAAATAAGGAATTGTCTTAGTTGCGTTTCCAAAAGCAATTGGTAAAATTCCTGTTGCCAAAGGATCCAATGTGCCGGCATGGCCAATTTTATTTATAGAAAAAAATTTCTTTAATTTCCTAACTACATCAAATGAACTCAAATTCATTGGCTTGTTTATACAAATCCAACCACTAGAAAAAAAATTATTATTTGATTTTATCTTACTTCGTGATTGTATCATTTTGCACTTTTTCAGAAGAAAATAATTCGTCTAATCTTTTAACCTCATTAATAGTTTCATCAAAAAAAAATGATATTTCTGGGGCGTATTTTAAGTTAACTTTATCAACGATTTTTTTTCTTATTATCTTTTTAGATATATTAAACTCATTAATGACGCTCTCTGTTTTTTTAACATCAGAAGGAATAACATAAAATTTTGCATTTCTAAGATCGGGAGAAACATCAACATGTGTAATGGTGATTAAAAGATTATCTAATTTGGAGTTTTTACTTTCACCTCTTATTAAAATTTCATTAAGAGCAGATTTTAAAAGCTCTTGAACTCTCAATTGCCTTTGGGAGGGCTCTTTTTGCTTAATAGAGTGTTTTTTGTTCATTTTTATTAATAAAATTAAATTTTCTTTTTAATTTCTTTAACTTCATAGCATTCAATTTTATCTTTCGGTTTTATATCTTCATTATTATCAAAAGCTAAGCCACATTCCTGACCTGATTGAACCTCTTTAACATCATCCTTAAATCTTTTAAGTTCTGAAATTTTACCTTCGTAGACAACAATACCATCCCTTATTAATCTGGCGTGTTCACCTTTTTTGACTGTTCCGTCATTAATTAAACAACCTGCTATATTGCCGGTCTTGGATATTTTAAATACCTCTAAAACCTCTGCATTTCCTAAAATGTTTTCTTTCAACTCTGGATCGAGTCTTCCTTCTAACATATTTTTTATATCATCAAGTAAATCATATATTATTGAATGATAAATTATATTAATTTGAGATTTATCTGCTAAGTCCTTTGCTTGAGTATTGGCCCTTACATTAAAACCAAAAACTATAGAGTTAGATGTTTCAGCAAGTGAAATGTCGCTCTCAGAAATTGCACCTACTCCAGAGTGAACAACCCTGCATGATATTTCATCATTACCAATATTTAGAACTCCATCCTTTATCGCCTCAGAAGAACCGTGTACATCAGCCTTTATAATTACTGGTAATTCTTTTTTTGTTTCATCTTTTATTTTTGATAACATTTGCTCAATATTTGATTGAGGAACATTAGGAGTCTCTTTTCTATTTTGTCTCTCCCTATACTCAGTTATTTCTCTTGCCCTTGCCTCATTTTCTACTACTGAAAGAAAATCTCCAGCATTAGGTGTGTTATTTAACCCTAAGACTTCTATTGGATCCCCAGGAAAACATTCTTTTACTTGATCACCTTTATCATTAATTAGGGATCTAACTTTTCCCCAATGCTGGCCTACAATTACAATATCCCCTTTTTTTAATGTGCCTTTTTGAATTATTGTTGTCACGACAGGTCCTCGACCCTTATCCAATTTTGATTCAATGACAAATCCTTCGGCTTGTCTATCTGGGTTTGCTTTTAAATCAAGAATTTCAGCTTGTAGATTAATTGCTTCTAGTAAGTCTTCTATTCCTTCTTTAGTTTGAGCTGAAAGCTCAATACATTGAATATCGCCGCCTAGTTCTTCAACTATTAACTCATGCTCTAAAAGATCATTTTTGGTCTTTGTTGGATTGGCCTCAGGCTTATCTATCTTATTAACTGCAATTATGATAGGTACATTTGCTTCTTTAGAATGATTAATTGCTTCTATAGTTTGCGGCATGACACTATCGTCAGCGGCAACAACAAGAATAACAATATCTGTAACCTTTGCTCCTCTTGCTCTCATAGAAGTAAATGCCGCATGTCCGGGAGTGTCAATAAAGGTGATCTTGTTATCTTTTTTTATTATTTGATAAGCGCCAATATGTTGAGTAATTCCACCAGCTTCAGCAGAAACAATACTCGTTTCTCTTATAGAGTCTAATAATGATGTTTTACCATGATCAACATGCCCCATTATTGTTACAACAGGTGGTCTAGGTTTCTTTGATTCCTCAGAATCATCCTCTGAGGATAAGCCAACCTCAACATCAGATTCTGAAACTCTTGTTACTGAGTGTCCAAATTCTTCGGCAATAAGTTCAGCTGTATCAGCATCAAGGAAGTCATTGATCTTAACCATAACTCCTTGTTGCATTAGAGATTTTATTACATCAACGCCTCTTTCCGCCATCCTATTTGAGAGTTCTTGGACAGTTATTGATTCTGGCACAACAACATTCCTTGATATCTTCTCTTTAGGAGAATCACTAATAACAGCTTTCTTTTTAGCCTTTTCTTGCCTTCTTCTTATCGAAGCAAGAGATCGTTGTCTTTCATTCTCATTTAAAGCTTCTGAAATAGTTAGCTTTCCTTTTCTCCTTTTCTGAGGTTCATTTCTAGATTTTTTTGTTGTTTTATCTTTATCTTCGCTCTTAACTTCTTTTTTTCTAGCTGATGAACTTTGAGTTTCGGTCTTTTTAGCAGTAAAGCTTTTTTTCTTTGAACTTTTTTCAAATTCACCGCCTGCAGGTATATCTATAGAATCTTTTACTTCTTTAGCCTTTGTCCCTTTTTTGCTACTTCCCTGTTTTGAAATTCCTTTTTCTAAAGTCGCCTGATCTTTCTTTCTTGTGTCAGCATCTAAAAGTGCTTTTTCCCTCGCAATCCTTTCCTTATCAGTCAAACTGCCAAAAACATCGTCTTCAGTCGGCTCCTTAATCTTTCTTGATGTAACTGAGCTTGTCCTAGTTTTAATATTTGGAGCACTTGGTTTTCTTGTCCTAGAAATTTTTCCTCTTTTTGATTCAACAACAACCGTTGAAACTCTTGAGCTTCCTCTACCTCTAGTACCAATTGTACTTTTAGAAGTTGTTGCACTAGTTTTGAGAGAGAGGGTTTTCTCTTTTTTATCTTTTTTAGTATCTTCAGGCATATATTTTTCCTTAATTATTTAACTAAAAGATTAATTATCTTCTGAGTTGCTTTCTAGTTCATTACTCTCCGAAATCTCATCTTGATCATCATTTGTTTCTTCATCAAAACTTTCTTCGCTATCTTCTTCAATTATGCCAATGATTTTTCTTGCCTTCATTATTAACTCATTTGCATAATCTTCACCCAATTCAAATGATGAAAGTATACCTAATTCACGGTGTTTTACTCCGTCTTTATATTCATCCCAACCAACTAAATCATCTGTAGAACAATAAGCAAAATCTTCAAGACTCTTAACATCATTTTCGCCTAATTTAATAATCATCTTCAAACTTAATTCTTCAATTTCAAGAATATCATCTTGTACACCAAGTTCCTTTCTTTTTTCCTCAAGAAGAATATTTTCCTTTTCTAAGAAGTCATTTGCTC
>PBRS01000051.1 GCA_002726005.1 Rhodobiaceae bacterium
AGATTTAAGAAGAGAAACTCTTCATAAAAATATAATACTAAGATCTGAAATTATTAATTTTATTAGAAGCAAGATGATTGAAAATGATTTTCTCGAAATTCAAACGCCAATAATGACAGCATCCAGTCCGGAAGGCGCAAGGGATTATTTGGTTCCTTCAAGGGTGCATCAAGGTAAATTTTATGCTCTTCCCCAAGCTCCACAGCAGTTTAAACAACTACTTATGACTTCAGGTTTTGATAAGTATTTTCAGATTGCTCCATGTTTTAGAGATGAGGATGCTAGAGCGGACAGGTCTCCTGGGGAATTCTATCAATTAGATATTGAAATGAGCTTTGTTAATCAAGAGGATGTTTTTGAATCAGTCGAACCTTTACTAAGAGATGTATTTGAAAAATTTTCTGAAAATATGGCTATAAACAAACAATTTCCGAGGATTTCTTATGCAGAATCAATTCAAAAATATGGAACAGATAAGCCAGATTTACGAGTAGAAATTGAACTTGATGATATCACTGAAGTATTTGTTGATTCTGGTTTTAAAATTTTTGCTGATCAAATTTCTAAAAATGAAAAAATAAAAGTATGGGCTATTCCTTCTAAGACAGGAGGATCAAGAGCTTTTTGTGATAAAATGAATAAATGGGCCATTGAAGAGGGCCAACCAGGCCTAGGATATATATTTTTTAAAGATGGAAAAGGGTCGGGACCAATTGCAAAAAATATTGGAGATGAAAAGACTGAATTCATTAAAAATAAATTCTCACTCGATGATGGCGATTCTATTTTCTTTGTTTGTGGAATTCCTAATAATTTCTTAGATTTTATATCCAAGGCAAGGGTAAAAATTGGAAATGAGCTAGAGTTGATAAAGAAAGATTCTTTCGAGTTTTGTTGGATAGTTGATTTTCCAATGTTTGAGTATAATGAAGAATTAAAAAAAATAGATTTCTCTCATAATCCATTTTCTATGCCACAAGGAGGTTTAGAGTCCTTAGAAAATATGGATCCATTAGAAATTAAAGCTTTTCAATATGATATCGTTTGTAATGGCGTTGAATTGTCATCTGGCGCAATAAGAAATCATAGACAAGATATTCTTTTAAAAGCTTTTGAAATCGCTGGGTATGATATCAATGAAATTAAGAAACGTTTTGGAGCGATGTACGATGCCTTTGGCTATGGTGCACCCCCTCATGGTGGTATTGCTCCTGGTATTGACAGAATTGTAATGCTCATCGCTGGTGTAGAAAATATACGAGAAGTTATTGCTTTCCCTATGAATCAACAAGCTCAAGATCTTATGATGAATGCGCCATCCGAAATATCATCAGATCAGCTTAAAGAAATTGGCATTAAGATTATCGAGAAGAAAGAGTAGAATGAGTCTTAAATCATTATTTTTAGAAACTTTTACCTGGTGGAATAATCAAACTTTAAGTACAAAATTATTAACTTTATTTAAAGGAAAATTTGTTGGTAAAGATGTAAATGGAAATATTTTCTATATTAATAAAAAAAACAAGAATCAGAGATGGGTTATATATAATGGCTTGATGGATGCTTCAAGAATTGCAGCTGATTGGCATGATTGGTTGCATTATCGAACCGATGAAATACCAAATGAAAGTGACAAAAAGCCAAATTGGTATAAGATACATAAAGAAAATGCAACTGGTACAGTTGAAGCTTATAACCCTGATGAGTCAAAGAAAAATGAGCCAGAGATGTTGAAAAAAACTTATGAACCTTGGAGTCCTGAGTAAATATAATGCGATCAAATATATTTGAAACATTTATTGGAGCAATTGTTATTATATTGGCTGTATTATTTCTTTTTTACAGTTTTTCAATCACAGATAATAATGCTGAAGGAACTTATAGTATAAATGCTACCTTCAATAGAATAGATGGAATACAAATTGGTTCGGATGTTAGACTTTCTGGAATTAAGATAGGAAGTGTTTCTAAAAGTTCTTTAAATCAGACAACATATGAAGCTCAGTTAGCTCTGGTTATTGATAACTCAATAAAAATTCCCGATGATAGTTCAGCAAAAATTACTATGGATGGATTACTTGGGAGTAATTATATTTCAATTGAACCTGGAGGAAGTGAAATTTATTTAAGCGAAAATGATTACCTCCTTTATACGCAAGGATCTGTTGATTTAATAGGGCTTGTTGGTGAGGCTTTATTTTCAGTAGAAGAAAATTAATTATTCTTTTTATAATTTTCTAACCAGTTAATATCATAACTACCATCCTCAAAATCTTTCTGGTTTATTATTCGCTGAAAAAAAGGAATAGTCGTTTTTATTCCATCTATTACAAATTCATCTAGAGCTCTTTTTAATCTTTGTATGCATGAAACCCTATCTTTATCATAAATAATAAGCTTTGCTATTAAGCTATCATAATATGGTGAAATCTCTAACCCTGAATAACAATTTGAATCTACTCTTACACCGGGACCACTAGGAGCATGATAATTTGTTATTAATCCAGGTGAAGGTATAAAGCTATCTGGGTCTTCAGCATTTATTCTGCACTCTATTGAATGACCATTACTTTTTAGTGTGTCTTGATTAGTTGAGAGTTTATATTTAGCAGCAATTTTTATTTGCTCTTTTACTAAATCAAAATTATAAATTTCTTCCGAAACAGGATGCTCAACTTGAAGTCTGGTATTCATTTCCATAAAATAAAAATTTCCGTTCTCATAGAGATATTCTACTGTTCCGGCATTACAATATCCCATTGTTTTTAATGATTTAATTGTTAAATTACAAATTTCATCTCTTTTCTTATCATCTATAATAACTGATGGAGTTTCTTCAATTAATTTCTGATTTCTTCTTTGCATTGAGCAATCTCTCTCTCCTAAATGAACTATATTGCTATACTCATCACCGATTACCTGTATTTCTATATGTTTAGGATTTTGTAAATATTTTTCAATATAAACTCTCTTATCATTAAAAGATTTTTCAGCCTCATTAGATGCTTTTTTTAAAGACTCATCTAAATCATCTTCTTTAAAAACCTTTATCATTCCTCGACCACCACCTCCTGACGAAGCTTTTATAATAATTGGGTAACCAAGTTCACTTGCTACCTCAAGACCTTCTTTTGTGTTGTTTATTTCCCCAGAAGACCCAGGAATAATTGGAAGACCAAGATTACTTGCTGATTCTTTTGCTAAGATTTTATCGCCCATCATTTTAATATGTTCAGATTTTGGACCTATAAATTTAATACCATGTGCTTCCAGTTTTTCAACAAAACCATAATTTTCAGATAAAAAGCCATATCCCGGATGAACTGCATCTGCACCAGAAACTTCACAAGCAGAAATTATTGCAGGAATATTTAAATAAGATTCTAATGATGAAGCAGGTCCAATACAAACACTTTCATCCGCTAATTTAACATGCATTGCATTTTTATCTGCAGAGGAATACACAGCCACTGTCTGTACTCCAAGTTCTTTGCATGCCCTTAAAACTCTAACAGCAATTTCACCTCTATTAGCTATAAGAATTTTATTGAACATTTATTCTATAATAATTAAAGGATCATCAAATTGAACTGGCTGTTCATTTTCGACAAGTATTTCTTTTATTATTCCATTTTTATCAGCAATAATATCATTCATTGTTTTCATAGCTTCAACAATCAATAATGTTTGTCCTTTATTAATTTTATCACCAATTTTTATGAATGGATCAGAATCAGGTTCAGGCTGAAGATAAATAGTGCCTACCATTGGAGATTTGATAATATTTTCGTTATCTTCATTAATAAAATTAGCGTTGTTGATGTCGCCATCATCTTCGTTTTCCTGGTTAGTAGAAACATTCGGAATTTGTGGTTTATAATTATTTCTTGCAACTTTAACTTTACCAAATTTATCGTTCTCAATTAGGATTTCAGATAAATCTAATTCCTCAAGCATGCTAGTTAATTCTTTAATAGCCTGTTTAATTTCTTCATCAATTATTTGATTTTTTGTCAAAATAAATCTCCATTATTTTAGCTCGTCCATAAGAAATTTAAGCGCATATAAATAACCTTCAATTCCTAAACCGCTTATAACACCAATTGCGGCTTTAGAAACATATGAATTATGTCTAAAATCTTCCCTTCTAAAAATATTTGATATATGTACTTCTACTACAGGAATTTTAGCGGCTAGTAGAGCGTCTAATAAAGCAACAGATGTATGTGAGTATCCTGCTGGATTAATAATAATTGCATTTGCCTTTTTTGAAGCTTCATGAACAAACTCAATTAGTTCTCCTTCATGATTTGATTGTTTAAAATAAATTTCAGAATTATTTTTTTTACCATAACTGCTTAGGGAATTTTCGATATCTTTTAACGATACATTTCCATAAATATCTGGCTCTCTATCTCCAAGTAAGTTTAAGTTAGGGCCATTTAAAACATATATTTTAATAGCTTCAGACATTGTTATTTTTACGAATCATAAAGATATCTAACCTTTTGTTAGATATTGCGTCAACTCTTTGAGGAAATCATATATGTTAGTTTGAAGAGATTAATTTCACAATTGTATCTTTATCTATTGCTCCAGGAATGACTTCGTCGTTTATAATAAATGTAGGTGTTCCATTTATATCGAGTTTATCAGCCAATATATAATTATCTTCAATAAATCCAATATCTAATTTATTCATATTTTCAATTAATAAATTGGGCTCAATTTTTATCTCACCAGCAAATGTTTTAATATTATCAATTGTAATCTTTCCACGATGATTAATTAATCTTTGATGCATTTCAAAATATTTTCCTTCATTAAATGCCTCATAAGCAGCCTTAGAGGCTAATAATGAGCTTTGTCCTAAAACAGGTAATTCAATGAAAACAATTTTTATGTTTTCATCTTCAGAGACTAATTCAATCAAATCAGAGAAAACCCTTTTGCAAAAACCACAATTATAATCAAAAAACTCATAAATTATTTTAGTTCCGTTTGGGTTTCCAATATAAAATTTTTGATTTTCAAGAAATAATTTATTTTTATTAATTATATTTTTTTGTATTTCATTTTTTTTGTTTATTAAAATTTCTTCAGCAAGATTTATAAAGCTTTCTATTTCGTCAGGATGATTTTTTAAGTAATGGCTAATTTCTTTTTCATTTGTTTTTGAGTTTATTAGGTAATTAAATGAATAACCAAAAATAAAAAAAACAGCTAATAGAAAAATAAATTTAATAGATAGATTTTTTATACTGGGCATCTTTTCTTCCACTTTTGTTTGTTTTCAGAATCTAAAATTATATCTTCTGCTCTCATTAATAATGGGCCATTATCTTTCAAATTATTTTTAGATCTTTTTGCATGAAATGAGGCTAAGTTTACATCCCCAAGCACAAAATATCTTTCTGCAGAATATAAATCGGCTTTTCCAATATTGCCAAGTCTTGCTTCAACAATTGCTAACTGGAACCAAGCGTAAGAATTTTTTTGATCCTTTTTAATTACATTATTTAGCAAGTATTGTGCCTTAATATCATATTCTTTATCATTAAGCGCAAGGTAGGCTGACGCTAAAGCAATATTGAGTAATGAGTGACCGGTTGATAATTCAACAGCTTTTTCATAAGGTTCAATTGAAAGGCTTATTTTCCCAGACTCATAAAGAATTTGCCCTTTTAATTCATGGTACCAAGGGTTAGTAGGGTATTTATTAATTAATATATTTATTTGATCTATAGCTTGATTTGTTAAGGCCTTTCTATATAGAGCGACAGAAGATGCGTAAATTGCGTAATCAGATTCATTATTTTTATATTTTCTTATGATGTCATCAGGTCTCTTTAAAAAACCCTCGAGTTTTGCACGTATCATATTATATCTATAGACTAACTCTGATGAGTCTCTTTGATTGTAGAATTTTGAGTTTACTGCTTGATTCTCTAAAGCCATAATCCTTTGACGAGAAATAGGGTGACTGCGTACTCTAGAGCTTTGATTTCTTGCGCTTAATGCTTCTTGATCGGCAAAATTATAAAGAACATCGATCATGCCTTTTGAAGAAAGGCCAAGTCTTTCAAGATATTGGAATGCTGCTTGATCAGCCGCAGCTTCCTGACCACGAGAATATTTAGCAACCATACCTTGGGCAATTTGTTGACTCCCAAGTAAAATACCCTGTACAGCATCACTATCACCCCCAGCAACTGCAGCGCCAATTCCAAGGAGTAAACCTATAATCATCGGTGCCTGCGCTTTTTTTAAAGCAATATCGGATCTTGCAAGATGAGCGCCGGCTATATGACCTGTTTCATGAGCTAAAACCCCTCTAAGCATTGAAGGGTCTTCAAATTCCATTATAAGCCCTGTATTGACAAAAATTTTCTGACCACACGTTACAAATGCGTTTACTCTATTGTCATTAAATAAATATAAATCAACTGAGGAAGAGTTTAAATTTGCTACATTGACAATTGGCATTGTCATTTCCGACAGAAACATTTCTGTTTCTGCATCTCTAGCAATGCCTCTTCCATTAAGATCAGGTGTTACTAAAATGATTAAATAAAAGTGTATTAATAATAAAAATATTTTATTTTTCTTGATCATTTTAAGTTTTTACTTATTCCACCATCCTGTTTTTTTATCTTTAGTCTTTTTAGAGTCAGCTACTGGTGCTCCAATATAATTTTCATTTCTAACTTTATCAATTGGCTTAGATTTTTTAGCTTTATCATTAATCTTTTTAATCTGTTTTGTATCTGTAGCATTTTCATTTGAAACATTTTTTTCATCTACTTCTTTGGGGTTTTTGTTGATATTTTTTTTGTTATCATTCTTATTGTGATCAACCTTTTTTTTAGAATTTTTTGAGTTTTTATTTGAAGAACTCTTGTTGTTAGGGTTGTTCTTAGTTTTAGGTTTTGAATTTTTTTGATTCTTATTCTGTGGTTTTTTATCTTTTGTGTTTTTATTTTTACCAAGAATATTTGCTTTTATATCAAATGAAATAATCTTGCACTCTTTTCCTCTATATTGATTATTACCAACTAACTTAAAATTAATTCCTGTGTCAGTTTCAAGTTTTGATAATTCATCTCGTTTATTGTTTACAATAAAGTTTAGAATTTCAATAGAAACCTCTACTTGAACAGTAGCTGCTCTTTTATCATTTGCTGCTTCACTGATCTCTCTTAATATTTCTAAGGCAATTGACTCAGGCGTTCTTAAAGAACCCTTGCCATCACAGTGAGGACAAATTTCATAAGAATTTTCTTGAATGCTAGATCTCATCCTTTGCCTAGACATTTCAAGCAGACCAAAAGAACTAATTCTTCCAACTTGGATGCGCGATCGATCAGATTTTAGGGATTCCTTTAATTTTTTTTCTATTGATCTACGATTTGCAAATTTTTCCATATCAATAAAATCAATAACAATTAAACCTGCCATATCTCTTAACTTAAGTTGCCTAGCAATCTCTTTAGAAGCTTCTAAATTTGTTCTTAGTGCGGTATCTTCAATATTATAATCTCTTTTTGATGTCCCAGAGTTAACATCAATAGCTACTAAAGCTTCAGTTTGGTCAATGACAAGCGATCCACCAGATTTTAAAGGAACATTTTCAGCATAAATTGAGCTTAATTGATCTTGAATGTTATCTTTTTGAAAAATTGGTTTTGACTCACGCCATTTCTGCACTTTTTTAGCATGACTAGGCAGCATCATTTTCATTAATTCTTTAGTAACTTTGTATTTTTCATCACCTTCTACATAGATTTTATCAAAATCTTTAGTGTACACATCTCTTAATGTTCTGTGAATTACACTTCCATTTTCATAAATTAAAGAAGGTGCGTTTGCTGAAAGGGTGTCCTCTCGTATTTTGTTCCAGCTCTTAACTAAGAAGTTATAATCTTTCTTAATTTCACCTGCAGTTGTGTTGCTTCCAGCAGTTCTTATGATTAAACCCATATCATCTGAAACCTCTAATTTATCTAGAATAGTTTTTAACTTTTTGCGTTCTTTAGGATTATTTATTCTCCTGCTAATTCCTCCGCCCTTAAGTGTATTTGGCATCAAGACACAATATCTTCCAGGAATTGATATATAAGTTGTTGCAGCTGCCCCTTTATTGCCTCTCTCTTCTTTAGAAATTTGCAAAAGAATGATTTGGTTTTTTTTAATAACTTCTTGAATTTTATATTTTACTGCTTTGCTTTTTTTTCTGTCTGATTCAATTTCTTCGAGTTCATCACCTCCAACATCATCAGGCTCATCAGACTCATCCTCTTTTGAAGAGATTTGATTTTCATCATCAAGATTTCCTCCGCTTGAATTTTTTATTTCTTCCTTATCAGCTTGAGGAATTTGATAATAATCTGGATTTATTTCTGAAAAGGGAAGGAAGGCATTTTTATTTCCTCCGTAATCAAGAAATGCTGCTTGAAGTGATGGTTCGACCCTTATTACCTTGGCAAGGTAAATATTTCCTCTAATAGGTTTTTTAGCGTCAAATTCATAATCATAGTCTTCTAGTCTTTTGTCTTTTATTATTGCAATCCTTGTTTCTTCCTGATGGACTGCATCTATTAAAATTTCGTTTGTCATTTAGATAATCTCCGAATGCCAATAAATAATCTCTTATTAAAAAAATTATTTCCCTAATGTCAGGATATTTTAATGAAATATTCATGGCTTTTATTGTTTATGGAGGATATTACAAATCCTCTATATAAATCCTTTTTTTATAATTAAATTAAAAAATTATTTAATCATATATACGACTCCTTTATATTAATTAATCTTAGTTTGACAAGTTTCTAATAGATTATTCTTGAAAAATGATGATTTTTAACAAAAAAAAGATAATTATTTTTACAATATGTGCTCTATTTGCAACAGAAAATGTTTTTTCTAGTGAAAGATCTTTGATTTCAAAAATTAGGTTTTCTGGAAACAATGAAGCGATAAGAGTTATTATTGATAGTAATAATTTAATAAAATATGAGATCTCAGCATTTAATAATCCTTCAAGAATAGTTGTTGATTTATATAATGTTAAGTTTAGTGAAGATTTTTCATTTCCCAAAGCAACTGGTGTAGTTGAAGGAATAAGATATGCTGAGTTTAATGCTAATACATCCAGGATAGTATTTGATTTAAATGAATCTCCCAATGTTAAGAATGTTAAGGTTTTAAAACCGAGCTCTGGTTCAATTAGAAGATTAAGTTTTGATATTGTTTCTAATAAAAAAATTACCGCTATTAAGAATAAAAAGGTTAATAAGAATTATAAATTAAGAAAAACAATTGTCATCGATCCTGGGCATGGCGGTAAAGATCCCGGAACTTCTTACCCAAAGGTAGTTTCAGAAAAAGACATCGTTCTACGTTTTGCTAGAATATTAAAAAAACATTTATCTAGAAATAATAATTATCGTATTTTTCTTACAAGAGAAGATGATAGTTTTGTTTCATTAAGTGATAGGGTTAGCTTTGCTAAAAGTAAGAATGCTGATTTATTTATATCAATTCATGCTGATGCTTCTAGCTCCTCTAATACTAAAGGTTTATCTGTATATACCCTCTCAGATAAAGGTTTAGATAAGGAAGCAGAAAAACTTGCAGCAATTGAGAATTCTTACGCAATGGTCGGTTCAAGTTACAGCGGTAATTATTTAAGAAATGCTAGAAACCCTAGTGATTTTGTTAAATATCAAAGAAAATTAATAGATAATCGTTTTAAATCTACTAAGTTTGCAAGCACTCTAACTAGTAGAGTTAAATCTAAGACATCTTTACTAAATAATCCTCTTCGCTCAGCAGGCTTTGCCGTGTTAAAATCTGATGAGTTTCCAAGTGTTCTAGTGGAATTAGGTTTTGTAACAAATGAATATGATAGAAAGAATTTAAGAAGTGGGAACTGGCTCCAATCTATATCAAGCCAATTTGTTAATGCTATTAATGAATATTTTAAATAAGATAAAAAAATGCGAAATGATTTTTTAAAATATATAGAAGGTATAGAGAATAATATAAATTTATTAAGGGGGTATCTTTGACTGGGATTCCTCCAAAAATAGGTTAGATAAACTTAATAATTTAATTGAAACCGGCGATATTTGGGATGACCAAAAAAAAGCCCAAT
Organism: Rhodobiaceae bacterium; assembly: GCA_002726005.1. Lineage (GTDB taxonomy): Bacteria > Pseudomonadota > Alphaproteobacteria > MED-G09 > MED-G09 > AG-430-B22. Next base: position 10,157 of record PBRS01000051.1, read on the forward strand.
TAATAATGCAAGAAAGATCAAACTTAGAGAATTCTCTAAATATTTATTCAGAGATAAAAAATGAATTGGATGAAATTTCAGAATTAATAGATTTATATAACAGCGAGAGTCAATCATCTGAAGAGTTTGAAGAGGAAATCTTAACATCCTTAAATAAGTTATCTGAGCATGCTGAGCTTGCTTTAATAGAATCAATGCTTTCTGGTGAAGCTGACTCTAATTCAGCTTATCTAGAATTTCATCCTGGTGCTGGAGGAACAGAAAGCCAAGATTGGGCGCAAATGCTATTAAGGATGTATTCAAGATGGGGAGAAAGCAGGGGGTATAAAATTGAAGTTATTGAATATAGTGCAGGTGATGAAGCTGGTATTAAAAGTGCAACGCTTAAAGTGATTGGTAAAAACCCTTATGGGTGGTTAAAAACCGAGTCAGGGATTCATAGATTGGTTCGTATTTCTCCATTTGACTCACAAAAAAGAAGGCATACAAGTTTTGCAAGTGTATGGGTTTATCCTGAGATTGATGATAATATCGAAGTTGATTTACAGGAATCGGATTGTAGAATAGACACCTACAGATCATCTGGTGCGGGAGGTCAACATGTTAATACGACCGATAGCGCCGTTAGAATAACACATACCCCAACAAATATAGTGGTTCAATGTCAATCACAAAGATCTCAACATAAAAATAAAAGCACTGCTTTATCTATGCTTAGAGCAAGACTTTATGAATTAGAGCTCCAAAAGAAGGAAGAGAAAGCTCAAGAAATTCTTGATACCAAATCTGAAATAGGTTGGGGGCATCAAATTAGGTCTTATGTATTGCAGCCATATCAGATGGTTAAAGATTTAAGAACAAATGTTGAAGATGGAAATACCCAAGCAGTTTTGGATGGAAGAATTGATAAGTTCTTAACAAGCGCGCTTTCAAGAAAAATTAGTTAAGAAGATTTAATTTTATTAATTATATCTTCAACATGACCTTTTACTTTTACCTTTTCCCATATGTATTCAATTTTAGATTTCTCATTTATTAGAAAAGTTGAACGCTGAATGCCCATGTATTTTCTTCCATACATATTTTTTTCAACCCAAACACCAAATTTTTCAAGGACTTTGCCACTCTCATCTGATGCTAGAAGTATCTTCAATTCTTGTTTGTCAATAAATTTATTATGAGTTTCTATGCTATCTTTAGAAACTCCAATTATTTCAGTGTTTAATTTTTTGAATTGTTTAATTTTGTTGCTGAAATCTTTTGCTTCAGTTGTACATCCGGGAGTATTATCCTTGGGATAAAAATATAAAATATATTTTTTATCTTTTATATCTTTACTATCAAGTGAACTTCCATCTGATAAAGGTATTTTGAATTTAGGAACCTTATCTCCAATTTTACATTTTTTTTTCATTTTTTTTCCTTATAAATGAGTGTTAATGAATAAAACAATAAAATATCTTTTATCAATAATTTCTAAAATATTAAGTTTCTCTATCTTTAGCATTATTTATTTACTATTTTTTCTTCAATTTGGAACTTTAAATTTAAAATTATTAGATCCTATTATTAAATTAAATTTTGCAGATAAATATTTAACAAGAATAGATTTTGTTAATAATGATATTAATCTTAAATTTGATAAAAATAATAATAATCTTATTTTTACTGTTAATAGTAGATTAAAAAATGAACTTAATGCTATTGAATGGGTTTTGTTTCTTGATAGTGAGATAAGAATAAAAGTATTGTTAAATAGCCTTGAAAAAAATGTGGTGGCCTTTAAATTATCTTCTAATAAACAAAAAAAAGATAACCGAATTAGTCATTTTAATTTTTATGGCAGTTTAAATAGTTTAAAAAATTCTGATACATTAGAAATAAATGGTTCTGCAAAAGATCTGCCTTTAAGCTTTATTAAAGCTTTATGGCCTGAAAATCTAGGCAATGGCGCAAGGGCATGGACCAATAGATCTTTATTTAACGGAATAATATCTGATTTAGAATTTAATTCTAAATTTGTTTTTAAAAAAGATGGAAGATTATTATTTGATCCAGTCATAAATTTAGATTTTGATTTCAATGATATTGAAGTTCATTATTTAAAGAATATGCCTCCCGCAATTAATACCCTTGGAAAAGCTCATTTAGATTTCCAAATGTTTAATATAAATTTATTGGATGGTCGTATTGATTTAGAGGAAGGATCAAGGATTTATATTAATAATGGTAAATTTAATGCATTTGACATAAAAAAAAGGCATGGTCCTGGGCAAATTATAATTAATGCCTCTTCAAATGTAGGAGATTTTTTTAATTTGCTTAGTAAGCATAATTATATTTCAAAATTAATAAAATTAGATAGAAATAATTTGTCCGGAGAAAGCAACCTGATGCTTCAATTTGACTTTCCTCTAAAGAATTCTATTAAATTTTCTGAAACCAAAACAAATGTAAACTTAAATGTTGAAGAGATAACAATTTATAATAAAGAAAAAAATCCAAGTATAATAAGTGACTCATCTATCCTGATTCTTAATTACAACATTGATGAAGCTAGTTTTTTTAAAGGTAAAGTAGAAACAAAAAGCCTTAAAATTCTTGAATTACCAATTTTCGCACAAATTCTAGATATTTCAATACCTGGTTTAAGTAATATTAGCGATGGCGGCAGAGATATTACTTTTGCTAAATCGGCTTTTAATATTCAGCTTTCAAATGAAGGTATAAATATCATTGACGGAATCTTAAAACCTGAAAGCAATCTTCCTGTTGTTGGAAATAGTTTAGGATTATCGCTAGCTGGCATGTATATTTTTGGTAAAAATGAAATTGAATTTAATGGAACAGTTGTACCAGTATCGTGGTTAAACAATTTACCTTCCAGTGTTCCAATTTTAGGAGAATTATTCTCAGGAAGTAAAGATGGAGAGGGATTAATAGGAATAAAATTTAGGATTTATAACGAAGATGGAGGTAAAGTTATGATTGAAACTAATCCTCTATCTGTTTTAACACCTGGATTTTTACAAAGAGTATTTGATTAATCTATTCCGATTATTATTTTTTTCTTTTTTCCAAGAGAGATTTCTATTTCTTTTGATTTTTCAAAACTATCTAATGTCAAAGTATATTTCTCATCATCAATTAATTTCCCATTTAATTTGACAGCTTTTGATTGAATAAATCTTCTAGCCTCACTATTTGATTTTGCTAATCCTAAATCATCATTAGAAAGTAGACTTAGTAAACCATATCCCTTCTCAAAATCTTCTTTTTTGAAAATAATAGTTTTCTTGCTTTTCCAATCAGCGTTTTTCCCGTGAACAAGTTCTGTTATCTTGGTTGCTAGTAATTCTTTTCCTTTTTCGATGTCCTCATTTTCTAATTTTTCTATCTCATCGATTTCATTTAAAGGCATATCAGTAAACAATTTAAGAAATTTTCCAACATCATTGTTTTCTGTTTTATCTCTCCAGTAATTCCAAAAATCTCTTGGATGCGTTGAATAGTTATCCTTGTCAGAGATAAAATTAAGCCAAATTGCACCATCTTCAGTTTTGCCCATTTTTTGGCCTGATGAGGTAGTTAACAATGGAGTTGTTAATCCATATAGTTCTTTACCAGCTAATCTTCTGGATAAATCTATACCGCAAATTATATTTCCCCATTGATCAGACCCACCCATTTGAAGGATGCAATCATAATCAATATTAAGTTTATGAAAATCATAACCTTGAAGTATCATGTAGTTAAATTCTAAAAAAGACAGGTTTTGTTCTCTTTCAAGTCGTAGTTTAACAGAGTCAAAAGAAAGCATCCTATTTACAGAAAAATGGCTCCCAATTTCTCGAAGAAAGTCTATATAGTTTAATTCTTCAAGCCATTTACTATTATCAATAATTTTGATTTTATTAATATCTAAAAACTTTTCAAAAACTTTTTTTATACCTTTAACATTATTATTAATATCTGCATAAGATAGCATTTTTCGAGATTTATCTTTTAGTGAAGGATCTCCTATTTTGCTTGTTGCTCCACCAATAAGTACGATAGGAGTATGGCCAAAGTCCTGTAATTTTTTCAACAAAAGTATTTGCATTAAAGAGCCAATATGAAGATTTGGAGCAGTGCAGTCAAAACCTATATAAGCTGTTATTTTCTTTTTTGAAAAGATTTGATCCAATCTATCTGAGTCACTAATCTGATAAATGAAACCTCTTTCATTTATGTGTTTTAGAAAATCAGATTTATAATTAATCATTTGTTCTTCTTATATATATTATCTTAAAAGTCTGGTCCGATTAAGCGGGTGTCAAGATATTTACTGACTTCATTTATAAGTTTTTCTGTTTTGTTTTCAAAAAAGTGATTTGCGCCTGCAATATTTTTATAATCTATATTAATATTTCTTTGAGTTTGAAGTTTTTCAACCAATCTTAAAATATCATCTTTAGGAACAACTTTATCATCTTCGCCATGTAAAATAATACCTGAGGATGGGCATGGGGCTAAGAAATTAAAATCATACATATTTGCTGGAGGCGATATAGATATAAATCCTTCTATTTCTGGTCTTCTCATTA
>PBRS01000052.1 GCA_002726005.1 Rhodobiaceae bacterium
AATTGTCTAATGAAAGAGTTAATAAAGTTACAGATATTGTTAGTGAAGGAGATATAGTAAAAGTTAAATTTGTTGGTTTTGATCGAGGAAAAGTGAAGTTATCTATGAAGAATATTGATCAAGAGACAGGAGAAGAATCAGTTAGCGAGAATAAAAAAGAAGACAAAAAAGGGAATAAAAAAGAAGACAAAAAAGGGAATAAAAAAGAAGACAAAAAAGGGAATAAAAAAGAAGACAAGAAAGAAGACAAAAAAGGGAATAAAAAAGATAATACTGATACTGAAAAAGAAGATTCTTAAAGATCGTCAGTCTTTGGCATTCCTATAACATTGTAACCTTGATCTACATAATGTATTTCACCGGTCACTCCTCTTGAAAGATCAGATATTAAATAAAGACCTGATGAGCCAATATCATCCAAATTAAGAGGAATATCTTTTAATGGTTTATGTTTTTCAGCAAATTTAAACATGCTTCTAGCATTTTTGACTGCTGAACCAGCGAGTGTCCTCATCATACCAGCTGATAGTGCATTTATCCTTATCCCTCTCTCTCCTAAATCTACTGCAAGATATCGGACTGATGATTCTAATGCAGCTTTAGCAACGCCCATAACATTATAATTTGGTATTACTCTTTCAGAGCCACCATAAGTTAGTGTTAAGACCGAACCATTATCATTCATTATGGGTTCAAAAATTTTAGTAATATTAGTTAAAGAAAAACAAGAAATTTCAAGAGTCTTAAGAAAGTTTTCTCTAGATGTATTGATATATTTTCCATTTAGCTCATTCTTATCTGAATGCGCAATTGAATGAACAATAAAATCTATTTGTCCCCATTTATTTTTAATAAAATTAAAAGCATCAACTAATTCATTTTCATTTAGAACATCACAATCAATTAGATTATCTATGCAATTAATTGAATCTGCCAAAGGTTCAACTCTCTTTTTAAAGGTTTCTCCCTGATATGTGAAAGCAAGATCGGCACCATTTTGATGAAGTTTATTTGCTATACCCCAGGCTAAAGAATGGTCATTTGCCACTCCCATTATTAATCCCCTTTTACCTTTCATTATTTGGTCATTCATATTTATTAAATTTCCATTATTTATAAATTTGGATTTTTAAAGACTAATGAAGCATTAGTTCCGCCAAATCCAAAACTGTTGGATAATAAACACCCTATATTTGCATTATCAATTCTTTCTTTATTAATTGGTAAGTCTTCAAATTTAGGATCAATATTTTCAATGTTAGCAGATTTTGCGATAAAATCATTTTGCATCATTAGTATAGAGTAGATAGCTTCTTGAACCCCAGCCGCGCCAAGACTATGGCCAGTTAAAGATTTTGTAGCACTTATATTAGGAATTTTATTTCCAAATGTCTCTCTTATAGCCTCAACCTCTTTTTCATCTCCAATAGGTGTTGATGTTGCATGTGGATTAATATAATCAATTGCACAATTAATATTTTCCATTGACATTTTCATACATCTGACAGCCCCCTCTCCAGAAGGTTGTACCATATCATGCCCATCAGATGTTGCCCCATAGCCAACAATTTCAGCATAAATTTTTGCTCCCCTGGCTTTAGCTTTTTCCATTTCTTCAAGAACAAGAACACCTGCGCCACCAGCAATAACAAAACCATCTCTATCTTTATCGTAAGCTCTACTTGAAGTAGAAGGATTATCATTATATTTTGATGACATTGCTCCCATTGCATCAAAAAGGACAGATAAAGCCCAATTCAGTTCTTCACCACCACCTGCAAACATTGTGTCTTGTTTTCCAAACTGGATAAGTTCGTAAGCATTGCCAATGCAATGCGAAGAAGTTGCGCATGCGGAAGAAATTGAATAATTAATTCCTTTGATTCCAAATGGTGTAGCTAAGGTTGCTGAATTAGTTGATGACATAGCTTTAGGAACAGCAAAAGGTCCAACTCTTTTTGGTCCCTTTTCCCTAGTTATATCAGCTGATTCAACAAGTGTTTTTGTTGAAGGTCCTCCAGAGCCCATTATGATTCCTGTTTTTTCATTTATAATATCTTTTTCTTCTAAACCAGCATCTTCAATTGCTTGTTGCATTGAAATATAATTCCATGCTGCGCCCATTCCCATAAATCTTCTTATCTTTTTATCTAAATACTCTTCAGGATCAAGTGTAGGCTTCCCATATATTTGACTTCTGAAGCCCAGGTCTGCATGTTCTTCAGATTTAGATATTCCTGATTTCCCTTCACGTAGATTTGAAAGCACCTCTTGAGTATTATTTCCTATACAAGATACAATACCCATACCTGTTACTACTACACGTCTCATGTTTTATCCCTCTTTTTTATGAAAACAATGCTACCCTTAAATCACTTGCTTCATATATTGCCTCACCATCTGCTGACAGTGTGCCATCGGCAATTCCTAAAACTAACTTACTTGTCAAAACTCTTTTTAAATTAATAGTATATTCTAATTTCTTTGTTTGGGGTAATATCATTCCTGAAAATTTTACATTTCCAACCGATATTGCTCTTCCCCTTCCTTTCTCACCAAGCCAGCCAAGATAAAACCCAAGTAATTGCCACATAGCGTCCAAACCTAAACAGCCGGGCATAACAGGGTCATCAATAAAATGGCAATCAAAAAACCATAAATCTGGTTTTATTTCCATTTCAGCTTTGATAACACCTTTATTTTTAGAGCCGCCCTCGGAAGATATATTAGTTATCTTATCAAACATAAGCATAGGTGGCATTGGTAATTGTGCATTACCAGGCCCAAATAACTCACCTTTTGCGCAACTTATGAGGTCTTCATAATTGTAATTATTTTTTTGTTCCATTTTATTCCTAATTCAGTCCTTTATCATATTAACACTTGCATGGTAAGAAAAAGATTTTTTTTCTACTTTAAATTGACTCTAAACTGGTAAAAAGGTAAATATAACTATGCCCTATGAAAAAATCAGAAATATATTAAGACAAAATAACTTAAGGCCAACAAACCAAAGAATTGCTATCTTTGATATTCTATTTTCAAGTGCAAATTGGCACTTTTCAGCAGAAATTGTAGAAAAAAAATGTTCTGAAAATGGAATTAAAATATCAGCTGGTACAATTTATAATGTTTTAAATGATTTTTACTCAAAAGGCTTAATCTCAAAAGTAATGATAGACGATGATCGTTCTTGGTTTGATACAAATACCTCAGATCATTATCATATTTATGATACAAAAGAATCCAGACTTTACGATATTGAACCTAAAGATATTAATTTATCATTACCTAAGAAAATAAAAAAAGATGATGTTAAAAATATTGAGATTCTAATTAAGGTTTAAATTAATAAATATGTTTGGAGAATTAAAACATGAGTAATGCAACTGAAAACGAAAATAAATGCCCTGTAATGCATGGGGCTATGACTAGCAATAGTTCCACTGGTACCGCAAATAAGGATTGGTGGCCTGATCAATTAAATCTAGGTATACTTCACCAACATGATAGCAAGTCAAATCCTCTCGGTGAAGACTTTGATTATAGAGAAGAATTTAAAAAACTTGATTATGATGCATTGAAGAAAGATTTAAATGATTTAATGACTGATTCCCAAGAATGGTGGCCTGCTGATTATGGTCATTATGGACCTTTTTTTATTCGTTTAACATGGCATGCCGCAGGTACATACCGAAGCACAGATGGGCGCGGTGGTGGAGGAACTGGATCAATGCGTTTTGCGCCTTTAAACAGTTGGCCAGATAATGGAAACTTAGATAAAGCAAGGCGTTTATTATGGCCGATTAAACAAAAATATGGAAATAAAATTAGCTGGGCAGATCTTTTAATCTTATCGGGAAATGTTGCTATTGAATCTATGGGCGGTAAAACATTTGGATTCAGTGGTGGTCGTGAAGATATTTGGGGTCCGGAAGAAGATATCCTATGGGGCGTTGAAAAAGAATGGCTTACTAATAATAGATATCAAGGTGAAAGGGAATTAGATAACCCACTTGCTGCTGTTCAAATGGGATTGATTTATGTCAATCCGCAGGGTCCTGATGGAAATCCTGATCCTTTAGCTAGTGCAAAAGATATTAGAGAAACATTTGCAAGAATGGCTATGAATGATGAAGAAACTGTAGCCTTAATTGCTGGAGGACATACCTTTGGTAAGGCACATGGAGCATCACTTGAGTCAAATGTTGGGGTAGAACCTGAAGGCGCTCCAATTGAGTCAATGGGATTTGGCTGGAAGAATGATCATGGTTCTGGCGTTGGCGGAGATGCAATAACAAGTGGTCTTGAGGGAGCATGGACTGCAGATCCTATTAAATGGGATAATGGATATTTTGATTTACTTTTCGGATATGAGTGGGAATTAGGAAAAAGTCCTGCAGGAGCAAATCAATGGTTTGCAAAAGATCAGAAAGATGAGGATATGGCGCCTGATGCTCATGACTCATCAATAAAAGTTCCTACAATGATGGCTACTACTGATATAGCTCTAAGAGAAGATCCAATTTATAAAGAAATTTCAAAAAGATTTCATGAAAACCCAGATGAATTTGCTGATGCATTTGCTAGAGCCTGGTTTAAGCTTTTACATAGAGATATGGGTCCAATTACAAATTATATTGGGCCAGAAGCGCCAACCGAAGAATTGATTTGGCAAGATCCCGTACCTGTTGGAAATCAAGATTACGATGTAAATTCTGTCAAAAGTAAAATAGATGAATCTGGTCTAAGCATTCAAGAGCTTGTTGAAACTGCTTGGGCAAGTGCTTCAACATTCAGAGGCTCTGACCTTAGAGGTGGAGCAAATGGTGCTCGTATAAGACTTGAGCCCCAAAAAAATTGGGAAGTTAATAAACCTGAACAACTTGATAAAGTATTATCAGCATATAAAAATATTTCTTCAGAAACCGGAGCATCATTAGCAGACATTATAATTCTTGGCGGAAATCTTGGAATTGAAAAAGCTTCTGGTAGAACCTTAGATTTTATTCCAGGAAGAGGAGATTCGTCTCAGGATCAAACTGATATAGATTCTTTTGCTTATCTAGAACCTCTTTCTGATGGTTTTAGAAATTATCATCGAGATGGCCTTGAGGTTAAGGCAGAAGAAATGTTGCTTGATAGAGCTCAACTACTCGGATTAACAGCTCCCGAAATGACGGTATTGTTTGGCGGCTTAAGATCATTAGGAATAACTCATAATGGATATGGTAATTTTACAGAAAACCCAAATGAATTGACTAACGATTACTTAGTAAATTTATTAGATATGTCAGTATCTTGGAAAACAAATGGTACTGGTAATTCTTTTGAGTCAATTGATAGAAAATCTGGTGAAAAAGTTTCCTCTGCTTCTCGGGTCGATCTAATTTTTGGATCAAATTCTCAATTAAGAGCGATTGCTGAACTTTATTCTCAAGAAGATTCAAAAGAAAAATTTGTTTCTGACTTTATTTCAGCATGGAATAAAGTAATGAATTCTGATTTATATTAATTTTAATATATTTGTGGAGCCAATTTTTTGGCTCCACAGATTAATCTGCTCCCCATAAGAATTTTTTTTCAACAAAACCTTCAACTTTATAATAGTCAACTTTGCACATTTTTTTTTGACAACTTATTAATTCACCAATTACATTTTTACCTACTTTTGCAATTACTTTTGATGAGCTTTCTTCCTTTTTTCTTATTTTTATTAACTCATCAGAAATTACAAGCACTCTTCTCTTAAATGAAATTTGTGTAGAGCTTATCCATCCTGTAATTTTTTCAGGCATCTCCACCTCATACCAGTCACCTTTTTTTCTTATGACTTTTATTGGCAAACCCTTTTTTTTATAAGTCCATAAAACCTTATTTTGTTTTGAAGGGCCTGAACGAAGATAAGTTTTATCATACTTTAAGGATAACCATTCAATAGATGTCATTTGTGGAAAAATAGAAAATGAAAACGAAATACTAAATAATAAAAAGAATAACCAGATTAAATAATTTACTTTTTTATCTTTAATTACATTATTCATTTTTGCTTATATTTAGTTAATTTTAAGTGTCTTACTTTGAAATGTTATGAAATCAAAAATAAGAATTTTATTTACTAAATTTTCTTTAATTCCAATTATAAGTTTTATTATTTCTGTTGCTTGTATTCCCCCAACCGCACCTACAACTGATCCAATAGCACCTATATTATCACAGCCCGCTTCATCAAAGATTTTATGTTCCATGAGATCTCTATATGTTGAATTTGAAGTATTATTTTTATTTGATTGAAATGAAGCTATTTGTCCAAAAAAGCCTCCAACTGCAGCCATAACCCAGGTTTTTTTATATTTAATGCATATATCATTTATACATAATCTGGTCTCTATATTATCTGAACAATCTGCAATAAGATCATAATCATCAATTATATCTGGTAAATTCTTTTCATCTATGCGTGTTTTGTAAGTTTCTATTTCTGTGGATGGATTTAATTTTGATATGTAATTTTTAGCAGCATCTACCTTACTTTTTCCTAAATCATTTCCCCTATAAATTAATTGTCTATTTAGATTTGAAAGCTCAACTTTATCATCATCCACAATACCAATTTTTCCAACACCCGCTGCACTTAAATACTGTATGACTGAAGACCCTAAGCCGCCTGCGCCAACAACAAGGATACTTACTCTTTTAATTTTTTCCTGTCCTTCGGGACCTATTTCATTGAGAATTATTTGGCGTGAATATTTTTCAAGATCATGATCATTTGCCACTAAGCAGCCTCATTAAAGAATTTTGAAATCTTTATGCATAGTTTTTCAGCCACATCATTTTTTGATAAGTAGCCCCAATCTTCAAGATCATCATTTTCAACCAGTTTTACTGAATTCATATCACTATCAAAAACACTTTCTTTACCATTATGATGCTCATTAGCAACTATCCAATCGCAAGATTTATTTTTTAATTTTTCTTTTGCAGTTTCAATAAGATTATCCGTCTCAAGACAAAATCCAATTACTAGATCAGGTCTATTCTTATTTAATGTGCTTATCTCTTTTAAAATATCCTGATTTTTTTCAAGATTTAGATTTAACTCATCATTTTCAGATGTCTTTTTTATCTTAATATTAGAAGTATTTGAGCATCTCCAATCGGAAACTGCAGCAGCAAATACAGCAATATCAACTGGTAGGCTTTCCCTACACTCATGAAGCATTTCCTCAGCAGAATTTACTTTTGTCACTTTCACATTTTCTGGGTCGTTGATATTTACAGGTCCGCTGATTAGATTTGTATCAGCTCCATGCCTTCTTAATGCATTTGCAATTGCATGCCCTTGTTTACCAGAAGAATTATTTGATATAAATCTGACAGGGTCGATTTTTTCAATTGTTGGTCCAGATGTTACTAAAGCCCTTTTTCCAGTTAAGATACCTGGCTTAAGAAGATAATCAATTTCCTTTTTGATTTCCTGAACTGATGCCATTTTGCCGTAACCTACTTCACCGCATGCCATTTCACCTTTATTAGGTCCTATAAAGTAAATGCCTTGTTCTTTAAGTTTTAAAACATTAGCAATTGTATTTTGGTTTTCCCACATTTTTACATTCATTGAAGGCGCTATTAATGTAGGTTTATTTGAAGCCAACATAATAGTGCTAGCTAAATCATCAGCAACTCCATTAGCAATTTTATATAAGGTATTTGCTGTAGCAGGAACAATTACAATCAAATCAGATTCTCTAGATAAATTGATATGGCCAATTTCAGATTCATTATTTAAATCAAAAAGTTCTGTATAGACTTTATTTTTTGATAATGTTGCAAAGGATATTGGTTGAATAAACTCACATGCACTTTTTGTCATTACACAAGTCACATCATTGCCTGATCTTTTGATCTCTCTAATCAAATCAAGTGCTCTGTATGAGGCAATACCACCAGTTATAATTAACAATATCTTTTTCATTATTTTCTCAAAATTAACAAATGGAATATAAATCCATTAAATTCAAATGTGTAGGATATTTTAAAATTAAAAAATCGAAATGATCAATATTATTATTAAAAGAAGAATAATAATATAAATCAATGAGTTATTATTAGTATTATTTATACTATTTAGACTTTCTGGGTGTATTTTTATTCCCTTATAATCAATTACTTTTCCCATTTGGTTTATATTTTTCTTAACACCTTCAATATTATTAGGAAGATTTATAATTATATCCTTAGCTCGGTTAATAACTTCATCAGTCGAAAAATTAAATTTATTTACAAAATCTATTTTGTTTAATTCATTCAGTATTGGCTCCGATTCAGTCCATATATTTAAATTTGGATCATATTCTCTTGCCACGCCTTCAACAACAACCATTGTTTTTTGAAGCAGAAGTAATTGAGGTTGTGTTTTCATATTAAATTGATTGGTGATTTCAAAAAGTTGTGTGAGAAGATTTCCGATAGATATATCACTAGCTTCTTTTCCTTGAATAGGCTCTCCTATAGATCGCAGCGCTTGTGCAAATTTTTTCTTATCTTCTGTTTCGGGCACATATCCTGCTTCAAAATGAACATTGGCAATTTTTTCATAATCTCTATTAATGAAACCAAGTAGAATATTATTTAGATATTGTTTGCTTTCAAAATCAAGGTGACCAACTATGCCAAAATCTACAGCTATAATTTTTTCTTCTTTATCAACGAAAAGATTACCTTGATGCATGTCTGCATGAAATAAGCCATCACGTATGGATGTAGTAAGAAATGTTTTTAGTATATTTTTTCCTATTTTCTTTTTATTAAAACCTTCTTCAGTGATTTTATTTATATCTTTTGCTGGTATTGCATCTACCCAGTCAGAAATTAATATATTCTTTCTTGTTAGATCCCAATAAACATCTGGAACATTAAAGTAATCGTCATTGATAATATTTTCTCTTATTTCTGATTGAGCGGCAGCTTCTAATCTTAGATCTATTTCCATGCTAAGACTCTCAGCTAAGGTTTTAACAACTTCAACTAGCCTTAGCCTTTTTGCCTCTTTGGAAAATCTTTCCATAATTTTTGCTGCTACAAAGAAATTTCTTAAATCCCTTTTTATTTCTCTTTCTATATTTGGTCTTAAAATTTTTATTGCTACATTATATTTTTCATTATTTAATTTTACTTTTCCTTTATGAACTTGTGCAATTGAAGCTGCAGTCTTTGAAGATATTATCTCTATAAAAATATTTTTATAATCCTCTTTAAATTCTTTTTGGAGTATTTCTTTAGCTCTTGCTATAGCAAATGGTTCAACTTTATCTTGTAAATTTTTGAGTTTATCTGAGAGATCTTTACCAATAATATCTGGTCTAGTTGATAAGAATTGTCCAAGTTTTATCCAAGTTGGACCAAGTTTTGTTAGAGTTTTTGATAAATCAGTATTTTTATTTTTTTTTGCAAATAATAAAATCTTAAGAGTTTTGAAGAAAAAAGGGATCTTGTTTTGATTATTTTTTGGTATCAGACTTTCCTCAGAAATAATTGCTCTGAGAGCAGGAACTAGATTTATAATTCTATAAAATCCTAACATCAAATTTTCCTACTTTTATAGATACAAACGATATTACCACTTAGTTGCTTTATTGAATTTCTTTTAAAATTAGCCTTTTCTAGAATATCAACAAATTCCCCTGGCTTTGGAAATGTTCTTATGCTCTCAACAAGATATCTGTATGAATCTTCAGATTTAGCTATTAATTTTCCTAATTTAGGAATGACAAAAAATGACCAAGCATCATAAATATTTCTTAATGTATAATTTTCAGGCATTGAGAATTCCATGCACAGGAAAATGCCCTCCGGCTTTAAAACTCGATAACATTCCTCTAAACACTTTAATCTATCAGTCATATTTCTTATTCCGAAAGATAAAGTGACTACATCAATAGTATTATCTTTTAGAGGAATGCTTTCACCATCACCACAAATGAGATTAACTTTATTGGATTTAAAAACATTATCTTTTGAATTAGACTCTCTTAACATCATAAAGTTTTTATCAATAATTTCGATTGAAGTATTGGGATGATTTTTAAGAATTCTTTTAGCTATGTCACCTGTCCCACCTGCTAAGTCTAGTATCTTTGTCTCTTTTTTATCATTAATTTCTATTAAATCTACGAATTCTTTTTTCCAATTTCTATGTAAGCCAAATGACATAAAGTCGTTCATAAGGTCGTATTCATTTGCCACATTATTAAATACATCTTGAACTTTATTATAATGTTCTTCCTTTTCTACTTGCTCATATCCAAAATCATTTTTATTCATTACTATAATTCCTTATTTCGCGAACATAGCTTGTTGTAAGGATTAGTTCTAGATAGAAAGATTAAAATAATGCCTGAGTTACCTGAAGTAGAAACAACAAAAGAAGGTCTGAAAAGAGACTTATTAGGTCAAAAAATCCTAAAAGTTGAGATATCTAATAAGAAATTACGCTTTCCTTATGATAAAAATTTTAAAAAAAGAATAACTGACGAATACATCCTATCAATAACACGAAGAGCAAAATATATATTATTTAATCTTTCAAATGATACTAAAATCATTTCTCATTTAGGTATGTCAGGTAGTTATAGAGTCATTGATAAGAAATTATTTCATAATAATAATAAGATTAAACATGATCATTTTATTTTTAAAACTGAAAAATTTGTTGTTATTTATAATGACCCAAGAAGATTTGGGTATATATTATTACATAGCGACATTACCTCTGAACATAATCGGCTAAAAAATCTTGGCTATGAGCCTTTGTCCAAAGGCTGCAATGCAAAAAATTTATCTTTATTGCTTCATAATAAAGAAAGAAATATAAAAAATATTTTAATGGATCAAAGAATTATTGCAGGTTTAGGCAATATTTATGTTTGTGAGGCATTATTTAAGTCTGGTATTTCTCCGTTATTATCCGCAAAAAAATTAGTAAATAAAGATAAGACACCCAAAAAGGAATTGAATTCTCTAATTAAAAATATAAAAAAAATTATCAAGTCATCAATAATGCTAGGAGGCTCTTCTTTGAAGGATTATGTCAATACTCAAGGTAAGATGGGGTATTTTCAAAGTACATTTAATGTTTATGGGCGAGATGGCGAGGAGTGTTTTACAAAAGATTGTACATCAAGAATTACAAGAATAGTGCAATCTAATCGATCAACATTCTTCTGTCCGTCATGTCAAAAAAAATAAATTTATTATAAATTTACTGCTATACTTTTATAGACAATTGTTTAATTGATAATAGAGGTTTATGTAAGAGGAACTTTATGACAGAAAAAAATGTATTAACTGAAATTAGAGAAGATATACTTATTGCAACATTAAATAGACCAGAAGCTCTTAATGCTTTGAATGATGATTTGATGGATGAATTGTCGAAAGTGGTTGATCAATATGAGGAAAATACTAACTTAAAGTGTTTAATTCTTAAAGGTTCAGAAAAAGCATTTGCAGCCGGTGCTGATATAAAGCAAATGCAACCAAAATCATATATGGACGTTTATAAAGAAGATTTTATTACTAGAAATTGGGAAAGAATTTCAAGATGTAGAAAACCAACTATTGCAGCTGTTTCTGGCTATGCACTTGGGGGAGGTTGTGAATTGGCTATGATGTGTGATTTTATAGTAGCATCTGAGAGCGCAAAATTTGGTCAACCAGAAATCAATCTTGGCGTAAGCCCTGGAGCTGGAGGGACACAAAGACTCACTAGATTTATTGGTAAGTCAAAATCTATGGATATGTGTTTGACAGGAAGAATGATGGATGCTGAAGAGGCTGAAAGCATTGGTTTAGTAAGCAGGATTCTATCTAATGATAATTTTGTTGATGATGTAGTTGATATAGCTAAAGAAGTTGCTAATAAATCGTTAGTGGCAACAATGATGACAAAAGAGATGGTCAATAGAGCCTATGAAACAACTCTTGCTGAAGGTATTCGCTTCGAAAGAAGGTTATTTCATTCTATGTTTGCAACGAAAGACAAAGCTGAAGGAATGGCGGCTTTTGTTGAGAAAAGAAAACCAGAATTTAAAGATGAGTAATAGAAAGCTTGACGCTTTAATATTAAGTAAATATAAAGCCTAGCAATACAAAAAAAGGTTTAAAATGGCTAATTTATCTTCTTCCAGAAAAATGGTAAGAAAAATTACAAAAAGAACTGAGAAAAATAAATCTCTTAGAACTAATGTAAGAACATATATTAGAAGATTTGAAGAAGCTGTTGCTTCAGGAGAAACTAACGAAGCACAGTTAGCTTTTAATATAGTTCAGCCAAAGCTAATGAAACTTGCTCAAAAAGGTATAGTTCATAAAAAAAATGCATCTAGAAAGATATCTAGATTATCCAAAAAGTTAAAATCTCTAAATTAAAAATTCTAAAATTACAAAAATTAAAAATTATTTCATTTTTTTGTTGATTCATGTTGCATCATTCTTGACTCGAGGCTAGTGTTGTTTTGTAATTTTTTTTTAGATTTTCAAAAAAAAACTCAAACAACATATCAATGTTGTTTCTCAGTATTGAAGGGTATTCTGTCTTGGAAGATAATAATTTTCAGCTTAGTAAAATAAAAGAGGGTTGGGAACGCTCTCTTTCTATATTAAGAGCTGAAATAGGTGAAGCTACATTCAAAAGTTGGTTTAAAAATATTAAATTTGGAGATTTTGCTGGAAGTAAATTAACTCTTTTAGTTCCAACAAGATTCATGAGAGATTGGATAGAGAATCATTATCTTGACCGTATTTTATCAATTCTTTCCAAAGAATTAAGAGAAGTAAAATCTGTTGTTATCGATATTGCTTCAATTGATTTAACAAATAATAAAGACAACTCAAAGGATCAAGAAAATAAAATTGGTGTTTCAGTGAAGGCCTCTGAGTCATTATTAGATCATAATTCTGTTGGTGCACCTTTAGATGAAAGATTGTCTTTTGAAAATTTCGTAGTTGGTCCATCTAATGAGCTTGCATATGCAGCAGCTAGAAGAATTACAGAAAGAAGGAATGTTTCTTTTAATCCTTTATTTTTATATGGTGGTGTGGGTCTTGGTAAAACTCATTTACTTCATGCTATGGCTTTAGAAATTAATAAAAACTGGCCTGAAAGAAAGGTTTTGTACCTTTCTGCAGAAAAATTTATGTATCAATTTATTAAGGCTTTAAGATTTAAAGATACTATGGCATTTAAACAACAGTTCAGATCTGTAGATGTTTTAATGATTGATGACATTCAATTCATTGCTGGAAAAGATTCTACACAAGAGGAATTTTTTCATACTTTTAATACACTAATTGACCATAATCATCAGGTCATAATTTCTGCTGATAGATCGCCAGTAGATCTTGATGGTATTGAGGAAAGAATTAGATCTAGATTGGGATGGGGCTTAGTTGCTGACATTCATCCTTCAGATTATGAATTACGTCTTGGTGTTCTTCAGTCTAAAGCAGAATCTCATCTTATAGAAAATCCTGACATTGTAATACCGGATAACCTTTTAGAATTTCTTGCTCAGAGAATTGACTCTAATATTAGGGTTTTAGAAGGAGCATTAAACAGAGTCATTGCATACTCATCATTTGCTAATAGGCCTTTAAGTACTGATATGGCCAAGGAAGTATTGAAAGATTTAATTAGAGCGTCTCAAAGAAAAACGACAATAGATGATATACAACGAAAAGTTGCGGATTATTACAATCTTAGATTATCAGATTTATTATCTGCAAGAAGGTCAAGAACAATTGCAAGACCGAGACAAATTGCTATGTATTTATCAAAGATCCTAACCACTAGATCTCTTCCTGAAATTGGAAGAAAATTTGGCGGTAGAGACCATACAACAGTAATTCATGCTGTCAAAAAAATAGAAGATTTAAGAGTTGGTGATGTGGCAATTGACGAAGAGGTTGAGGTTCTTCGGAGATCTCTTGAAAATTGATTCTTAAGTGATTTTTACTAGTTTTCTGCTATAATTTATAAGTGATTCGTAGATAATTTATTTATGAAAAAACTAAGGAGTTATAATTTATGAAGATATCAGTTGAAAGAGATATTCTTCTTAAGAGTCTTAATCATATTCAAAGTGTTGTTGAAAGAAGGAACACTATTCCTATTCTTTCAAATGTAAAAGTCATAGCAAACAATGCAGGAATTTCTCTTACAGCTACTGATTTAGATCTCGAAATTATAGAAAGTCTTGATAAAGCTAATACCATTGAAGATGGTGAAATTACCACATCGGCACATACACTTTACGATATTGTAAGAAAATTACCTGAAGGATCGTCATTAGATATTGCAACTAAAGATAATGATAAATTAGAACTATCATGTGGGCAGTCAAATTTTGAACTATCTACTCTGCCTGTAGAAGATTTTCCTGAAATGTCTGCAGGTGAAATGCCCTGTAATTTTATTATAGATTCTGAAGAGCTTGCCAATATGATTGATAAATCTAAATTCGCTATCTCTACTGAAGAAACTAGATACTATCTTAATGGTATTTTTTTTCATGCAATAAACAATTCTTTAAGAAGTGTTGCAACAGATGGACATAGATTAGCTTGTATACAATCAAATTTACCAGAAGGTGCAGATGATATTCCAAGCATCATTATACCAAAGAAAACTATTGGCGAAGTTAGAAAATTAATTGAAGATATTGAAGGGAATATTAATTTATTTATTTCTGAAACCAAAATAAGATTTGAAGTAACAAATATTTCTTTAACATCAAAATTAATTGATGGAACTTTTCCTGATTATGAGAGAGTTATTCCTAAAACAAATACAAAAATTATGACTGTAAAGACACATGATTTTGCTTCTTCAATTGATCGTGTAGCAACAATTTCGTCTGATAAATCTAAAGCAGTAAAATTTGCAATCAATAATAATTCTTTAACATTAACTGTTATTAATCCGGATGCTGGCACAGCTGTTGAAAAAGTTGATGTTAGCTATGAGGCAGATGAGTTAGAAGTAGGCTTTAATGCAAGATATTTACTCGATATAGCTTCTCAAATATCTGGAGATACAATGACCTTTACTCTAGAGGACCCAGGAGCTCCAGCCTTAATTAATGACTCTGCTCATGAAGATGCAACATATGTTTTAATGCCTATGAGGGTATGATAGGTTCATTTTAAATTGTCACAAGATACAAATACAGAAATTACTAGTAAGAAAAAATCATTTGATCGAATTAAATCTTTAAAACTGATAAATTTCCGGTCGCATTCTGATTTTAATCTAGAGTTATCTGGTAAACCTGTTGCTATAATTGGTGATAATGGCGCTGGTAAAACAAATATTTTAGAAGCTATTTCTTTGTTGTCTCCTGGTAGAGGGCTAAGAAATTCAAAATTTTCTGAAATGGTTAAAGATGACAATATGTTACCATGGGGAGTTAATTTTGAAATTTTATCAAATGACAAAACTTATCAAATTTCTTCAGGTTTGAAAGATAATCATAAAGGTAGAGATATTAAAATTAATGGTAAAAAAGTCTCCGGATCAAGCATGTTGCCTGAGGTTATTTTACTTTCATGGTTAACTCCATCTATGGATCAGATATTTAATGAAACTCCTTCTTACAGACGTAGATTTATTGATAGATTATGTGCTGTTTATGAAAAAAATCATACTAAGAATATTAAGATTTATGAGAAATTAATGGCTGAAAGAAATTCTTCATTTAAAAATAAAACTATTGATAATGTTTGGCTTGATGCCTTGGAGGATCAAATGTCAGAAGTATCAATATCTATAGCTAAAACGAGACTATCATTTGTTGGTAATCTTAATAAAGTTTTGGAGTCTAATTTAGATCTTGTTTGGCCAAAAGCTCATCTCGAAATTCATGGATTTGTGGAAAACCTAGTGTCTTCTTGGAATAATGATAAGGCAAAAGAGATCCTTTGTGGAGAATTAAAAGATAATAGGGAGAGAGATTTTTTTTCTAAACGTACTAATGAAGGTGTTCATAGAAGTGATTTATTTGTTACTGAAAGGAATAAGAAGATTGAAGCTAAGAAATGCTCGACTGGGGAACAAAAGTCTCTTTTAATGGGTATTATTTTGTCCCATTTGGAACTTGTTTCAAATTATAAGTTTAGATACCCGATCTTACTTTTGGATGAAGTGCTTGCTCATTTTGATAAAATTAGACGTAAATCTTTTTTTAAGCAAATTCAAGATATTGGCTCTCAAATTATTATGACTGGTACTGATATTTCTGTATTTGAGGAATTAGAAGAAATAGAAATTTATCATCTCAATAGTAAAAAGATAATGGATATTAGATAGGAAATAAAATGGCAAAAAAAGAAAACAAAAAGAAAGCTAGTAAAAAAACAAAAGAGGAAGATGATTATGGAGCAGAATCTATTAAGGTCCTTAAGGGTTTAGAGGCAGTAAGAAAAAGACCTGGAATGTACATCGGAGATACGGATGACGGCACTGGTCTTCATCATATGGTTTATGAGGTGGTTGATAATTCTGTTGATGAGGCTTTAGCTGGTCATTGTAAAATGATTTCAGTTATTTTGAATGCTGATGAATCGGTTACTGTTAAGGATGATGGTCGAGGCATACCAACTGAAATACATAAGGAAGAAGGTATTTCTGCCGCAGAGGTTATCATGACACAATTACATGCTGGAGGAAAATTTGACCAGAATTCATATAAGGTTTCTGGTGGTCTTCATGGGGTTGGTGTTTCGGTTGTTAATGCGTTATCAGAAAAATTAGAACTAACAATTAAGAGAGATGGAAAAGAACACACAATGTCTTTTGCAAATGGAGATGCCTCTAAAGCCCTTAAGGCAGTGAAAGACTGTAAAGATGAAACAGGAACAGAAATTACTTTTTATCCATCAAAATCAGTTTTTACTATGACTGAATTTAGTCGTAGAATTCTAGAGACAAGATTGAGAGAAATGGCTTTTTTAAATTCTGGTATTTCCATTCATTTGGAAGACAATAGAAAAGATGAACCTTGGGTCAAAACTATGTCTTATGAAGGAGGATTAGAGGAATATGTTAGACATATTGATCAAACAAGAAAATCTCTAATGGAGGTCCCAATAAGTTTTACTGGTAGAAAGGATGAAATAGAAGTTGATGTCTCAATGTGGTGGAATGACAGTTATTACGAAACTGTAAATTGTTTTACAAATAATATTCCTCAAAAAGATGGTGGCACTCACTTAGCTGGATTAAGGTCAGCATTAACGCGAGTCGTAAATTCATATGCTCAAGAATCAGGTTTAACAAAAAAAGAAAATGTCCAACTTGTTGGAGAAGATATTAGAGAAGGTTTCACATGCGTTTTATCGGTAAAAGTTGCTGACCCTAAATTTTCCAGTCAAACAAAAGATAAATTAGTATCATCTGAGGTTAGGCCTGTTGTTGAAAGTTTAATTAATGATCTTTTATCTAATTGGTTTGAAGAACACCCCAACGAGGCTAAGATAATTGTTGGAAAAGTCGTTGAAGCTGCATCTGCTAGAGAAGCAGCTAGAAAAGCTAGAGATCTTACAAGAAGAAAAGGAGCTCTCGATATTTCATCATTGCCAGGAAAATTAGCAGATTGTCAGGAAAAAGATCCTGAAAAATGCGAAATATTTATTGTAGAGGGTGAGTCAGCTGGCGGTTCTGCGAAGCAAGGAAGAGATAGATCCACACAAGCGATTCTTCCTCTAAAAGGTAAGATTATAAATTGCGAAAAAGCAAGACTATCAAAAGTTCTTTCTTCAAATGAAATAGCAACTTTAATTACAGCTTTAGGCGGAGGTATTGGCAACTCTTCAAGTGATAGTGATCAAGATGATGAGAGTTTTAAAACCGATAAACTAAGATATAAGAAAGTAATTATAATGACTGATGCGGATGTAGATGGTGCCCATATCAAGACATTACTTTTGACTTTCTTCTACAGACAAATGAGACCACTAATTACTGACGGTTGTTTATATATAGCCCAGCCCCCACTTTATAAAGCTAAGAAAGGTAATTCAGAAACTTACTTAAAGGATGATGATGATTTAGAAAATTACCTCATTGACTCAGGAATTAATGATTCTTCTCTTATCTTAAATAATGGCGAGGTTATAGCTTCGAATGATTTAATTGACTTAGTAAATAAAAGTAGAAACTTTAAAAGACTGATAAATTCTTTACCTAAAAAATATAACCAAGGATTTGTTGAGACCGTTTCAATAAGTGGTTCTTTTAAACAACCAATTGAAATTTCTGATAAAGCTTTGTCAGAAATATCAAATAGGCTGACAAAAAAATATAGTGATATTGATGCTGATTGGAAAGCTAGTTATGATGAAGAAAATGGTCTCATGGTTTCAAGGGAAGTTAGAGGAGTTAGCGAGAACATGACTATTGGCAGAGGTTTATTTGATTCTGCAGACTCAAGAAGACTTGAAAAAATATCTAATGATATAAATCAATTTTTTCCATTTGTAGATCAGGAATCTTCTAATATTTTTGAAAGAGATGGAAGAAGTTATATCATAAATGGACCAATTGATTTGATAGAGTCAATCTTTATAGAGGGAAGAAAAGGGTTACAAATACAGCGTTACAAAGGTTTAGGCGAAATGAACGCCGAGCAGCTTTGGGATACAACTTTAGACCCAGAATCTAGAAGACTTTTACGTGTAAAAATTGATTCTGGAGTTGATAATAGTGGCATATTTGCTGACCTTATGGGAGATGAAGTGATTAAAAGAAGAGAGTTTATTCAAGATAGTATTGAGTCAGGTGACTTAGTGGCAAATTTAGATATATAGGTTTCTAACCTTTAATTTTTGGGATAACTTTTACTAATTTTTTAATTATATCTTCAGAAGATGTATTAGGTTTTATGAAATCAACAAATTCTGCATTTTTATTAGCAATAAATATAATATCTAAGTGATTAACGGTATAATTATCAGGCATATCAATATTATTTTCTTTTTTAAAATATACTTTCCAATCTGAGGTAACTTGATTTATCTCAGAAATTGAGCCTGTTAAACCAATTATTTTATCATGAAAAGCATTAACATAATTTGATAGAATTTCTTCATTGTCGCGTTCTGGGTCTACTGTAATAAAAATAGGAGTAATTTTCTTATTTTCTAATTTATCAAGAACATTTGCCATAGTTATTAATGTAATAGGACAAACATCGGGGCAATATGTAAAACCAAAATATATCAGCATGGGATCTTGATTTTCCATTGTATCAAAAATTTTTCCATCATGAGTTCTTAATCTAAAGTGACCACCAGGTATTCCTTCTTGGTTTTCAACTTCAGTAACAACTTTATCCTGGTTATAACTTCTATTTGAAGAAATGAAAAAAGTTCCAAAAAGGTACAATACAAAAGATATTAAAGCGGTAGCTAATAAAATTAAAAAATATTTTTGAAACATGTAGATGTATGTATAATAAGAATGAATTAAAATCCATTAATTTAAATAATAAGGTAAAAAAATGAGAAAATTTCTGATAGTAAGTTTTTTGATATTATTTTTTATTCCTTTTATTTCTATCAATGCTCAATATGGAGGTTTTAATGATAGTCCATTTAAAGAGGGAGCCCTTGTCACGGCCGTAAAAACTGGAAGACTCCAAGATTTGATTTCTGCATTAAATTCTGGAGCTTCTGTTAATGAAAGAGATTTTGATGAAGTGCCGGCATTATTACTGGCTATTGAACGCTCAAGAATCGATATGGTATTATTTTTGTTAGAGCAAGGTGCAAGAGTTAATATGAAGGACCAAAACAACCGAACTGTTCTATCTCTTGCTGTATTTAAGGATGATCCCAACTTAATAAAAACATTAATAAGTTATGGGGCTGATCCGAATAAATTAGG
>PBRS01000053.1 GCA_002726005.1 Rhodobiaceae bacterium
AACTCATATAGGACATAATCAGATAGCAGATAGCTCAATGCCCAGTAAAAAATTAAATGATAAAGAGGAATTGCATGGCGGCATTTCAGCTTTTGGAAAGAAAGCAATAAAAAGAATGAATGAATTAGGAATGATGATTGATATTAGTCATGTTTCAGATAAAGCGTCACTTGAAGCAATAAAATTATCATCAGCACCAGTCATTGCATCTCATTCGTGCGTAAAGTCAATTGCAGATCACCCTAGAAATATATCTAACGAATTACTTTTTGCACTTAGGGAAAACGGAGGTGTTATTCAAATAACAGCATTTGCAAATTATGTTAAAGTTAATAATGATAGATTCAGCTCTATAATCAGTCTTGGTAACAAGGTTGCAGAACTTTATGGGGATAAAAGCTTCAACCCGTCATTACATTCAAAAACAAGAGAATATCTTGAAGGAATAGAGAATATAAATATAAAATTTCCAATGCCAGACATTGATGATTTTATAGATCATGTAGATTATGTTGTTGATCTCATAGGCATTGATTATGTGGGTATTTCCTCTGACTTTGGAGGTGGAGGCGGAATTAGCGGATGGATGGATGCCGCAGAAACTAAATTATTAACTCTTAAGTTAGAAGAAAGAGGTTATTCATCCAAAGAAATTGAAAAAATTTGGGGCGGAAACATTCTTCGTGTTTGGAAGAAAGTTGAAGATATTGCTAGTAAAACTTAAGCTATACCACTTTCATTTGAAAGATTATTTATATTAAACCCTATTCTTTCAATTGCTCTTTCCCATATGCTGTTATAATTACCATTAAATATTAAATCTGTATCAGCATTTGAGATTATCCAATCGTTTGATTTAAGTTCATTCTCTAGTTGTCCTGGAGACCAACCGCAACATCCAAGATACAAATTTACTCCAGAGTTAATTTCTTCCATACATAATGAAGATAAAGAATCCTTAGATGAATTTAGAAAACAATTAGCACCATTTATTTCAATGCTGTCCTCCAAAATTATCTCTGAATTATGCAATAAAAAACCTTTATCTATTGAAACAGGACCGCCATTAAAAATTGGAATATTAGCATTTAAACTTATTTGACTTATATTCATATCTTTTAGAACATCTTTTAAATTTATTTTATGTGGTCTATTTAATACAATTCCCATTGCGCCGTCGGAAGAAAAATTAATTAATAATATTACCGATTTAGAAAACCTAGGGTCAGGCATTGATTTTGAAGCAATAAGTAAGCTTCCCTCAAATGTAATGTTTTTATCCATTTTTCTTCAAAAACTAGTGACTAATTTATATCATAATATATATACTAAGAAACTTGCATAAGCAGGTATAAAATCAATTTTAATTTATTAGGAGAAAATTATGGCTATACAAGAAGGAGATAAAATCCCTGAAGCAACTGTTCATCATATGACTGATGCAGGACCAACACCTATAACAACAAGTGAATTATTCTCAGGAAAAAGATCAGTTCTTTTCGCAGTTCCTGGGGCATTTACTCCAGGGTGTTCAATGCATCATTTACCTGGTTTTATAGATAATTCAGATGAAATTCTAGGTAAAGGTGTAGATCAAATAGTTTGTTTATCAGTAAATGATCCTTTTGTAATGGCTGCATGGGGCAATGATAAGGGAACAGGCGATAAAATGCTTATGGTTGGTGATGGTAATGGTGAGCTTACTGAAGCGCTTGGTTTATCTATGGACGGCTCAGGATTTGGTTTGGGCAAAAGATCATTAAGGTATTCAATGATAATTGATGATAATTCTCTAACAAAGCTGAATGTTGAAGAAAACCCAGGAGAAGTTGCCGCTTCAAGCGCGGAAACTATTCTTAGTCAATTATAATTTTTCTAATGCTGAACGAGCAAGATAATCTGCTTGCTCGTTTCCAGCAATACCTGCGTGACCTTTAACCCAAATCCAAGATATATTTTTATCTTTTATAGCTTCATCAAGACGCATCCATAATTCCTTATTTTTTACATCTTTTTTATTAGCTGTTTTCCAGTTATTTTTCTTCCAATTCGATATCCAGCTTGTTATTCCATCTTTTACATAATTTGAGTCTGTATATAGAGTGATTTCATAATCTTTATTTATTTCTTCTAGTGCCTTAATTGCAGCCATAAGCTCCATACGATTATTTGTGGTTTCTTTATCTCCACCTGATAATTCAATATTTTTATTATCTAATTCGATAAGAACACCCCAACCTCCAGGGCCAGGGTTTCCGGAGCATGCACCGTCAGTGTATATATCTACTTTTTTATTCATTAAATACCATATTCTTTAGGATTGTTTATATCTTTGTGGAAATCAAGAATTTTAATAAATTCATTTGGATTTTTAGGAGTTACCATTGCATTATCATTGCTAACCCTCCAATCAACAAGTCGAGTTAATAAAAACCTCAAAGCTGAACCGGAACATAATATTGGGAGTTTTTCCATCTCATCATTACTTAATTTTCTCTCTTTTTGATAACCCTTTAAAAGGTTTCGAGATAATGAAATATCAAATTCACCATCTTTAAAACACCATGCATTAATGCATATACTTAAGTCGTAAGATAAAAAATCATTACATGAAAAGCTAAAATCGATAACACCAGAAATTTGACCCTCGTGAAAAAGGATATTGTCAGGAAAAAGATCTGCGTGAATAATTCCCTTTGGTAGATCTTTTGGCCAATTTGATTTTATTCTATTGTATTCTTCAAGCATATCTTTACTAAGATATTTTGAAAAAGTTTCTGCAGTACTAGTTGAATTTTTAATCAATTGTGGAAAGATCTCCAGCCCCATTGGGTTTTTTCTTTTAATTTCTAAGCTGGTACTAATATTATGTATCTTTCCTAAAATTAGACCAAGTTGATAAGCTTGTTTTTCAGTAACAGATAGAGTAGATGCTCCATCCAGAAAAGTTAATATTGATGCTGGCTTACCTATAATTTCTGAGAACAGGTTATTATTATTCCTTAACGGAAGAGGGCATTTGATGTCATTTGATGATAAATAAAACATGTATTCGAGAAAAAAAGGAATGTCTTTTTTCTCAACTCTATCTTCGTAAATTGTTAGAATAAAAGAACCTTTTTCTGTTTTTAATTTATAATTAGTGTTTTCAACACCTTCTGATATCCCTTCAAATTCTATTAATTCACCTATTTCATAATTTTTAAGAAAAAGGCTCAGGTCTTCCGAAGATACATGTGTGTAAACTGCCATTTATGACTCATTAAGTTCCCTGGGTATTTTAAATGTTATATTTTCATCAGCAACTGAGATTTTTTTAATATCAACATTATATAATTGATTCAATTCATTTATAAACTCTTGAATTAGTATATCTGGTGCACTTGCGCCAGCTGTTAATCCTATTTTTTGTTTTTTTTCGACTTCATTCCAATTAACTTCGGATATATCTGATATTAAATGTGTTTCATCACACCCAGCTCTTTTTCCAACTTCAACCAATCTTAATGAATTTGATGAATTATTGGCGCCAATGACATAAATTAAATCACATTTACCCGCAATAGATTTTATTGCTAATTGCCGATTTGTTGTTGCATAACAGATATCTTCTTTTGGTGGTTGAATTATATTTGGAAAGATACATTTTAACTCTTCTATAATTTCTTTGGTATCATCGACTGATAGGGTGGTTTGAGTGATTAACGCTACCTTCTTGTAGTTAATCTTTTTTAATTCTTTAACATCTTGTTTATCTTGAATTAAAGTAATGGCATCTAACGGAATTTGTCCCATTGTCCCTATAACCTCTGGGTGACCTTCATGACCTATAAGAAATATATGAGCTCCATCCTTATAAAGTCTCTTTGCTTCATTATGAACCTTTATAACTAAAGGACATGTTGCATCAATAAATGGCATTTTTTTTGCTTTAGCCTCAATCAAAACGCTTTTAGGAATTCCATGTGCAGAAAAAATTACCCTTGAGCCTTTAGGAGCATCTTTAAGATTTTCTATGAATATCACACCTTTAGATTCTAAATCTTTTATTACCCAAGGATTGTGAACAATTTCATGCCTTACATAAATTGGTGGTCCATATTTCTCTAATGATAACTCAACAATATTTATTGCTCGGTCAACACCAGCACAAAATCCTCTCGGATGAGGTAGATATAATATTTTTTTTAATTTTAAGTTCATTTTATGTCTGATTTAACTAATATATGTTTATTATACAAATTTATTTACTTATTTAAGAGTTAATATTTTCTTGGAAAACAATATGTTTAAAAATTATCTTATAATATTTACTTTAATTTTTTTAGTTAGTTGCTCTGACTCTGCTTATTTTGATCCTGGCCCTTGTCCGAGAGCTGCCATATTGAAAGGAAGCGAGACAAAAGAATTAGACAGATCTGATTTAGTAATTGAGCTAAATAGAACAATAATGATTTGTGAATATAACCTAAGAAGGAAGAATATTAATTTTGATGTCGGTATTTTTGGCGATGTAATTAATAGTGATACTGTAACATTAGAAAATTTAAGGATTAACCTCTTTATAGCATTTGTTGGCCCAGATGATACAGTTATAGACAAGTGGTCAAAAATTGTTTCTGTTAAACTTAAAAATCAAAAGATAAGCTCCTTTTCAATTCCGATAGAGGGACTTAGATCAAAGATTGAAGAGGGTAGAACAGGTTCATCATATAAAGTTCTTATTGGGCTTGAATAACCAAATTGACAAAATCTTATATGTGTTTAATTATATAAAAAGAATCAGATGATTCTAGATATTTGCGGGAGAGACTTTTATAGCGCCGAAGGAGCAACCGCCCTCGGAAACTCTCAGGCAAAAGGACCGCAAGTATCATAAAACTCTGGAAAGTAAGTTTAATACTTCTCCGACGGGGTAAGCAACCAAGGTTGTCAAATCTCTCAGGGTCCAATGACAGAGGAGGGCAGTTGGAAACAACTATTCTGTCATGGAGGATATATGTCTGAGGCTTATTGGGGTTTAGAACAAGACCTTAAAACTACCCCCTTATATAAAATTCACAATAATAGTGGAGCAAAATTAGTACCTTTTGCTGGTTTTTATTTACCTATTCAATATGAAAACGGTATTATTGCTGAACATAATCATACAAGAAGTTCTGCTAGTATTTTTGATGTTTCACATATGGGACAAATTAAAATATCAGGACCAATGATTTATGATGCAATGGAAAAGATACTTCCTATTTCTTTTTCTAAGATTTCACCTGGTCAAATTAAATATACGCAATTTCTTAATAGTGAAGGTAAGATTATTGACGACCTAATGATCACTAGATCTTTTGAGGAAGATCATGTCTGGCTTGTTGTTAATGCAGATTGCACAGACAAAGACCTTGATCATTTATACAATAACCTAAATAAGGCTTATAAAATTGAATTGATTGAAGACAGAGCTTTAATAGCTTTGCAAGGTCCAAATTCATCAAATA
Organism: Rhodobiaceae bacterium; assembly: GCA_002726005.1. Classification (GTDB taxonomy): domain Bacteria; phylum Pseudomonadota; class Alphaproteobacteria; order MED-G09; family MED-G09; genus AG-430-B22. The sequence goes on from PBRS01000053.1 coordinate 5,493, forward strand.
TTTTAAAGACTTTTTTTCAGGAAATTGATGAGATGCCTTTCATGACGGCTGATTGGTTTAATTATGATAACGAAAAATTTTTTATTTCTAGATGTGGATATACTGGTGAAGATGGTTTTGAAATATCAATAAAAGATAGATATGCAGAAAAATTTATAAGTAAACTTTTGCAAAGTGAAGGTGTTAAACTTGCTGGTTTGGGTGCTAGAAATTCCCTAAGAATGGAAGCAGGACTTTGTTTGTATGGAAATGATATATCTTCTTCTGTATCACCAATTGAAGCTGGTTTGGCATGGTCTTTTTCAAAAGAAAGAATCGAAAATGGTGGTTTTATTGGTCATGAACACATCAAGCAAGATCTTGATAATGGAGTTCAAAGAAAATTAGTTGGTATTAAGCCTTTGGGCAAACTTCCAGCTAGAGAAGGAACACAAATTTTTGACAAAAATGAAAAAACAATAGGTCAAATTACTAGTGGGGGTTACTCCCCTTCGCTCCAAGCACCAATTGCTATGGGATACATTAATTCAGATAGCTTAAAAAATAATTGTGAAGTTTTATTAAATGTTAGAGGTAATTTAATACCAGCAGAAATAGCTTCACTTCCTTTTGTTGAACATAAATATTTTAGAGGTAATAAATAAAATGGCTGAGATTTATTTTACTAAAGAACATGAATGGATAAAAGTAGAGGACAATGTTGGTGTTGTAGGCATTACTGCATATGCAAGTGAGCAACTGGGAGATATTGTTTTTGTTGAGCTTCCAGAAGAAGGTATAATTGCAGAAATTGGAAAAGATATTGCTGTTGTTGAATCTGTGAAAGCTGCAAGTGAAGTGTATTCTCCAGTTTCTGGTACAATAATAAAATCCAATGAAGATTTAAACTCAACTCCAGAAATAGTAAATGAAGATCCTGTTGGTAAGGGTTGGTTTTACGAAATTAAGATTTCTAATAATGACGAGCTTTCAGGGCTTATGTCTGAAGAAGAATATCAGAAACATATAGGTGATTAAATGAGATATTTACCATTAACTAAAAATGATAGAGAAGAAATGTTAAGCACTATTGGGGTAAACAATATTGATGAGCTTTTTTCCAATATTGCTGAAAAAGCAAACATTAATCCAAAAATTAATTTACCTAATCATAAAACCGAAATGGAAGTAGAAAAACATTTATCTCTTTTGTCCGATAAAAATCTTCACGCAGATAATAGTAGCTTTTTTATAGGTGGTGGATCATACAAGCATCATATTCCTGCAAGTGTAGATCATATTATTCAGAGATCTGAATTTTTGACTTCATATACCCCATATCAACCAGAAATATCGCAAGGCACATTGCAATATCTATATGAATTTCAAACTCAGGTATCTCTATTAACTGGCATGGATATTTCTAATGCATCTATGTATGACGGGTCAACAGCTACTGCTGAAGCGGTATCAATGGCTAAAAGAATAACTAAAAGAAATGGTGTTATTTTATCAAATACGATCCACCCTCATTATGCAGATGTTATCAAAACTGTATCAGGAATTAAAGATAACGAGCTTGTTTACAATAGAAAATTTTCTATCGATATCGATCATTTATTCAATGAGGTTAATGACAATACTGCTTGTGTAGTCGTTCAAAATCCTGACTTTTTTGGCTCTTGTTACGATTTATCATCATTAGCAGAATTTGTTCAAAGTAAAGGAGCATTGCTTATTGTTGTTGTAACTGAAGTTTTATCATTAGGAATGTTGAAATCCCCAGGTGCAATGGGTGCTGATATTGTTGCATGTGAAGGTCAATCCTTAGGAAATCCTATGAATTTTGGAGGACCATATGTAGGTCTGCTATCAACCAAGAATAAATATTTAAGACAAATTCCCGGAAGGATTGTTGGAGAGTCTGAGGATGTTGATGGAAAAAAAGGTTTTGTATTAACATTATCAGCAAGAGAGCAGCACATTCGAAGAGAAAAGGCTACTTCAAATATTTGTACAAATTCAGGGCTATGCAGTCTGGCATTTACAATTCACTTAACCCTTCTTGGCGAGAAAGGCTTTAAGAACCTTTCAAGACTTAATCATGAATCAGCATTAAATTTGAAAGAAAAAATATTGAAAATCCCAGAAGTTAAATTGTTAAACAAAAGTTTTTTTAATGAATTTACTATCGAATTACCAATTAAGGGTGAAATATTTATTAATAGGATGGCAGAAAAGAGAGTTCTAGCAGGCATACCTGTATCAAGATTGATTAATAATAATAAAGAATTAGATAATTGTATCGTGGTTGCTAGCACAGAAACTAATACAGATGATGATATGAATTCATTTATTGAAGCAGCAAAAGAGGTTTTAAGATGAAAAATTCGAATAAAGGTCTAAATCACGATGAACCAATATTGTTTGATATTGGTGGCATGGATAAATCTGGAGTTGATCTTAATGAGCCAACATTTAAAGAAAATTTTATTGGTGAATGCTTTGAGGATAGAGAAATTGGTTTACCTGGGTTAAGTGAGCCTGAGTCAATTAGACATTATGTTAGATTATCAAGAAAGAACTATTCTATTGATGCAGGTCTTTATCCTTTAGGTTCATGTACAATGAAGCATAATCCAAGACTGAATGAGAAACTAGCAAGGTTAAAGGGGTTTTCTGAAGTTCATCCACTTCAACCTTTATCAACATGCCAAGGCGCTCTTGAACTTATAGATGAAATTTCTGTCTGGTTAAAAGAATTAACAGGAATGAAAGCTGTCACTATGACTCCAAAAGCAGGCGCTCAAGGTGAGCTTTGTGGAATGTTAGCAATTAAAAAAGCAATAGAATCAAGAAATGAGTGTCACCGAACTAAGGTTTTGGTCCCTGATTCTGCACATGGTACTAATCCTGCTACCGCTGCTTTTTTGGGATTTGATGTTGTAACAATTAAATCTGATAAAAACGGTAGATTAAATTTTGATGATTTTAAACAAAATGTAGACAAAAAATTTGCTGCAGCAATGATTACAAATCCAAATACATGTGGTCTTTTTGAAGATGATATTATTGAAATATCAAATTACATTCATGATGCAGGCGGCTACTTGTATTGCGATGGAGCCAACTTTAATGCCTTAGTTGGTAAAGTAAGACCTGGCGACTTAGGCATTGATGCTATGCATATCAATTTACACAAAACATTTTCTACACCTCATGGCGGAGGCGGACCAGGATCTGGTCCAGTTGTTTTCTCTGATCTTTTAAAGGATTTTTGTCCAGCACCACTTTTAAAAAAGGATGAAGAATATTATTATTTAGTGGAAAATCTTAATGATAAAGATATTGATAAATCTTTTGGTCGGCTTTGTGTTTTTCATGGCCAAATGGGAATGTTTGTTAGAGCCCTATCTTACATGATGAGCCATGGTTCTGACGGCTTAAGACAAGTTTCAGAAGACGCAGTTTTGAATGCAAATTACATTAAATCTTCATTAGAGGATGTTTTAACACCTGCTTATGAAGGATATTGTATGCATGAAGTTTTATTCAATGACGATTTTTTAAGTGGAACTGGTGTTGAGACAATTGATTTTGCAAAAGCTTTAATAGATAAGGGTTATCATCCAATGACAATATATTTCCCTCTTGTTGTTCATGGAGCATTATTAGTTGAACCAACAGAAACTGAGTCAAAGAATTCTATCGATCAATTTATTGAAACCATTAGGGAATTAGCTTCAAAAACTCAAGATGGAGAAGAATTCTTTAAGAAGGCGCCAATTTATACTCCTATTAGAAGGCTAGATGAAACAAAAGCCGCAAGAAATCCAGTTTTAAGATGGCAAAAAAATGATGTAATTGCTGCAGAATAGTGCCCGATTTTTCTATCGAGGATAAGAAAAGGCAATTAGATTTTAGCAATATTGCTGGTGTAGATGAGGCAGGAAGAGGACCTTGGGCTGGACCAGTTTATTCAGCAATTGTTATTTTAAATAGGAACTGTATACCTGAGGGCATAAATGACTCAAAAAAAATTTCCGAAAAAAAACGTATAAAGCTATATAAAGAAATTCTTATAAATCATAAATATGGCATAGGTTCTGCTTCACCAGATGAGATAGACCAATTAAATATCCTCGAGGCTACATTTCTTTCTATGAGAAGAGCATTAGAAAATCTGATCATAAAACCAGATTATATTCTTGTAGATGGAAATTTGAGTCCAAATTTTAATATTCCCCATGAAAGCATAATAAAAGGTGATAGCGTCTCAATGTCAATTGCTGCAGCATCAATAATTGCAAAAGTTGAGAGAGATAAATTTATGGTAAATATCGATAACGAATATCCAGAATATAAATGGAAAAAAAATAAAGGATATGGAACAAAAGATCATCAAAATGCATTAAATGCTCATGGTGTAACGAAACACCACAGAAAATCATTTTCCCCCATCCGCAAGATATTGAGTCTCTCTGCTGGCCAATGACTCAACATATAGATAATTGAATCAAATAATAATTCTTGGAATATATTTTGTTGACCAAATATAAAATTCCTATGAGGATATTATGGCTATGAAAGAAAAATCATATATAAAACACCCAATTCAAAAAAATTGTATTTATCATGGGGATTCACTCAGCATTCTAAAAACAATTCCAAGTAATTCTGTTGATCTAGTGTTTGCTGATCCACCTTATAACTTACAACTTAAAAATAAACTATTGCGTCCTGATTCTTCAAAGGTGGATGCTGTTAATGATAAATGGGATCAGTTTGAGAGTTTTAAAAATTATGATGATTTCACAACTAATTGGCTGACGGAAATAAAAAGAATAACAAAACAAGACGGAACAATCTGGGTTATAGGCTCTTATCATAATATTTTTAGGATGGGTAAAATTATTCAAGATTTAGGGTTTTGGATTCTTAACGATATAATTTGGAGAAAATCAAATCCGATGCCAAATTTTAGAGGAACAAGATTTACAAATGCACATGAGACATTGATTTGGGCTGCACAAGGTCAGGATGCTAAATATGATTTTAATTATCAAGCGATGAAATCATTGAATGACGGAATCCAGATGCGCTCAGATTGGGAAATACCTATTTGCTCTGGTAAAGAGAGACTTAAGGATGTTTCTGGAAAAAAAATACATTCAACACAAAAACCTGAAGCGCTTTTACATAGAGTCCTGTTGTCTTCTTCAAGTCCAGGAGACTTAATTCTTGATCCTTTTTTTGGAACTGGAACTACTGGAGCAGTAGCAAAGAAGTTAGGTAGAAATTATATCGGTATTGAGCAAGATAAAAAATATATAAAAGAAGCTAAGAAAAGAATTAATAATGTAACACTATTAGGCAAAAAGGAGCTGGAGGTTACAGAATCAAAGAAAAATCAAATTCGTGTTCCTTTTGGGAGTCTAGTTGAAAGTGGAGTAATAAAACCCGGAAGTGTTTTAAAGGGCCCCAAGAGCTTAAAGGCTAAGAAATTTTCAGCAACCGTTAGAGCTGATGGCAGTGTTTATTCTGAAGGTGAAAAGGGGTCTATTCATCAAATTAGCGCTAAATTACAAGGCAAAGAATCATGCAATGGATGGACTTTTTGGCATTTAGAAAATAATGGCGAGCTTCAATTAATCGATAATTTAAGAACAAATTTTATTAACGCTAATAAAGTTAATTAATTACAAGTTCTAATATAAGAAAAAAAGAAATTTGAAGTCCTAATAAATTATTACTTTTAAATATTTTTAGGCATCTATCACTGTTATCTATATCTAAATAAATAATTTGAGAAACTAGGTGAATTAATAAAGATAAAATAGCTAAATGAATAATTAAACTATTGCTTAGACTTAAAAGTATAACTGCAAAAATAATGAAAAATATTGCATAAAAGATAAGCAAAGCATATTTGGTATTTTGACCTAATTTTATTGCAGACGATTTTAGATTTAGCAATAAATCATCATCTTTGTCTTGATGAGCATAAATTGTGTCATATCCGATAGTCCAAAATATACATGCTAAATAAAGCATAAAAGGGTAAATGGATGAAAAATCGTTTGCAAGAGATAACCAACCAAGCAATGCACCCCAATTAAATGTGATACCTAAAAAAAATTGAGGCCACCAGGTTACTCTTTTCATTAATGGATAAATAAAAACAGGTATCAAAGCAATGCAACCAAAAATTATAGTTAATTTATTAAATTGAATAAGTACCAATAATCCGATTAAAAGCTGAGCTAATAAAAAAATCATTGCAGTAATTGTTCTTAGTTTATTAGAGGCAAGTGGCCTATCCTTTGTTCTTGTTACATTTTTATCATATTCTTTATCTAGAAAATCATTCCATGTACAACCAGCCCCTCGCATAATAATTGAGCCTATTAAAAAAAGAATGAAAAAACTAATCGGAGCCAATTGTTCAATATATAAACTATATAAAAGTAATGACCACATGCATGGCCAGAACAAAAGCATAAAACCGACAGGCTTATCGTACCTTGCAAGTTGAATAAATGGTGTAATTTTATTTAAAAGAGTAGCTTTCATCATTTGTTATTTAATTTTCTTAGAGTTACCTAACATTAATCTTTTACTTTATAATATTAAAATATGAAAATTATACGAGTTTATATAAATAAAAAAATAACCAATGAATTTTTAGAGTTAGATCAATCTCAAACTCACTATATTAAAAATGTTATGCGATTAAATATTGGAGATAATTTTAATATTTTTAATGAAAATGATGGTGAGTGGTTTGTTGAGCTTTTTGAGTTAAATAAGAAAAAATCAAAAGTTAAAATATTAAAAGAAATTGGCATCAAAGATAGACCCAGTGATATTTGGATGCTTTTCGCACCAGTTAAAAAACTAAGAATCGATTTTATTGCTCAAAAGATAACTGAATTAGGCGCTAGAGTGATTTGGCCAGTTCTTACGGAAAGAACTCAATATAAATCTATAAAGGAATCTAAAATATTAGCCAATGCAATTGAAGCCGCTGAACAATGCGGTTTAACATTTATTCCAAAAGTTAATAAGATAGAAAATCTTGAATACATAATAGATAATTGGAATCATATTGATTCTGAGCGAACTTTGATATTTTGCGATGAAAAATGTGAAAATAATCCAAAAAAACAACTTGAATCGCTTAAAAAGATAAATAAATCCAATAAATGGGCTATTCTTATTGGTCCAGAGGGTGGTTTTAGTGATAAAGAAAGAGAAAAGATAAATAGTGTTAAAAATCTAAGTATTATTTCTCTTGGGCCAAGAATTTTAAGATCTGATACTGCAATAGTTAGTTCGTTATCTCTTTTTCACTCTACCCTGGGTGATTGGGTATAGCTTTATAGAACAAAATTCACTAAAAAATAGAATGGAAAGAATCGAATCAAAAGATCAATTAATTAGCTATATAGCTAATGGGGAAAAAGACCCGTCAGATTTTAAGATTGGAACAGAGCATGAGAAATTCCCATTCAATATTGCTGCAAACAAACCAATTTCATACGACGGTACGAATGGTATTCGAAGTCTTCTTGAGGGATTCGAAGAGTATGGATGGAAGCCAGTTTATGAAAATGGAAATGTCATTGCGCTCACTAGGGATAATAAATTAGGAGGAGGTTCAATAACTCTTGAACCAGCAGGTCAGTTTGAGCTATCCGGAGCGATGTTAAATACTGTTCATGAAACATTATTTGAGTTAGTTGAGCATAAGAATCAATTATCAAATATCGGAGAAAAAATGGGATTAGATTTTTTAGCCATAGGTTTTACCCCCGACTGGTCTAGAGATGAAATGCCTATAATGCCTAAAAAGCGTTACGATATAATGAGGAGTTATATGCCTACTAAAGGTGATCACGGACTTGATATGATGTTAAGATCATGCACTTCACAGGTTAACTTAGATTATTCATCTGAATTGGATATGGTTAAGAAATTAAGGCTTTCATTTCTTCTACAACCTGTTGCAACAGCTTTATTCTCTAACTCACCATTTAGCGAAAACTCTCTTAATGGTTTTAGTTCATATAGAAGCGAAGTTTGGAAAGACACTGATCCAGATAGAACAGGTATTTTAACTTTTATTTTTGATGATGGCATGAGTTATGAGCGATATGTAGACTATGCTATGAAAGTCCCTATGTACTTTATTAACAGAAATGGAGAGTACATTAATTTAACCGGCTATACCTTTGATGATTTTATTAATGGAAAAATTGAGGCAGTAAAAGATTTTTATCCAACTATTGATGATTGGGAGCTTCATTTAACAACAATCTTTCCTGAGGCCAGGTTAAAAAAGTTTATTGAAATGAGAGGCGCTGATGCAGGTAATATAAATCATGTATGTGCATTATCAGCTTTTTGGGTAGGATTAATGTATGATAATGATTCTTTAGATGCAGCTCTAGAATTAACAAAAAATATATCTTCTGAAGAATTAGTAACATTAAGAAATATAGTTCCCAGAGAAGGATTACGCTCTAAATTAGGTAAACTAGATATTCATCAATTGGCATCTAAAGTTATATCTTTATCAGTAGATGGCCTTAAAAAAAGAAATAATCTAGACAAAAATAATTTAGATGAAAGTTATTATCTAAAATATTTAGAAGATATTATTAGCGCACAAGAAAACCCCGCTGATAGCCTTGTAAGACAATTCAAAAATAACTGGAATGAGGATATTTCAAAAATATATGAGAATTGTCGTTTCTAAGTTTTGCTATTTTGTATATTTTTGTTTAAATTATTATTTTTTTAAGGACAAGAATTATGAATTTTGATTTTTCAGAAGATCAGAAAATGCTTAAAGAACAGGTTTCTAAGTTTTTATCTGATAATTGCTCTTTAGATGTTGTTAGAGATATTCTTGAAACTGATAAAACCTACTCAGAGGAAGTATGGCGAGGTTTAGTAGATTTAGGATTAACCGGAACAGCAATTCCTGAAGAATATGGTGGACTAGGATTAGGTGCTCTTGAATTATGCGTAGTTGCAGAAGAGTTAGGGAGAGCTGCGGCACCAGTTCCTTTTTCTTCATCAGTTTATCTAGGAACCGAGGCTATAGTTAAGTATGGTACAGATAGCCAAAAAGAAAAATGGTTACCAAAATTAGCTGTAGGTGAATTAATTTCTACATTTGCACTTCCTGAAACTAATTCAGAGCCAACTGAAAACAATATTAAAACAACTTTTTCTAATGGAAAAATTAATGGAAGGAAAATACCTGTTGCAGATGGAAGTTGTGCAGATATTGCAATTGTAGTTGTTAAGAATATAGATAATGATCGTATTGCTCTAGCGATTGTTGATTTAAGTTCTGAAAATGTAAAAAGAAATCAAATTAGCACATTGGATCCTTCACGAGATCATGCTGAAATTATTTTTGAAAATTCTGAAGCAGAGCTTATGGATGTTAGTGATGAAGGGTGGGGTGCTATTGAAAATATATTAAATTCTGCTGCTGTATTAATGGCTTTTGAGCAAATAGGCGGCGCTGAAGCCTCTCTAAATATGGCAAAAGATTATGCCCTCGATAGATATGCTTTTGGACGACAAATTGGATCTTACCAGGCAATTAAACATAAATTGGCTGATATGTATGTAAAAATAGAGTTAGCTAGATCAAATAGTTATTATGGGGCAATGATGCTTAATGACGGCGGTGCTGACTTAAAGATTGCTGCCGCTGCATCAAGAGTTGCTGCAACAGATGCATATAATTTTGCTGCTCAGGAGAGTATTCAAACACATGGTGGAATTGGTTTTACTTGGGAAGCAGATACACAATTTTTTTACAGAAGGAGTCAAGTTCTTGGTTTAGCTTTAGGCAGCTCAATCACTTGGAAAAATAAACTTGTTAATCAGCTAGAAGAAAAAAATATTAGTTAAGGAGAATATCTATGGATTTTAATGACACTAAAGAAGAGGCAGATTTTAGAGAAGAAGTTAAAACTTGGCTAAAAGAAAATGCTTCAAAAGGTGAAAAAGTTGGTGGTCGCTATGATGCGATAGATGTTCAAGAAGATGCTTTATCTCGAGCAAGAGACTGGCAGGCTAAAAAGGCTGAAGCTGGATATGCGGCAATTACATGGCCAAAAGAGTTTGGCGGTCTTGGAGGCACAGCAATTCAATCAGTTATTTATTCTCAAGAAGAGGCTAAATATAATGTTCCAACAGGTTTTTTTGAAATTGGTCTTGGAATGTGTATTCCTACAATGATGGCATGGGCAACAAAAGAGCAAAATGAAAGATTTGTTAAACCTGCTCTTTATGGCGAAGAAGTATGGTGCCAGTTGTTTTCAGAGCCTTCTGCAGGTTCAGATGTTGCCGGTGTTAGAACTAAAGCTGAAAAAGATGGCGATGACTGGATTATTAATGGGCAAAAAGTATGGACATCAGGAGCACATTTTTCTGACTTTGGGATAATAGTAGTTAGAACTGATCCAACTGTTGCTAAACATAAAGGGTTATCTTTTTTCTTCCTTGATATGAAATCAGAAGGAATAGAAATTAAACCTATTAGACAGCTTTCCGGTGGTGCAAACTTTAATGAGGTATTTTTTACTGATGTAAGAGTACCAGATTCTCAAAGATTAGGAGATGTAGGGCAAGGATGGAAGGTTGCTCTAACAACTTTAATGAATGAAAGACTTGCAATTGGCGTTCCTAAGTCTGCAGATTATAGCTCACTTACTAGAGCAGCAAAAGAGGTTGATTTAAATGATCAACCAGCAATTAAAAACGATTTAGTTAGATCAAAAATAGCCGATTGGTATATTCAGGCTGAAGGTCTTAAATATACAAAGATGAGGACTTTAACTGCTTTATCAAAGGGTGAAACTCCCGGGCCAGAAAGTTCAATTGGTAAAATAGTTTCAGCGCCTAAAATGCAGGATCTTGCTTCATTTGCTATGGACCTTCAGGGAGCTGCTGGAATAATTAATGATTCAGAAATTGCTTTACTGCATTCAATATTTCAGAGCCAATGGTTAAGCGCAGCAGGTTATAGAATTGCTGGTGGAACAGATGAGATACTCAGAAACATTGTTGCAGAAAGAGTTCTTGGCCTTCCTCAAGATGTAAGAGTTGATAAAGCTGTGCCATTCAATGAATTACCAAGTGGACGTTAATTTATTTCAATAAAGTTAACTTGCTTTCCATTAATATCTTTTAAGGATAAATGAATTTTAGTGTCAGTAAACTCAAGGAATCCATAATTTTCCTGTAGATACAAAGAGTTAATTCTATTAGGTCCTGGTTCAGGAGGTCTTTCTTTACCTTTATATTTTGTAACCCATGCAGCGCCTGGAAGATTTAGTGAACTAGAAGTAATTTCATATAATTTAGTGCCTTTTGTTGTCTTATCTTTATAAATTCCGCCAGCATGTCTATCGCCAGATAAAAAGATTACATCATTAATGTTTTTTGAATCAATAAGGTTATAAAGCTTCTCCTTTTCTCTTGGTAGATTTCCCCATTTCTCAAAGCCATGACCCTCTGCAATAATTTGAATGCTAGAAGCAATTATTCGAATATCCGCATTTTCATCTAATTTATTTGATAACCATTCCCATTGATCCTTGCCAAGTAGAGTTTTATTAGGACTATTATCAGGTAAATAACGCTCTTTTCCAGGAGCCCCTCTTTCATCTGTCTGTTTAAGGGATGATCTAAAATATCTTGTATCAAGAAAAATTATTTGTAAGAGACCTTTTTTTGTTACTTTTTTTGTTTCAAAATAAATACCTTCTCTATTTCTTCTTGGATCATTTAAAGAAATATTCCAAAAATCAAGGAATAAATTTTTAGCTTCTTTTTTATATTGATAATCAGCACCGCCATCATTTTTACCATAATCATGATCATCCCATATTGCATAAACTTCATTGGTTTCCTTTAGTTGTGCGAAAGGAATTTTTGTTTTCTGTTTTTTATAGGCTTTGCTTAATTTGTCTAATTTTCCTGTAATCTTATCATCGCCATAAACATTATCTCCCATAAAAATAAAAACATCTGATCTATCTTTAAGTATACTTTTCCATATAGGCTGTTTTTTTTCTTGAGTAATGCAAGCCCCAAGCGCAATTTTATTTACATATTTTGGAATGGAATATAATTTCTTAAATGGCAAAGCATTATAAAAAAGGGAAGCTAAGCTTCCTAAAAGAAAAATTCTACGATTAATTTTAGGAGTAAGTTTTTGTTTCATAATATTATTATATAAAAAAAGGGCGCTAATTAATAGCGCCCCTTGTTTAATATTATTGCTTTCAATTAGAATTCATACTTAAGGCCGACTTTAAGCTGCCATACTGATTTTCCAATTTTTCTCACTGGATCTCCATCAATATCAAAATTTTTGTAAACATATCGACCTTGATCATCAACTTCTGCTTCAACAACGCCTCTAGAGTTCATTGTTCCGCCAGCATAATTTTCAAACCCACCCCAATCAGAATTTATTAGATTTAAAACATTTTCGATATCAACAAAGAATGTTGCTTTTCCATTTATTCCGCCAGTAGGAAGTTCTTGAGCTATTCTTACATCAAAAGTACCTTCCCAAGGACTATTAAAGCTATTTCTTGGTACAGCATTTCCTCTATAACCTGATAATCCAGAGTCATCTAAGAACTGATTAAATGCCTCAAGATCAAACCCATCAGCATAAAGTACATTTGGATCATTTAAGCTTGGCACATATAATAGATCAATATTTTCTCCATCAGTTCTGTAACCACTTAAATCTCCAAGAAATGTATAACTAAAAGGTGTGCCAGATTGCCTGAAGCCATTTAATGCAATGCTTGTTTCTAAATCACCAAAGATATTACCTTGCCAGCTTAGTTTATAATCAAAGGCATGTTCTATCTCATAATGTGAAGGAGAATTTACAGGGGTTAAATGATCAAATACTGGATATCTTGTTGCGCTTGAAAAGATTATAGAGCTTGTCATCGCATGGGCCATTTCTCTTTCTTGATGAGCGTATGATAGATATAAATCAATTCCATTATCAAAAGTCTTTTCGAATGAAATACTATAAATATCACTTTCAGGTTCAACATCTTTAAAAGTTGTCAGATATCCAACATAACTACATCCACCATATAACGGTCTGTTATCAGCTAGTGCATTTCCTCTTGGATCACAACCACCTATATAAGCTCCAACAGGATCCTCTTCTTTCATATGCATATAATTAGCCCTTAAAGTAAAAGGACCAATTAAATTAGAGTCCAAGTCTGCTGTTACCCCTACATGTAATTTAGTTATGGACGGTATACCAAAATCTTTATCCATCATATTGGTATAACCTCCAGTATCTCCAATTTCGTTTCTTACAAGGGCTAGGGCAGCTTCACCAGGATAACTTTCTGGTGTACCAGGGGTTGGTAAGTTATTGCTTCTTGCTCTAAGTTTATTTCCAGGTAAACCTAAACCAGTATCAATGTATGGTCCCCCATACCAGACTGGCGGAAGGTTACCGCTAAATTCACCCCAACCAAATGTAACCAATACATTATCTTGGGCTTGCCAATCTAAAGAGAAACGTGGCATTAGAATATCTTCACCATCTAAACTCACATCATTTTCTGGAGCAGGTCTATATGTATCACCTGTCCAATTATACCAAAATGTATTTTTTTCAGGCACAGAATCCATACTAATTTCTTCATACCTAAAACCAATTCTTGCTGTTAAGTCAGGTGAGATATCCCAGGTATCTTGAAAATAAATTATTGTGAAATCCATATTGAATCGACCAGCTGCGTCCAAAGGATTATTTGTATCTGCGTTTCTGTAATCTAATTCTTTAAGATTACCTGCAATAAAATCATCAATAGAGTTATAATCATATTCACCAAGGCTATTCCTTGAAAACATATTAAACATATCATTTTCAACTACTTTGTAACCAAGTTTTAATGCGTGATTCCCAATATCGTAATAACCAGCAATTTCATATTGTTTTCTGTTTGTCTCAATCTGGTTGGCATGTCGATACTGATCAGGTCCAAAAAATACTGTTCCTCCTGAGGCAACTCTTATACCAACTTCACCAATTGTTGTTGCTCCTACAGGAGTGTTAGGATTGCTCACATCTGTATCTGAAATTAAAATTTTAGTAGAAAAATTATCTGTCCAATTCGAGTTTAACTCCAATTTCATTGACTCATATTCTTTATTAATTCTGTACCAATTGCTGGATAATGGTAGGCCCCAAGTTCTATTAAAATAAGCTGACTCAGTAAAACCTTCAGTAAGGTTGTAAGAAAAAGTAAGATTATGATTTTCAGATAAATTAGCATCCAATCTTAAAAATGTTTTTTCATCTTCTTCCTGACGAGCTTTATTATATGAACCAGCATCATAACCAATTACATCCATAGCGGCTTTAATAACGGCATCAGCTTCAGCTTTAATTACTGAACCTGATTGAAATCCAAGTAAAGATATTGGATCTGAAGCTTCATATTTTTCATATCCTAATGAAAAGAATAATTTATCCTTAATAATGGGACCATTGAATGTGAAAGAAAACAATTCAGTATCAGGATCAGGTTGGTCAGTTTTTTCACCAAATGGTTCATCACCGCTTTTTTGTGATGATTCAACAGTAAAAGATCCATGAAAATCATTAGTTCCAGCTTTTGTAGTTAAGACAATATTTCCACTTAATGCTTCACCAAGCTCTGCATCATAATTTGCAACTTTTACTGATACTTGTTCGACAAGGTCAATAGAGATAGGCATTCTATTCGTTGGATATGCATTGCTGCTAAGACCATAAGAGTCATTGGCGCTTACACCATCAATAATAAACCCAATTAATCTTGGCATACCGCCAGCGAAAGACAGCCTTCCTTCGTTATCAACGGTCACAAAAGGATCTAATCTAGCAATATCTTTAATATCTCTATCTATTGAAGGAAGAGTTGCTAAATCTTCTGAAGTGAATGTTGATCCAGGTCCTACACCCAAAGTGTCAAAATTAACCGCCTTACCTGTTACAATAATTTCTTCAATATCTGCTCCACCAAGTTGTATATTTAAATTATATTCACCACCCAGACTAGTATAAACGCCTGTTCTTAAAGATGATTGCCCATCTTTTGTAGCTCTAACATCAAAAGGACCACCTAATCTTAAGCCTCTTGAATAGAACGAACCAGTATTATTGGTGCTTGTAGATGCCTTTGTCCCTGAAGGTACATGCGTAATTTGAATAGATACTCCCGAAACTGGATTTCCAGAATTATCAAATACCGAACCTCTAATAGCACCTGTTGTTTGCTCAGCGCTAGTAGCTAAAGGTAAAATAATTGAAATTGAAAAAAGAAAAAAAGAATAGAAAGTTACTTTTTTAACTAACTTTAGAATGTTTTTAAGAAACATATTTTTGACCCTTTATTTAAATA
>PBRS01000054.1 GCA_002726005.1 Rhodobiaceae bacterium
AATGGAAGAATTACAAGGACATCAGGTTCTATTGATAGCCAAACAAGACTTGTATATGCTTATGCAGAAGTAATGAATCCTTACGATGAAAAACCACCATTAGCTATTGGAACATATGTTGATGCAGAAATTGAAGGAAATTTTATATCTGGTGGATTTATTATCCCTAATGCAGCAATTAAGAATGGAAATGAAATCTACTTGATTGACGGTGATAACAAATTGAAAATAAAGAAAATTGAAGTTATTGGAACTGAAAATGAGGATGTGATAATTTTTGGTGATATCAATGAAACGGATATGGTCGTTGTTTCAACATTAAATACTGGTTATGAAGGAATGGAATTAACCCCAATGAGATTAGAAAAATAAGAGGTTTTATAAGTGTATAAGATGATTTCATGGTGGGCTAGAAACCCCAAGGCAGCTAATCTTTTAATGGCTGGGATTATAATAATAGGGATAGCGACATTTTCTCGAATTGAACAAGAAGTTTTTCCTAAAATTTCTGCCCCTATAGTTTCCGTTCATTATGTTTGGCCTGGAGCTTCTCCAAGTGAAGTTGAAGATCAAATCTTAGTTAGAGTTGAAGAATCCCTTAGAGATATTGAAGGAATAGAAAAGTTAAGAGGCTTTGCTCAAGAAAGCTTCGGAGCAATTTATGTTCAAGCCTTTGCTGGTACAGATATTGATAATTTAATCCAAGAAGTTAAGAGAGAAGTTGATGCGGTTGTTTCTATACCTGCTGATGTAGAGCCTCCTGTTGTAGATGATGCATCATTCGAGTTTCCTGTAATGGCTATAGCGCTTTCCGGAGATGTTTCCGAAAAGATGCTTACAAAAACTGCACGTTCACTAAGAGATGAGCTAGCTCTTCAACCATATGTTGATGTTGTAAATTTAATGGGTGTAAGAAAAGAGGAAATATCAATAGAGCTATCTGAAACCGCAATGAGAAGGTACGGATTAAACTTTGATAATGTTGCTAATGCAATTAGGAAAAACTCAATAAATTTATCTTCAGGAAATATTAAAGCTAAAACAGGAACCCTTCAACTTACCACACGTAATCTTGGCGACACTCTTGAAGACTTTAATGAAATTGTGATTTTACAAACACCTGATGGAGGCAAAATAAGAGTTTCGGATGTTGCTACCGTTGTTGATGGATTTGAAGATAAGGATACCGCAGATATTCTA
This sequence comes from Rhodobiaceae bacterium, assembly GCA_002726005.1. GTDB lineage: Bacteria > Pseudomonadota > Alphaproteobacteria > MED-G09 > MED-G09 > AG-430-B22. Next base: position 1,201 of record PBRS01000054.1, read on the forward strand.
ATAAATGTTGATACAGGTAAATCTTCACCTGTAACTGGATTAATGGTTATGTCTTCGAGTAATATGAATGTTGTAAAGACTTCAAAATCGGTGAATGAATGGATTGGTAGTAAGCAAGGTACTTTACCTGAAGGGATTTCATTAAATTTATGGACTGATCAGTCTGAGCTTTATAAAGGCAGAATGAATCTAATAATAAGAGCAGCTTACGGCGGTTTAATTTTAGTATTTTTTATCCTGATGCTTTTTCTTCGTCCTGCAGTTGCAATCTGGTGTTCAATTGGTATAGGAACTGCTTTTACTGGTTCTTTAATATTCCTTCCTGGAATGGATATCTCTTTAAATGTTATTTCCCTATTTGCCTTTCTCTTAGTAATAGGAATTATTGTTGATGATGCTGTTATTGTTGGTGAGAATATTCATCTGGAATATGAGAGAGGACGAACTGGAACAGATGCTGCAATTACAGGAGCATATTTAGTATCAAAACCTGTCTTCTTCGCTGTAATAACGACTATGATAGCATTTGTTCCTTGGTTATTGCTTGATGGTTGGCAAGTTCAATTCGTTAAAAATATATCCTATATTGTTTTATTTGCTCTTGCTTTCTCTCTTATCGAGGCTTTTTTTATATTACCTTCCCATCTTTCAAACTTAAAATCTCATAATGAAAAATCAAAATTTGCAAAAGTACAAAAAAGGTTTGCAGATGGAATAGTGAGGTATGGAAAAACACATTATATGCCTATATTGGTAGCTGCATTAAGAAAAAGATATACAGCATTGGCTTGCTTTGTATCGATATTAATAGTTGTTGTGTCTTTGTCATCATCAAATTGGATATCAAAAAGTTTTTTCCCAAATGTTGAAGATGATGAATTAACAATTCAAATTAACCTACCATCAGGATCACCTTTTTCAAGAACTGAGGAAGTTGGAAGAAAGATTCAAAGTGCTGGATATCAAGTCATTGAATTTTATAGAGGTAAAGATAATGCTATAAAAGGTATTTTGTTGATGTTAGATGAAAACAAAATAACAACATTTGTTAATTTATATGACCCATCTGTTCGTGATGCCTCAGCAAAAGAAATAGCTAACTTATATAGGCAGTATATTGGCGATATTCCTGATGCTGAGAATTTTGCTATAGGCACTCAAATAGGTAGAGACAGTACAGCTGCAGATCTAGAATTTAATATTAGCTCTCAAGATTCAATCAGTTTAATTACTGCTTCTGAAGAGTTTATGGGTAAATTACGTTCATATGATTCAATCTATGATGTGAATACAAGTTTAAACAGTGCCGCTACTGAATTACAAATTTCTTTAAAACCAAATGCTGAAAAAATTGGATTAACTTTAGGAGAAATTTCTCGTCAATTAAGACAGGCTTATTATGGTGAAGAAGTTCAAAGATTACCAAGAGATGGCGATGATGTTAAGGTTATGGTTCATTATCCAAAAAAACTTAGAAGATCAGTGGATAGTCTTACCAAGTTTAGAATTAGGACTCCAGATGGAAGAGAGGTTCCATTTATGTCCGTAGCCAGTGTTCAGCAATCTCCTGGTATAACAAAAATAGAGAGAACGGATGGAAAGAAAAGCGCTACGATAGGCGCATATGCTTTACCTGGCCAAAGATCACAAGTTTTGACAGATTTTAGAGAGAACTTTCTACCACTATGGGAAGCAAAATATAATGATGTATCATGGTCTTTTTCAGGTGAAGCTGAAGGCGAAGATCAATTTTTTGCTGAAATACGATTTTTATCACTTATTGCGTTTCTAACAATGTTTGCTCTCTTATCAATTGCATTTAAATCATATTTTTTACCTTTAATTATTTTATCTGCATTACCATTTGGTTTTTGCGGGGCAGTAATTGGCCATGTCGTTTTTGGGAAGGGTTTATCTATGATTTCTTATTGGGGAATAGGAGCGGCTTGTGGTGTAGTTATTAATGATAATCTTGTTCTTGTTGATTATATTAATAGAGTCAGAAAAAGTGGGAAACATCTTCTTGAAGCAGTTATTGAGGCAGGTGTTGTTAGGTTTAGGCCAATAGTAATTACATCAATAACTACTTTTGTAGGACTTATGCCTATTATGCTTGAGCCATCAGTTCAAGCAAATTTCTTAAAGCCTGCAGTTATTTCTTTAACATGTGGAGTTGTTCTATGTGCGCCTGTTACCTTAATTTTAGTTCCTTGTTTGATGGTAATTGGTGCTGATATAAAAGAAGTATTGATTAGAATCCCACAGGCCATAAAAAGGCAATTTAGTCCGAGCGCTACTTAATAGAGATACAATAAATCTAATCGATATAATTAAATTTATTTAGTAATTTGACAAAGCTTGTATCTATTTGGCATAGTTTGATATTGGGTTTTTAAATTTTGGGGGTATTTTGAATCCGTTAATAAGAAAATATAAATATACGATTGATTGGATAAATTCAAAAGGTGAAATGGTTCAGAATATTATTGATGCGAAATCTATGCAGGAAGCCATGAAAAAGTTACAAATTCTACGTGGTAAAAAATTTAGTAAGAGTGGATTTGGAAAACCAAGGTTTGTGAATATTAAAGAAAAAAAAGATACCGAATAAATTATCAAATGAATAAAGAAGATTTTAAAAAAATAGCCTACCCTGAAACTTATGCTAATGAAAAAGAACTGCATGATATTTTTTCTTTTATGAGAAAGAAGGATCCTGTTTCATGGGTTGAGCCTGATGAATATAGACCATTCTGGGCTATTACTAAGCACGAAGATATTATTGAAATAGAAAAACAAAATGAATTATTTATAAACGATCCACGTACTACTTTAATGGATATTCCAACAGAAGATGCAATTAAAGAATTCACAGGAGGAAGCCACTTGCTTGTAAGATCATTAGTTCATATGGATAATCCTGATCATCAATTATATAGATCATTAACGCAAAAATGGTTTGCCCCACCAAATCTAGAGTCTTTAAAAAAAGACATAAGAAATATTGCTAAGGAATATGTAAATAAAATGGTCGATCATGGTAATGAATGTGATTTTGCAAAGGATGTTGCTATTTTTTATCCTTTGAGAGTTATCATGTCTATTTTGGGAGTTCCCAAAGAAGATGAACCAAGAATGTTACGTTTAACTCAAGAATTATTTGGTGGACGTGATGAAGATATGATCAGAGATGAAAGTGAAACCTCTTCGGAGTCGAATACAATCACAGATTTTTTTGAATATTTTACTGCATTAACTGAGGATAGAAGAAAAAATCCTACAAATGATGTTTCTAGTGTCATAGCAAATGCACAAATAAATAATGAGCAATTAGGCCATCTTGAGGCTATGTCATATTATGTAATTATTGCTACCGCTGGGCATGATACAACCTCATCTTCTACAGCAGGTGGAATTTTAGCTCTAATAGAAAATCCAGAACAACTTTCAAAACTCAAGAATAACCCTAGCTTAATGACAAGTGCTGTTGAAGAAACAATAAGGTGGGTCACTCCAGTTAAAAATTTCTTCAGAACAGCTACCCAGAATTATAATTTGAAAGATAGAGAAATAAAAAAAGATGACTCAATTTTATTATGCTATCCATCAGGAAATAGAGATGAAGAAATCTTTGATGATCCTTTTAAATTTAAGGTTGATAGAATTCCAAACAGGCATTTAGCATTTGGTCATGGAGCACATTTGTGTTTAGGAAAGTATCTTGCAAAAATTGAAATGGAAATTTTCTATGAAGAATTATTTAAAAAAATTGATAATATTGAGTTAAATGGTGAGCCTGAATGGGTTAAGGCAAGTTTTGTATCAGGTCTAAAATCTCTTCCAATAAGATATACTTTGCAATAATGGAGTAAAATAATGAAAACTTTTCAAGAAATTTTAAAAGAAGCTAATGATAGCGTCCCATCCATAACCCCTGATGAAGCAAAATCTTTACAAGATAATGGTGCATTAATTATAGATATTAGGGAATTAGAGGAGATCCAGATCTCTGGTAAAGTAAAAGGTTCTTATCATATTCCAAGAGGATTACTTGAGTTTCAAACAAAGTTAGTTAATCCGAATGGTTTAGAAGGTTTTGATACAGAAAACACAATAATATTATATTGCGCATCAGGCGGTAGAGCAGCCTTAGCAGGAAAAGCATTAAAAGATTTAGGCTTTGAAAAAGTTTTTAATCTAGGCGGTTTAAAGGATTGGTTAGTCGCAGAATTACCTGTTGAAGAGATATAATTTAAAATTTCATCATTCCATAATCATCAGCTTCAGAATCAAGGTTAGCCGGGTCATGGGTTTTGGCATTTAGTTCCGTATCCAAAAACTCATATACTTCAATTATTTTTGAATTTTCAATTTTAAATATCTGACAATAGGTTGTTTCAAAATTTGTACCTTCGGTCGTTTCAGCTTTTCCAGTCATCAAGCCTACTGCTCTCTCTTCATCAGCACACATTATTTTCCATTTACCAGCAAATTCAACAGTTTCAGGTTTGAAGGATTTCATTACAGATGGCACTAACTCACCGTAAACTTTATCTCTTCCTTCCCATCTTCCAGAAAATGGACCAGTTCCAATCATATGAAAAACCACATCTTCACTCATTAAATTGATTACAGTATCAAAATCCCCTTGGTTTATAGATTTGTAATATGTTTCCATTATTTGTCTATTTGTCACGGCTTTGTTCATTTACATACCTTTTATTGTTGTTTAGTTTCTATTTTATTTCTATAAGACTAATTGTATGCAGTCAAAATAATAAGGAGTTATTTAATGTCTATTCCATTTAATTTTCGTTTAACAGATTTTCCTGTTGAAGCAGAAACTTTACGTCTTGAAGTGAGAGAGTTTTTGTCAACTGCATTAGCTGATGTACCTAAAGAGACTAGAGCAGAAACTTGGTACGGAGCTGACGAAGGTTTCAGTAGAAAAGTCGGTGAAAGAGGGTGGATTGGTTTGAGTTGGCCTACTGAATATGGTGGATCGGGTAGATCAGCTATGGAAAGATATGTTGTTCTTGAAGAAATGTTAACTGCAGGAGCTCCTGTAGGCGCACATTGGATAGCAGACCGCCAGTCTGGACCACTTATAATTCGATATGGAACTCCTGAACAACAAGAGAAAATATTACCTGGTATTCTTAGAGGTGAGACATATTTCTGTATTGGAATGTCTGAACCTGACTCTGGTTCAGATCTAGCTGCATTGAGAACTAAGGCAGAAAAAAAAGGTGATAAATATATTGTAAATGGAACGAAGCTATGGACTTCTGGAGCACAGCGTTGCCAATATATGATCGCTCTTTTTAGGACATCAAAAGAAGAAGATAGACATGGAGGTTTAAGTCAATTTATTGTTGATTTATCGCTCCCAGGAGTAACAATTAGACCAATTACTGATCTCGCAGGTAGACATCATTTCAATGAAGTCGTGTTTGAAGATGTAGAGGTTCCAGAAACAATGCTTGTTGGCAAGGAAGGTGATGGATGGAACCAGGTTACTGCAGAATTAGCTTTGGAAAGATCTGGTCCTGAGAGGTATTTATCTAGTTATGCTTTACTACAAGAATTAATAAAAGAGTTTTCAGAAAGAAATGATTACGAGGGTGTTACAGAAATTGGAAGGCAAATGGCACATCTGACTACTTTAAGGCAAATGTCAGTTTCTGTTGCAGGTATGCTAAATGATGGTGAGAATCCTGCATTAGAAGCTTCCGTTGTTAAAGATCTTGGCGCTGTTTTTGAACAAGATTTACCTAATATAGCGCATAGGCTTATGGATTTAGAGCCTGATGTACAGGGTAATGATTTTCAAAAATATCTTGCCATATTAACTCAAATTTCTCCTTCTTTCTCTCTTAGAGGTGGAACAAGGGAAATTTTAAGGGGAATTATCGCAAGGGGTTTAGGTTTAAGATAATGAACGATGAAACCTCTCAATTATTGTCTGACACTGCTGAAAAACTTTTTAGCGATCATGTTACAAAAAACTGCATAATTGACGCTGAAAAAGGTACTTGGCCTGACGAATTATGGTCTGAAGTAATTGCTAATGGTTTGAATCTAATATTAGTTCCTGAAGAACTAGGTGGAGTTGGTGGCAACTGGATGAATGCTGGTATTCTCTTTAAAGCTTCAGGCAGATATCAAGCGCCTATTCCTTTAGCAGAAAATATTGTTGCTTCATATATTTTAAGTCTGGCAGGAATTTCACAACCTCCAGATTCAATTTTAACGATACTTAATGGAGCTTTTGTAGCTGAAAAAGATCTATTATCAGGAAGCTCACCAAGAACGCCTTTTGCTTCTCACTCAACACATGGTGTGGTTTTATATAAAGATGATAGTGATTTAAAAGTTGGATTAATTGAGATTGATAAAAATCAATTAAAGGATAATAACAATATCGCTTTAGAAAATAGAGGGCATATTGAATTAGATAAAGTTTCACTTATTGAGAATTCTAAAGTTGATTGCGACTCAAATTTGGTAAAAAAGTTAGGAGCTCTAATGCGATCAAATCAGATGGCAGGAGCCCTTGAGTCCATTTTGACCCAGTCTGTTAGATATGCAAATGAGAGAATTCAATTTGGTAGGCCAATAGGAAAATTCCAAGCAATACAGCAAGACCTTGCAGTTTTATCTACACATGTTGCTGCATCATCTGTGGCAGCAGATTATGCATGTTCTTCGATGGATAAAGGTAATCCAGATTTTGCTATTGCTGTTGCAAAAAGTAGAATTGATGATGCTGTATCAGTCGGTGCTGGCATCGCACATCAGGTGCACGGTGCAATTGGTTTCACTTATGAGCACGGACTTCATTTTGCAACAAGAAGATTATGGGCTTGGAGAGCAGAGTATGGTTCGGGCAGTGAATGGTCTAAAATTCTTGGAGAAAAAGCGATTTCTAATGGTGCAGATAAATTTTGGCCTTCAATAACAGAAGGCAATCTAGATATATGACAATTAGCTCTATGGATTGGAGATATTATGAAGATATTGAAGTTGGTGAAGAAAGAAAATCAAAATCACTAGTCATAACAGAAAAAGAAATAATTGATTTTGCTGAAAAATATGATCCTCAATGGTTTCATTCTGATCCAGAGGCATCCAAAGAGTCGAGTTTTAAGGGTTTAATAGCGAGTGGAATTCATGTTGCCGCAATTTGGCGATTGCTAGATCATGGGGCAAATGGTGATATTAAATTTGTATGTGGAATAGGCTGGGAAAATGTAAGGTGGCAGAACCCATTGAGACCTGAAGATGAAGTTTATGTATGGTCAAAATGTTTATCAAAGAGTGATACTTCATCTAGTGAGAGAGGTGTAGTCATTTTCAATCATGGGTTGAAAAGAAAAGACGAACTAGATTTACTTACTTTTCAAGGCACATGCCTAGTTTATAAAAAAAACTAATAAATTATATTTATTATTCTGAAATCTCAAAATTCAACAAAACATTTCCACCAAGCCTGCCACCATATTGATACCCAGAATTAATAAAAATATTATTATCTATTACAACTGGTCCATCAGACTCTATAGATCCTCCATTTGAAGGTACATTTGTAAAAGCACTAAAATCAATTGCGGTATTAAATTCCCAAATTAACTCACCAGTATTTTTATTTAAAACATATAACCAGCCATCAAAACCACCGCCAATCACTAGGTCATTTGTTGCAGTGAGTGCTGCAGAAATTCCAATATCACATGCTGGTTTTGTATTTTCTGGACATCTATCAATTGGAGTAAACTTCCAATTAATTTTACCAGATATACCATCGAGTGAATATATTCCAGGAGTTGCAGGGCCAGGAAACTTATTAATAAAGTTTGTATCTGCAATAGCTGCAAAAACACTTTTATTATCTGTTGCCATTCCCCAATGAACACCACCTGCAAATCCACCTTTTCCAATTCTTTTTATCCATAATGGTTTTCCTTCGTTATCAGGATCAAGACCATAAACATGTCCTGATTTTCTTCCTGCAAATAAAACACTTTTACCATCTATATTTGCAAGTACAACTGAAGCTCCAAAATCCCAGTCTGGTCCATCTTGTTCAGGGCAATTTGCATCAGCTTCAACAAAACAACCCATATTCCAAGCATCACCACTTTCCGCTTGATAAACCCATTCAATGTCTCCATTAAGTTTGTTGATAGCAATCACAGAGTCACTAGTTTCAGCAGCTGGAGAAGAATATGCTTCACCTGTTCCATAATAAATAAGGTTTTTAGCTGTATCAAACGTTGGTGAATTCCAAACAGGTACACCTGATGGTGCTAAAATTTCTATTCCCATATTATTAAGTTTTCCAGTTCCTTTAGGGGGTAAGGGTATTGAGTATGATGTCCATAATTCATTTCCATTAGCGACAGATAAAGCCATTATTCCGCCTCTAAATGAACAGCACTGATACTCTGGATCTGCTCCATCTGCCCACTCTCTAGATGATAAAGGTACATAGATAATATCTTTATCTACTCTTAATGATCCAGTAAGAATAACCCTAGGGTGATAACGAAGGGATTTAACCCAGATTTTTTCTCCATTATATGGATTAATTTTATAGACATTACCTTCATAATCTCCTGCAAACAAAAAATTTCCCTTTTCAGAGAAATATATCGCAGGAGCAGAACGAATTTCTCCATCTACTTTTGTTCGCCATCTCACACAACCTGTTTCACGATCTAGAGCATATAAATATAAATTTTGGCCGCCAACAAATATTGTATTACCTGAGATTGAAGGTTGAGAACGTGCTCTGGAAGCAGAAGGATAAGCAAAAACCCATTTTAATTTTAACTTTTTAGCATTTTGTGAACTCAGATTTGATTTTGTGTATCTAGAGTTTTCTTTATCATAGCCCCATTCTTTATAGGAATTTTCTTCAACTAATATTATAGATTCGTTTTTTGATTTACAAAAATTGGGCTCAGGTAAGCTGCTAGAAACTTTTCCTCCTGTAATATATTCTGATATACCTATTTTTTCTTTTTTAGTCAGACCCTCTGCTTGTGCTGACATTACTCCATTCAAAGTACTCAATATATAATCTGCAGACATAACCTGAAAAGTTGTCAAATGTGGGGCTCTAGGAACACCACCACTATGGCAGCTTACACAATTGTTGTTAAAAAGTTCTGCATATTTTGATTCATTTCCTCCACCTAATAATATTGATGAACTATCATTTTCAGTACTTGGTGCAGCACATAAATTTAATGTAAAGAATACAGAATAAATTAATAAAGAAATTTTTCTAGGCATCATAACCTTAACTAAAAATTAATGGATTAAGCATTTCTAAGAGCTAACCACCAATCCTGCATAACAACTGAATGATCTTTATCATATTCTTTTGCTAATGCTGGTGCATCTTCTGGAACATTTTGAGCCTCTGTCGAGTTAAGCTTAGATGCTCCATCAACTGGATCAAGCCATTCAAGATCTAAATCTGCAATTATATCTCCATAATTGCCAGCAGCAGCTTCATGATGTTCGCTAATTTGATGCGTTATTAAAAAATCTAAATATGATGGGTAAGCTAGCAAGGTATAATAAGAACCTTTTTCTCTACCTCTCCAATATTCATAATGGATTACAGAATCTTCGTTTGAATGCGTTTTCTTATACAATTCTCTTGAAATATTCTCAAATTTTTCTTCATTACCTTCAACAATCTTTATATGAGCAAGTAGTGTAGACATTTATTCACCTCGTTTATTATATAATTTTCTATATTTGTCACTGTCAGATCTTAATGCAACCCCCAAAGATAAACCTTTTATTGATTCCATGACTTCACCGCTAGTTACAGGAAAAGTGGCATCCATAATATAGAGGCGCCGACTTATTTTCCAACCTTGATCAGTGTTAGTAAATTCATCATGGTATCTTCCAAGGTAAATGGTTATATCTTTAATTTGGTTATCAATAACTTCACCGCCAGCAGTAAATCCATAACTTTCAACTTCAGCTTTATTGTCTTTTAACTCAATTGCTACATTACTAATGTTATGCCAAGTATGACTATTTTTTTCTACCTCCATGACTACAGGTATAAATCCTTTAGCATCACCAACATAAAAACCATAATCAATATGTCCGTCTTCTAAAAAACATGTTTTTAAAAGATCTTCATCGTACCAATCTAAGGCTCGACAATATCGTGTAAGACATTGGTTGATATCTTGTATAGCCTCTACATTTCCAATTCTTTTTTCTATTTCACTCATAAAAATACCTTATTAAATTATATAAAAACATTATAGCTAAGTCTAAAAATCATCAATGCTAGCACAAGCCAACTAAAAATAAATAAACTAAATCTTATCCAAACAAGATTTAGGGTTGCTTGAAATAATGAATGAATTAACCGGATAACAAAATAAATCCAGGCACATGTTAAATAGACATTATCCGTCATATTTAATGCCCATATTATAAAAGATATTGCATAAAATACAGTTGGTTGTTCAAATAGGTGATTGTAATTGTCTGCAACTCTTTCAACTTTACTTGGAAAAACCCCACCTAATTTTGAAGGATGTGATAAATCTTGAAGGTCTATTCCTTTTTTTTCATTTTCTTTTGCTGCTGGAATTCTTGTTGCATACATCCAAACCATCATCATAAAAGACAAAAGACACATCAAAATTACTGGTTGTAGTATTAAATCATTCATTTTTAAGCCTCCATTTTTCTTAAAAAATATTTAACGAAATTTTTACACAATAAGCAATTTAGTTTTTTTTATTATTAATTTATTTTTTTTCTATCAATGATGCATTACAATATAATTAGAATTAAACTTGGGGGATTTATGAAAAAAGTAAAATTTCATGGATAAGAGAGTTTTTGATTATAAAAAAAGATGGCAAATTTCATCTGAGCCAAAAGGTGTTGAGACTGCTACAAAGTTTCAAGATTTTGGAACAGAGAGAATTAATCCTGATAGGTATATATCTAAAAAATTCATGGAAGCTGAATGGGATAAAATTTGGACAAAAACTTGGTTAATGGCATGCTCTTCGACTGACATTAAAGAAGTTGGAGATTATTTTAATTTTAACATAGGTAAAGAGTCTATAATTGTTATGCGATCTTCTGAAGATAGTGTTCACGCTTTCTATAATGTCTGCCCTCATCGAGGGAATAGATTATTTTTTGATGATTTTGGATTTGTAAAAGATATTGGATGTAGGTTTCATGGTTGGAAATTTAATCTTGATGGAACAAATCAACAAGTAACTGATTCAGAAACCTTTCGCGAAGAAGTGCTTTGTTTTGACTTAGACTTATCTAAGGTAAAAGTTGAAGAGGAATGTGGTTTTATATGGGTAAGTATGAATGATAATATTGTGCCTGTTAGAGAATACTTAGGCGAAGTTGCTGAACATTTAGATTTGTATGAAATAAATAAGATGAATGTTATTCGTCATGCTAAGTCAGATTGGGCAGCAAATTGGAAAACGGGACTTGAGTCCTTTTATGAGACCTATCATCTTTCATTTATCCATCCCCAAACACAAGGAATGATGGAAGATTATTATGTGCCAATAGATACATGGGCAAATGGAATGAATAGAATGATTGTTCCTTTTGTTGAGCCAAGTAAGAGGCAGGAAGGCGAGAATCTAGTTAATGAGGCAACTAATATAATGCTTGCTGATGTAGGTATTGAGCCTTCTACCTTTCACGGCAATGCAGTGGATGCAAAAAAAGCAATACAGAAAAAAAAGAGAGAATTTTCTAAAAGATTCGATCTCGGATATGAACGTTATACAGACGCACAACTTACAGATAGTTTTGTTTACGGAATATTTCCTAATATACAATTAGGATGTCATCCCGAGGGTGTTTTCGTTCATAAATTTATGCCTCATCCAGATAACCCGGAGTTATTTACATATGAAACTTTTATTAATTATAGGGTAGTAGATAATCCTGATTACCATGTTCCTGCTTGGTTTGGACTTCCAGAGAATACTGATACAAGTGGAAAAATTAGACCTGAAATCACCCATTATCCCTTGGGTGTAAAACCTGAGTTAGGTGAAGTCTTGGATCAGGATGCTGAATTAATCCCCTTTGTTCAAGATGGAATTCGGTCAAGGGGATTTAAAGGGCCTTTATGGAGTGAGCAGGAGTTAAGACTAAGACATTTTCATTTCCAAATTGATCAATATATAAATTCAGAATGAGGAGACTTAATAATGGGTATTAACGGCTTACATCATGCAGCAATATCGACACCAGATATTGAAAGGCTCATGGAATGGTACACTAAAAATTTTGGTTTTGAAGAGGTAGCTAGGACAGAGTGGCCTAAAGGTTCAAAAGAAATTGACGATGTTGTTGGATTAAAGGATAGCTCAGCTAAGCAGGGATTCTTAAAATGTGGAAATATTATGATAGAATTTTTTGAGTACTCTTCACCTCAGTCTAAGCCAATGGATAAAAATAGACCTGTTAATAATCATGGCCATACACATGTATGCGTCGATGTTACCAATATTGAGGATGAATATGTAAGATTAGTTAATAATGGCGTTGAATTTCATGCTCCTCCTCAGGACTTTGGTCAAGTTAAAGCAACTTATGGAAGAGATTGTGATGGAAATGTATTTGAGCTACAGGAAATAGTTGATCCAGAGCATCCAGCAAAAGTTTTCGATGTCTAGAAACAAACATGAAGAAAAGTTATTTTACCTTCTACAAGATATTTATTTTGATAATATAGATACCGCTAAAGCTGATGAGGCTTCAGAAGCAATGCATGATAATGTAAGGTGGGTTCACAATCAAGTTTGGGAACATGATGCACATAAGAATAATATTAGAGACATCTTAAACGGACAAAAAGAAGTAAGAGAGTTTTTACGTAAAAGGGTTATTGAGATGCAGATTGAAGGCATCATTCATAAAGTTGAAAATGTTGTTTCTGATGGCAAATTAGGCGCTTTCAAAGCAAATGTTATTGGTACAGATAAATCTAAAAAACCTTTTTTTGGTTTAGTGGAGATAAAAGACGATAAAATAATTTATTATAGAGTACTGCCTTTGGAATAGAATATATTATCCAAAAACCTTTTTACCTAAATCATATTCTTTTAGTTTGAATTTTTGCACTTTCGTTGATGACATCGGCCAATCATCAACAAAAACAACATATCGTGGAATTTTAAAATTAGAGATTTTTCCTTTTGCAGATTCTATGAGTTCCTCAGCAGTTATATTTGCTCCCTCTTTTTTTTCAATAAAAAGAGCTGGCACTTCACCTAACCTTTCATCATCAACACCGATAACTTGGCTAATCATTACTCCTTCGTAATTATTATAAAAAGACTCAATTTCTAAAGCAGCAACATTTTCGCCACCAACTTTTAACATATCCTTCAATCTTCCGTGATAACTAATAAATCCATCTTCACTCAATGATCCGAAATCTCCTGTTGATAACCATCCATCAGAAGATATAGTTTCTTTAGTTTTGTTTGGATCATTTAAATAACCTTTAAATACTGTTGGTCCACTTATTTCAATTAGACCTTTTTCCCCTGAAGGCATTTCTTCACCTGTTTCAGGGTGAATAATTCTTATTTTAACGCCATTAAATGGTCTTCCACTAGTTGTAATTCTTTTTTCAAGAGGATCATCTGGTGAGCCATATGAACAAACACCACTAGCTTCCGTTAAACCATATGCTGAGACTTGTTTTGCATCAGGTAGTGCTTCTTGGAATGATCTTAATGTATCAACTGGCGCAACATTATTAATAATTCTTAGTTTTGATAATTTTGAAGAGTTAAATTCAGGGTGATTAACAAGAGCTAACATAACAGCTGGAAATGCAGGAAAGGCAATTGAAACTTCAGCCTCTTCAAGAACTTTTAATGATTTATCAGGATCAAAATGTACTGTAGAAATAAACTCTGATCTAGCCATTAAACATGCTGAAAAAGGAAGTATTGAAGACATATGAAACATTGGTAAAGGATCCCAAAAAACATCACTACTAGATATATTCCATCTTTCCATCATTGCCTTTGTTGCATGCATCATATTATTGTGGCTCAAAGGACATCCCTTCGGATTTGATGTGGTGCCGGATGTATACATAATGAATGCGGTATCCTCTCCTTCACTTTTAGGTTCATCGAGATTTTCTGATGATATATCTAAGTTTAAAAAATCATCAAAGTTCAGCAGTCTGTCATCTTGAGAGCCGCCTAAGACATAGGTGTTTGTAAGTGAGTCAATTTTCTGATCATTTGCATCTAAAACTGATAATATAAGATCAGAGAAATTAGTTATTTCATCCGACTCTGAGGAGATGAATAAATAT
>PBRS01000055.1 GCA_002726005.1 Rhodobiaceae bacterium
GGTTAAAAAAACAATTGGTTTAACTTTCCCTTCTATTGTTCCAATCTCTGGAATTGATACCTGATAATCAGATAAAATCTCCAGAAGAAAAGCTTCAAACTCATCATCAGACTTATCAATTTCATCAATTAATAAAACCGCCCCCTCATCATCACTAACAGCTTTCAATAATGGTCTTGGTTCTAAAAATTTATCTGAGAAAAAAATATCATCAAAATTATGTAAGCTTTCTATTGAGCTTTCAAGGCCACTTGTATCAGAAATAATATCATTTAATTTATCTTTTAATACTTGTGTATACAAAAGCTGTTTTCCATATTTCCACTCATATAATGCTTTAGCTTCATCAAGTCCTTCATAACATTGCAACCTTATTAATGATTTATTCATCCATGCTGCTGTAGCTTTAGCTAATTCAGTTTTACCAACTCCAGGGGGGCCTTCAACAAGTATGGGTTTATGCAAATTTTGACTTAAAAAAATAGCTGTAGCAATCTGGTTATTGCAAATATAACCTTCGCTTTCGAATTTAGTCTGTATTAACTCAATATCTTTTTTTGAATTTTTTGTTGAAGATAGCTTTGCTTTTGCCACTTAAATCTCCTATTGTTTCTTACTTATGAATTTGGATAGCATATACATATTTGCGATTGGTGAAAGGAAAAAATATGACTTCAATAAATGATGTAACAACAATTGAGAAAGATGAAAATATTTCAATAATCACTCTGAATTCACCTCCAGTCAATGCGTTGTCTGCTCCGGTAAGAGAAGGCTTACATAAAGGTATTACCGAGGCAAGAAATGACGGAGAAACAGAAGCAATTGTAATAATATGTGAAGGAAGAACTTTTATAGCTGGAGCAGATATTTCTGAATTTGGCAAAGAACCAAAAGGGCCATCACTTTTTGAAGTTCAAGAATTTATTGAAGATTCTAATAAACCAGTTATTGCAGCAATTCATGGAACAGCCTTAGGCGGTGGTCTAGAGGTTGCTCTTACATGTCACTATCGTATAGCTGTTCCCTCAGCAAAATGTGGTTTGCCTGAAGTAAACCTTGGTTTGCTTCCTGGAGCGGGAGGAACACAAAGACTCCCAAGGGTTGTTGGAGTAGAAAAAGCTCTCCAAATGGTTACATCGGGTCAACATGTTCCTGCTAAAAAATGTTTGGAAATGGGGTTAGTTGATGAAATTGCTAATGAAGATAGTTTAAAAGAAGACTCAATTAATTTTGCTAAGAAAATAGTCTCTGAAAATCGTCCATTAGTCAAAATTAGTGAAATGAATGACAAAGTTGAAGCTGCTAAAGGCAATGAAAATATTTTTAAAGACTTTAGAGCATCAATAGCAAGACGGGCACGTGGTTTTCTAGCGCCAGAATATAATATTCAATGCATTGAAGCAGCAGTTAATAATTCTTTTGATGAAGGAATAAAGGTAGAAAGAAAACTATTTATGGAGCTTGTAACTGGCACGCAATCGGCTGCTCAAAGATATGCTTTCTTTGCTCAAAGACAGGTAGCAAAAATTCCAGATATTGAACCTGATACTGAAATTAAAGCTTTTTCATCTATTGGGGTTATAGGCGCAGGTACAATGGGCGGCGGAATATCAATGAATTTTGCTAATGTAGGTATACCAGTAACTATTATTGAGCAAAGTCAGGAAAATCTTGATAAAGGTTTAGGTATTATTAGAAAAAATTATGAGAATACCGCCAATAAAGGAAGAATAACTTTTGAAGATGTTGAAAAAAGAACAAATCTTATAAAAGGTTCTACAGACATTAATGATTTGTCGAATTGTGATCTAATTATTGAAGCAGTATTTGAAAATATGGATTTAAAAAAAGATATTTTTAAAGCGTTAGATGATATTGCCAAGAAAGGCGCAATTTTGGCAACGAATACATCCGCTCTTGATGTTAATGAAATTGCAGCACAAACAAGTAGACCTGAAGATGTTATTGGGCTTCATTTTTTTAGCCCTGCAAATGTAATGCGTCTTTTGGAAATTGTTAGAGGAGAAAAAACATCAAAATCAGTTGTAGCAACATCGATGAAGATGGCTAAAAGTATTGGAAAAGTTGCAGCAGTAGTTGGTGTATGTCCTGGTTTTGTTGGTAACAGAATTCTTGCACAAAGACAAAGAGAGGCTAACAAATTAATTTTGGAAGGAGCTATGCCCTGGGAAGTAGATGATGCTTTGTTTGATTTTGGTTTTCCTATGGGGCCTTTTGCAATGTCAGATCTAGCTGGTCTTGACATTGGTTGGGATGAAGACTTATCAACTGGAGATACATTAAGAGATAAATTATGTGAAGCAGGAAGACTTGGGCAAAAAACTGGTAAAGGTTTTTATATATATGATGAAAAAAGAAACAAATCCCCTGATACAGAAGTTGAAAAATTAATTATCGAATTTTCAGAAAAGCATCAGATAAAAAGAAGAGAGATAAGCAAAGAAGAAATTCTAGAGAGATGTTTGTACCCTATGATTAATGAAGGTTTCAAAATTTTAGAAGAAGGAATGGCTATAAGAGCAAGTGATATTGATATAGTTTGGATCAACGGATATGGATGGCCAATGTATGAAGGTGGACCAATGTTTTATGGGCAGCTAATTGGCTATGATAAGATTCTGAAGTGGCATCAAGACATGGAAGAAAAATTTGGTTCAGATTTTTCACCGTCACCATATTTGGAAAAAGTTGTTAATGAGAAAATTAATTTATTTGGCTAATAAATGAAAATTTCAATAATTGGATGTGGTTATGTGGGACTAGTTGCTGGTTTTTGCTTCGCAGATTCCGGTCACAAAGTAACTTGTATTGATAATAATGATAAAAAAATTGGATTACTAAAAGATAATAAAGTTCCAATTTATGAGCCTGGTCTCACTGAGTTATTGTTGAAGAATGTAGAAAATAGTAATTTAAGCTTTGAATTGAATATAACCGAAAATATTAAAGACTCAGAGATAGTTCTTATTGCAGTCGGAACTCCTACAGGCGAAAATGGAGATGCAAATTTAACCTTCGTACATCAATGTGCCAAAGAAATTGCTGAGTTTATCTCTCCAAATACACAAATAATAATCAAATCTACGGTACCTGTGGGTACTTGTGATGCGGTTGAGGATATAATTAAAGAGAATTGTGTGCATTCAGAATTTTCAGTAATTTCTAATCCAGAATTCCTGAGAGAAGGAAATGCTATTAATGATTTTATTAATCCAGATAGAATTGTTATTGGCACTGACGAACAGACAGACAAAAAAATAATGATTAATCTTTACAAAAATATTGCTACTGAAGATAAAATCTTATTCACTTCAAGAAGATCATCTGAACTAATCAAATACGCAAGTAACTCAATGCTTGCAATGAGAATAATATTTATTAACGAAATTGCAGATCTTTGTGAAAAGATTGGTGCGGATGTAACTGATATAGCAAAAGGTATTGGATTAGATAAAAGAATTGGTCCACATTTCCTTGAACCTGGACCAGGTTTTGGAGGCTCATGTTTTCCAAAAGATGCTAGGGCGTTAATTGAATCGGGGAAAAAATATGATGCACCTCAAACATTACTTGAAAGTGTAATATTAGGTAATGAAAATAGAAAAAAAAATATAAGCAAAAAAATATTAGATAAATTAGATAAACAATCTGAAAATCAAATAGGAATACTTGGAGTAACTTTTAAGGCAGAAACTGATGATATGAGAGAATCTCCAAGCCTTATAGTAATTCCAGATCTTCAAGAAAATGGAATGAATATTTCAGTCTATGACCCTGAAGGAGAAAAGGAAGCATCAAAACTTATTAAAAATGTAAATTGGAAGAAAACAGCTTACGAAGCTGCTGAAAATGTTGATTGTCTTGCAATTCTAACAGATTGGGAGGAATTTAAAAATTTAGATTTAAATAAATTAAAAAATTCAATGAAAAGACCTTTAATATATGATTTTAGAAATATCTTTGATCCTGATATGATGACAGAACTAGGTTTTGAATATTTTTCTATAGGCAGAGGATAAAATGTCAGAGATACAAAAAGTAGCAAAAAAAGTTCTAAAAGACGAAAGCGAAGGAATTGATCTTTTGAAGGATTTTTTTGATGATAATTTTTCTTCTGCTGTAAAAAAAATTATCAAAATAAAAGGTAAAGTGATCGTTACCGGTGTTGGAAAATCAGGTCATATAGGCAAAAAAATTTCGGCAACATTGTCTTCCACAGGAACACCATCATATTTTGTACATCCAACTGAAGCCAGCCATGGTGATATGGGTATGGTAGGAAGTGAAGATATTATTTTTGCTATATCTTGGTCGGGAGAGACATCTGAGCTTAGTGATATCATTCATTTTTCAAAGGAAAATAAAATAGGCTTAATTAGCTTAACATCATCATCAAATAGTTTACTTTCACAATCATCTGATATCGCTTTGATTTTACCAAAAGCAACTGAAGCTTGTCCAAATGGATTAGCTCCCACTACATCCACAACAATGCAGTTAATTGTTGGCGATGCCATAGCTATTTGTCTTTTAAATGAAAGAGGATTTGATAAAGACAAATTTAAATCCCTTCATCCTGGAGGCCAATTAGGCGCTGCTTTGTTAACTTTAAAAGATATCATGCATAGAGAAGATTCTATACCCTTACTTCAATCAGGAACTAATATGTCAGAGGCATTAATTAGCATATCTGAAAAAGGTTTTGGTTGTGCGGGAGTAATAAGAGAAAAGAAACTAATTGGAATTTTAACAGATGGTGATTTACGAAGACATATGGGGCCTAAGTTATTGGATAAAAGCGTAGACCAAATAATGAATTCAAAACCAAAAACTGTAAGCGAAAATATGTTGGCAAGCGAAGCGCTAAGTCTTATAAATCAATTAGGAATTCAAGGTCTGTTCATAATTAATGAAAAAAGTAATCCAATAGGCTTTGTTCATTTTCATGATTTAATTAGACTTATAAAACAATAATAAAAAAATTTAGAAAGAAAAAAATGAAATTAAATAAGGTAATTTACTTTCTCGTTATAGTTTTTATTGTAAATTCAATATCACTATACTCAAAAAATATTGAAGAAATTGTTGTCACAGGAACAAAAAGTAAAACACAAATTATTGATCAGACTGGAAATCTATCCTTCATTAATAGTGAAGAAATAAATTTCATAAGTCCTGACAATCCAAGTAATGTCCTCAATAGAATGCCAGGTGTATTTATTAGCCAGGGTAGTGGTCAAGAACATTTAACATCAATACGATCACCGGTCTTGTCTGGTGGCGCAGGGGCTGGAAGTTTCTTGTATCTTGAAGACGGCATACCTCTTAGATCGCCAGGATTTTCTAATGTTAATGGATTAATGGAATCAACTATTGAAATTGGGGAAAGAACTGAAGTTATTAGAGGCCCTGGATCAGTTCTATATGGGTCTAATGCTGTTCACGGCCTTATAAATGTAATAACCGAAAAAGATAATCTTAATTACAATAATAAAATAAATCTTCGTGCAGGAAAAAATAAAATTAATTTTAATTCTAGCACTTATCGAAATCTAGATAAGAGTGACATACTTTTTAATTTTCTTTGGAAAGAAGATAATGGCTATACAAATAGCTATACTGATCAGAACTTAGATAAATTTGATAAACCGCATTATGGTCAACAGAAATTCTTAATTAGAATGAATACTCAAAAGAACGCAAAAGATTATATTTTTCTTTTATCAGGAACTAACCTCAATCAAGAAACCATGGGCTACATAAAAGGGTACCAAGCATATAAAAATAAAGAAATTAAATATAAAAATCCGGATCCTGAAGCCTTTAGAGACACGTATAATATAAGATCTTATCTAAAAATCATTCAAGATTTCCAAAATGGCTCACTTAGCATAACGCCATATTTTAGATACACTGATATGGATTTTAAAATGCATTTTCTTCCTGGAAAACCTCTGGAACAAAATAACCATAAAAGTTTAGGGTTGCAAACTATGTATCATGGTTCATTTAATAATCATTTTATGACAATTGGTCTTGATTTAGAAATGACCGAAGGTGAATTAAGTGAATTCCAAAGCGCTCCAGATGTTTCTTTTGGTCCTAGGTTAGCTTACCCTAGAGGTGCGCATTATGATTATAATATTGATAGTCAGATTTTAGCCGCTTTTGTTAACATTGAGTGGAATCTCTCTGAAAAAACAAAACTAATAACTGGGATAAGGGGTGAAAAAGTTGAATACAAATATAAGACAAATATTGACCCAGGAACTAAAGGTAGGATTCAAGTATCATCTAATAGAGATGATGATTTCACCGAATTTTCACCAAAGCTAGCAATTAATCATAAAATAAATAATCAGTTAGCTATCTTTGCTAACTACTCTCGTGGAAATAGAGCTCCACAAACTACAGATTTATATCGTATACAAAGCAAACAGATTCCTGGTGGAGCAAAATCTGAAAAACTTGATAGCATTGAAATTGGTCTTAGGGGTGGTTTTAATATTTTTAATATAGAGCTAGTAGGCTTTGACATGAAAAAAGAGAATTATTTTTTTAGAGACTCTCAAGGATTTAATGTAGAAAATGGAAAAACTACCCATAGAGGATTAGAAGTTAATATTCTTGCAGAATTTAATAAATTTTTTCAAATTGAAAATTCAACCAGTTTTGCAGAACATAAATATGATTTTGATCACTTACCAAATGGCATTAAATCAGGAAATCAGATTGACTCAGCACCTGAACTTCTAGCCAACACAAGATTTATATATTCGCCTAAAGAAGGAACAAGGATTGAACTTGAATGGGAAAAAATAGATAGATACCCAGTAGATGAGAGAAATGCTCATTTTTATAAAGGTCATAGTGTTATTAATCTAAGAGCAAAAACACCAATCAATGAAAACCTAAGTATTGGTATTTATGTTAATAATATCAATAATAAAAGCTATGCAAATAGGGCTGATTTTGCCTTTGGAAGTTACAGATATTTCGTTGGTCAGAAAAGAGAATTCTATTTGATGCTAGAGTCAAAATTTTAAAGAGTTTTAATCAAGAGAGCATGGAACTCCAGTTCCACCTAAGCCACAATAACCATTTGGGTTTTTAGAAAGGTATTGCTGATGATAATCTTCAGCATAAAAAAAGTCATTTCCTTGAATAATATCTGTCGTTATATCAGAAAAACCATTCTCTTTTAATTGAGAATTAAAGACCTTAAAAGATTCATCTGCCAATTTTTTTTGCTTACTAGAATGTGTAAATATTGCTGACCGATATTGAGTTCCTATATCATTTCCTTGTCGCATCCCTTGTGTAGGATTATGAGATTCCCAAAATGTTTTTAATAAAATATTGTAGTCTACTAGATGTGGTTTATAAAAAACTCTAACCGTTTCAGTATGACCTGTTAACCCCGAGCATACCTCTTCATATGTTGCATTAGGTGTGTATCCACCCATATAACCAACAGCAGTAGAATAAATATTTTCAATTTCCCAAAATTTTCTCTCGGCACCCCAGAAGCAGCCCAAAGCAAAATCGGCGATTTCGATATCATCTTCAAATGGTGGTTTTATTCGATTACCATTTACATAATGAATGTCACTTACTTGAACGGGAATATCCCTTCCAGGTAAAGCTTGATCTAAAGTAGGTAATGGTAATTGCATCTTAAAATCTTATAATATTAGTCATAATTTATCAAAAAAAATCAAGATAGGAAACCATTTGAAATAGCTAGCTCTCTAATATCTTTTTCTGTACGCGGACCTAATACAGAAATAACTTTAGAAGATAAATAAGAGCCCAAATTAGCACACTCATGGTGGCGCATATTTTTACTTAAACCATATAAAAAGCCTGCGGCATATAAATCCCCTGCCCCTGTTGTATCAACTAATTTATCAGGAGGATAA
>PBRS01000056.1 GCA_002726005.1 Rhodobiaceae bacterium
CCAACATTATAATTTCCTGATAATTTCAATATATTTGCCTTTTAGCTTTATTATAATTTAACGAGTGTCTTTCCGACATTATCTCCATTAAACATTCTTTTATACGATACTAGTACATTTTCTAAACCATTTGTAACATCTGCTTTAAATTTTAATGAGCCTTCTAAATACCAATCATGCATAATCTTTTCTATCTTTGGTCCATCATCTAAAAAATCTGGGCAGAAGAAACCCGTTATAGAGGCTCTTTTCATAAGCAATTGATCAAAATTATCAGGTCCTGGAAGCCTAGATCCTTTTTCATTATATTGTGCTAATAAACCACACAAAGGTATACGAGCATATAAAGCAAGATTTTGAAGAACAGTATCTAAAATATCTCCAGCAACATTATCAAAATAAATATCAACACCCTCTGGGCATAAACTTTTTAGAGATTTATCTAGATCATCAGTCTTATAGTTTATTGCATGATCAAAGCCCAAATCATTTACAAGCCAATCACATTTCTCTTTGCTTCCTGCAAGCCCTATAACATTACATCCAGCTTTTTTAGCAATTTGCCCAGCTAGCGATCCCGTTGCTCCAGCAGCAGCAGATACAAGAAAAGTTTCACCCTCTTTTGGTTTTCCTACCTCCATAACTCCAACATAAGCAGTCCAGCCATTTAAACCTAAAACTGATAAGTATGCAGCTTCATCTTCTAAACCTGCCTCAAGTTTTAAAAAACTATCTGTCTCAACAATTGCATAATCTGCCCATTCACCAAACCCACGAACTAAATCACCTTTAGAAAAATTAGGATTATCTGACTCAACTACTTCTGCAAGACATACTCCTACCATATTTGAGCCAAGGTCAATTGGAGGCTGATAACTATCTTGTCTATCACTCATCCACATCCTAGTTCCTGCATCCATAGAAATTATTTTTGTTTTAACTAATATCTTATTATCACTTACAGCTGGAAGGTCTTCTTCAACTAAGGATAAAGCATCTTCAAAGTTTAGTCCCTCTGGTCTATTAATTAATTTCCATACTTTTCTTTTCATTGTTTAACTCATAATTTATTGCGGCTAAGATTATTACATAAATTTGATTTTTTAAATAATTAAATAAAAAAGCCGCTTAATATTAAGCGGCTTAATTAATTTCATTTATACCTTATTTAAGCCTTATCAAGGGCCTGTATTAAATCAGCCTTAATATCGTCAATATGTTCAATTCCTACAGATAACCTTATATAACCAGGTGTAACTCCAGAAGCTAATTGTTCTTCTTCAGATAATTGGCTATGTGTAGTACTTGCTGGGTGTATAGCAAGACTTCTTGCATCACCAATATTTGCAACATGATAAAGCAATTCTAAAGAGTTAATAAACTTCTTGCCTGACTCAACGCCTCCTGCTAGCTCAAAACCGACAAGCCCGCCATATCCTCCTGAAAGATTCTCATCAGCCCTCTTTTTATAATCACCCTCCATCAATCCAGGGTAAATCACATTAGTAACTTTTTCGTGAGAATTTAAGAAATTAGCAATCTCATTTGCATTTTTACTGTGCTCTCTAATTCTCAAAGGAAGAGTTTCCAATCCTTGTATAAATTGGAATGCGTTAAATGGGCTCATTGCTCCACCCATATCTCTTAATAAAGTTGTTCTTGCTTTAAGAATAAAGGCCAATGGGGTTAAAGGATCAGGAAGCTGAGAAAATACAGCACCATGATAAGATGGATCTGGTGTATTTAAAGCAGGTTGCCTATCACCAGCACCAGCCCAATCAAAACCTCCAGCATCAACTATTATTCCGCCAATAGATGTTCCATGACCGCCAATATATTTTGTAGTTGAATGAATAATAATTGCCGCACCATGATCAAAAGGTCTACAAATAATCGGTGCTGCAGTATTATCAACGATTAGAGGAATACCTTGCTTTCTACCAATCTCAGCTACTTCTTTTATCGGAAAGACTTGTAACTTTGGATTGGGTAAAGTTTCAGCAAAATATGCTCGTGTTTTATCGTCAGTTGCATTTGCAAAATCATTAGGGTCTTTAGGGTCTACAAAACGAACCTCTATTCCAATATCTTTAAAAGTATTGCTGAATTGGTTCCATGTACCACCATATAAATCTGTAGATGAGACAATATTATCACCTGCTCTTGCAATGTTTTGAATGGCATATGCTGTCGCAGTTTGTCCAGATGAAACAGCTAAAGCTGCAGCACCGCCCTCTAATGCAGCAATTCTTTGTTCAAGTACATCGCAAGTAGGATTCATTATCCTTGAATAAATGTTTCCTAACTCAGATAACGCAAATAAATTCGCCGCATGCTCAGTATTATCAAATTGATAGCTTGTTGTTTGGTGAATTGGAACAGCTACAGAATTCGTACTTGCATCTGACCTCCAACCAGCATGTAAAGCTATAGTTTCTGGATTTTTTAATTCATCACTCATTTTTACCTCCTTTATCTGGGAGACAAAAAAACCCGGTATCTACCGGGTCTCTCCCAGCCTTTTTTAGCGATTTCTTTTATGTGGCCGCAAGCCGACTGGCTCAAATCACCACATTCCGTAAAATACGGATAATGAAACTTACATCCGTAGGTTTTTATTGTCTAGCTTTTTTTATTTAAGCTATTTATGGCTGCATAAACTAATGTTTGAGCTTGAGGGCGGAGAGGATATCTTCCAGAGGGAATTAACTGAGTAAGCAGTATAGAAAATAATTCCTCTTTTGGATCAATCCAAAAAAAGGTGCTTGCCATTCCGCCCCATGAAAAACTTCCTAAACTAGCTGGAATACCTGAGCGGACTTGATCAATTATGACTGAAAAACCCAAACCAAAACCTGCACCATCAAATCTTGTTTCAGAAAAACTACTATCACCCATATCTTGCAGAGTATTATTGTTAGGAAGATGATTTTGGGTCATAAAATTAACAGTTGTAGGGCTTAAGATTCTATTTCCTTTAAAAATACCTTTATCCAAAAGCATTTGGCAAAAATTAGCATAATCTGAAATTGTTGAACAAAGACCTCCACCTCCGGATAAAAAATTTCTATTTTTTGAAAATTCATCTTTTCCAGCAATATGACTTAAGGTCATCTTCTTTTTTTTGCTTCCAAGCATAGTCTGATAACAATCTGAAAATCTTTCAAGTTTGTCATTCTCAACATAAAAGCCAGTATCCTCCATCTCTAAAGGTTTAAAAATATTCTCTTTAAAAAAATCACCTAAGGACATTCCTGAGACAACTTCAATAACCCTACCTAATACATCAATAGAACATGAATAATGCCACTTTTCTCCAGGCTCAAATAATAATGGAAGAGTTGATAGCTTTTTACAAAATTCTTCTAAATTCATTTCTTCCTGCGTTTCTATATTTTTATAATCATGAAGACCATTTTTTCTATACAAGCCTATTGCGGGATGTCCCAGCATAAAGTCATAAGTAAAACCTCCTGTATGAGTTAATAAATCACTTATTAATATTGGATTATCCAGGGGTCTAGTTTTATAATTATTAATATCGCCAGACTCCCAAACCTCTATATTTTTAAACTCAGGTAAATAGCGATAAAGTTCATGCTCAAGTCTGATTAAACCTTTTTCATAAAGCATCATAATCGCCACAGAAGTTATTGGTTTTGTCATAGAATAAATTCTAAATATAGTTTCATTATCTATTTCTTTTTTAGTTTCTATATTTTTAAAACCTTGATGTGAATAATGTGCAACTTCTCCAAACCTTGATACCAAACATACAAAATTAGGGATCCTTTCTTGTTTTAAATATGAAGAAAAATATGCAGGAATATATGATAGTTTCTTTTTATCAAATCCTAGTTTTTCAGAACTTGAACTTTGATTCAGATAGTTAGAAATTTTTTCTTTATACAATTTATTTCACTTTAAACATTAATATCAAAAACAACTTTAATTGATCCTGACTTTCGATCATCTGCAACTTTAAATGCCTCTTCAGCAGCATCAAGAGGAAATCTATGTGTAATAACCTTATTTCCAAATTCTGGATTTTCGAATAAGACTCTTGCTGCATTATCTATATCTCTTCCATTATCTCCACTGGCATCATAAATTCTTGAAGTGTAAAAACTTCCTTCTTTATTTAATATTCCTAGACCTGGTAATGTTATGTCTTCCCATCCAGCAGCCAAACCAATAACTTTTCCGCCCGGTTTCAATAATTCAACACATTTGGCAAGTGCATCTGGATTGCCTACTGTATCCACAACTCTATCGTATTCTCCATTGGGTTCATTTGCGCCCCAAATTTCTGCTGCTTCTTTTTGATGATCATATCTAGCAAAAAGATCTACTTCACAACCCATCCAATAGGCAGTTACAACTGCACATTGACCTATTGATCCACCCCCAACAACTGCTACTCTATGCTTAGACTTAGTATTAGTAATTTTGTATCCATGGACAGCTACAGCAATAGGCTCTACTAATGAAGAATTTTTTAAGTCCATATTTTTATCTAATGCTACAAGGCAATGTTCAGGAACTAACATTTTTTCTGTCATTCCCCCATCTGTAGTTGCTCCGAGAATATCAAATTCTTCAGAAGAACATAAATTATACTTTCCTTGCTTACATTCAGCACAAGAACCGCAATAATTTAATGGTTCAATAGCTACAGGGGTACCATCTTGGAGAAAACCAGATATTTCATGGCCTGCAATATGAGGAAGGTGCATACCTGAGTGTAGAAGATGCATGTCTGTACCACATATTCCACATGTACTTATATTAACTAATATACCTTCTCCTTTTGGCTTAGATACATCCAATTGATTAACTTTTCCTTCAGAATAATTAATAGCTAGCATCATTTCCTCTCAAATTTGCTTGAAAAGATACACTATAAGTATAACATTTCCTAATGGATAGTAATTCAACGAAAATCTATGATGTAATAATTCTTGGAGCAGGAATCTCAGGTCTTGGATCTGCATATAATCTCATACGCAATAAAAATTCATCATTTCTTATACTAGAAAAGAGTGAAGGTGTTGGAGGCACTTGGAGAGAAAATACTTATCCTGGGCTTTGTTGCGATGTTCCTTCACATTTTTATTCTTTCTCTTTTGCTATGAATCCTGATTGGACAAAAACATTCCCTGAACAATACGAAATTTTAGATTATCTTGAAAATATAACTGATAAACTTAAAATTCGTCCTTTTATAAAATTCAATAGTGAAGTTATTGAATCACGATACAACGAAAAAGAGAATTTTTGGGAAACCTTTTTAAGTTCAGGAGAGATATATAAATCTCGATCATTAATAAGTGGACTCGGACAGTTAAATAAACCTAAATGGCCTGATATACCTGGAATTAAAACATTCAAAGGGCATAGTTTTCATAGCGCAGAATGGGATCATAGCTATGATCTTACTAATAAAAGAGTTGCTGTAATTGGAAATGGACCAAGTGCAATTGGATTCATCCCAAAAATAGCAGATAATGTATCAAAAATGACTATCTTCCAAAGAAGCCCAAATTGGATTGTTCCTAAACCTGACAGATTATATAATTCAGTTGAGAGGTTTTGCCTTCGATATGTTCCTTTTTATGCAAAAATGTACAGATTTTATTTTTATTTTCTTCAAGAAAGAAATTATCTAGCATTTTATCAAAAACATAACTTCTTTACTAAATTTCTTGAAGGTGCAATTTCAGCAATCTTAACAAAATTTAAATTATTTCAGTTTGAAAAAGTCTACACTGCAGGTTCATTAATGTTAATTGATGAGCAAATTAAAGATGAAGCATTCAAAGAAAAGCTTATCCCTGATTATCCAATAGGGTGTAAAAGAATTATTCCTACAAATGATTATTTTCCTGCATTATGTAAAGAAAATGTAAGTCTAGAAACATCATCAATCGAAAAGATATCAGATAATAAAGTTTGTACAAAAGATGGTCGTGAACATGAGGTTGATGTAATCATTTATGGCACGGGTTTCGATTCAAATATATTTATCTCACCAGTAAAAATAACAGGATTAGGCGGAAAAATTCTTGATGACGCCTGGAAAAGTGGGGCTGAAGCCTATAGAGGAGTTATGGTTCCTTATTTTCCTAATTTTTTTATATGTTATGGTCCAAATACAAATACTGGGCATGTTTCTATAATTTATATGATCGAATCCCAGATTTTATTTATTATGAAATGTCTTAATTATATGAAAAAAAATAATCTTGAATTCATCGATATTAAGGATGATGCGATGCGGGCATACAATAAAAAAATTCAAAATAAATTATCTGAAACTGTTTGGGCTGGAAGTTGTGGTAGTTGGTACAAAACGGAAGAAGGAAAGATAATAAATAATTATCCAGGATATGGTATCGAATATCACTGGATGATGGCTAGACCTGATTATTCAGATTTCAATGATAATCTTAAAAGTAATAATTAAAATTAGTTTTATAAACCATCAATATCTTTATAAATATCAAGAATTTCAGGATTCATAAGAGCTTCAATATTTTTTAATTCTTTTTTATGAACTATATCTCTAACTGCTAACTCAGAAATTTTTCCTGACCTGGTTCTCGGAAAATCACTAACCTTAAGAATCTTCGCGGGTACATGCCTTGGGCTCACACCATTTCTAATGGAAACTTTAATTTTATCTTTCAATTCATCATCAAGTTCAATATCATCTTGCATAATCAAAAAAAGAATTACTCTTTGATCATTTTTCCAATCTTGCCCAATAGCAAGAGCCTCCTTTACCTCAACCAAAGACTCAACTTGTCTATAAATCTCTGCTGTTCCAATCCTAATTCCTCCAGGATTTAATGTTGCATCTGACCTTCCCTCAACAATAAAACTATTGCTATCGGTTTCAATGACGAAATCTCCGTGATGCCAAATATTATTATATTTTTCAAAATATGCCTCTTTAAATCTCTTATCTTCCTCATCATTCCAGAAGCCTAATGGAATTGATGGAAAGGAATTTGTACATACAAGTTCACCTGGCTTATTAAAAATCCTATTACCGTCATCACTCCATGATTGAACATCCATACCAAGTGACGAGCACTGTATTTCCCCTTTCTTCACTGGCAAACAAGGATTACCATGAACAAAACATGCCACAATATCTGTTCCACCGGATATTGATGAAAGCTGCATATCTTTTTTTACATTTGAATAAACCCAATCATAGCTTTTAGGGGCTAAGGGCGAGCCAGTTGAGGCAAAGACACGAAGACTATTAAAGCTATGCTTCTCATTTGGTCTTATTTTTATTTTATTTAGGCTATCTATATATTTTGCCGATGCTCCAAAAAAACTTAATTTTTCTTTTTCAGCAATTTCAAAAAGAATTAATGGATTAGGAAATATTGGCGAACCTTCATATAAAACCAATGTGACTTTTGAAGCCAAAGCAGTAACCATCCAATTCCACATCATCCAGCCACAAGTAGTAAAGTACATGATGCGGTCATTTTCTTTCATATCGCAATGATATTTATGCTCTTTAATATGCTGAATTAATGTTCCCCCTACAGAATGAACTATACATTTTGGTTTACCGGTAGTGCCGCTTGAGTACAGAATATATAGAGGATCGTTAAAAGAAACTTTTACAAATTCAAATTTATCATTATTTTTTTCTGATAATATTTCATGCCAATCATTAATATATTTAGTATTAGTTTCATCAGTATATCTAATATGTATTGTTTGTTCGATGGATGAAATCCGATTGGAAATATTATTGGCTTTATCCCGAATATCATATTTTTTTCCACCATAAATGTAACCATCTGTAGTTATAAAAATTTTTGGATTACACTGTCCAAAGCGATCAATGATTCCCTCCTCTCCAAAATCTGGAGAGCATGATGTAAAAATAGCTCCTACTGCAGCTGTTGCGAGCATTGAAATAATAGTTTCTGGGGAATTTGTTGCTAAAACTGCAACTCTATCACCTTGCTTTACATCATTTTTAATTAGCCATTTTGCTAGAACTTCAACTTTTACTTTTAATTCTTTTAAGGAAATAGACTGTTTTTCTTTACCCTCACCATAAAAGACTATGGCTTCTCTAATATCCTCGCCAATTAGTAAGTTTTCTGCAAAATTTAGTTGGCCCTCTGGAAAGAATTTACTTTTAATTAAATCATTATAGTTATTAATTATACTCTTTCCTTTGGTGCCAATAATATTTGCATCATCCCAAACTAAATTCCAGAATTCTTCGATATTATCTAGCGACCACTTGTGTAAAAGATCATAACTAAATGCTTCAGTATTTGATAATTTCTTTTGAAAAGCTTTTTCATATAAAGAAAACATATTTGAATCTTTAATATTACTTTTTTTTGGCTCCCAAAGTATTTCTGACATTTTACTCTTTTTTAGTTTCTAACTTAATGCATCTTTAAGATCAGAGAGAATATCATCTATAGTTTCAAGTCCTATCGATAACCTGATAAGACCATCCTTTATCCCTAACTCTTCTCTTTTTTCTTTCGGGATTGAGGCATGAGTCATTGTTGCCGGATGACTTACTAAACTTTCAACCCCACCTAAACTCTCAGCAAGAGTAAAAACTTCAAATTTATTAAGTATTTCTCTCACATTTTCTATATTTCCATCAGTTATAATAGAAACCATTCCTCCAAACATATTCATCTGTTTTTTTGCAATATCGTGATTTTTATGGCTCTTGAGACCAGGATAAATTATTTCACAATTATTAAAGTTTTCTTGTAAAAATTCTGCGACTAACATAGCGTTTTCACAATGTCTTTCCATTCTTACAGATAAAGTTTTTAAACTTCTCAAAAGAAGAAAGCTGTCAAATGGACCAGTAATTGCTCCGCTTGCATTTAATAAATAATTAAGCCTTTCTGATAAGTCAGATCTTTCTTTCGAGATAACAGCAATTCCTGCAACTACATCGGAATGGCCTCCAATATATTTTGTTGCCGAATGCATAACTATATCAAATCCGTGATTTAGTGGTTTTTGAACCCATGGAGAGCAAAAAGTGTTATCACAAACTGCAATAATATCTCTATCTTTAATTAAATCTGTAATCGTTCCTAAATCTATTACCTTTAAAAGAGGGTTAGTTGGAGTCTCCAACCAAATCATTTTTGTTTTTTCATTTATAGCATTTTCTATATTTTTTAGATCTGAAAAATCTACAAAATCACATTGGATTCCAGAAGTCCTTTTTTTCACATTCTCAAATAGCCTATAAGTCCCACCATATAGATCATCACATGCAACTATATGATCACCTGAGTCTAGAAGATCAATAATTGTTGATGTTGCCGCCATTCCTGAGGCAAAAGCATGACCAGACCCGCCATTTTCAAGGTCCGAAATACATTCCTCTAAAGCTTTTCTTGTTGGATTTGCACTTCGAGAATATTCATAGCCCTTATGCTCTCCAGGCCCCTCTTGTTCATAAGTCGATGTAGCATAAATTGGAGTCATAACAGCTCCAGTTGATGGATCACTTGACTGGCCAGAGTGAATTGAGCGAGTTTCAAAACCTTTTTTATTTTTACTCATATATCTAATTCCTTTTCAAATATGCAAGCAGATCAATTCTAGTAATAATACCAACAAATTTTTCTTCTTTTAAAATAATAGCAATATTGTTTTCTTTTAATAATTCAATTAAATCCTCTAAAGAAGAATTAATTTGAAGAGATACATAATTTTTTTGCATACATTCTGATACTTTCTTTTCAAATCCTTCGCTATTTGTACAATGATTTAAAATATCGTTTTCTGTAATCATACCAACCAATTTTTCTTCATCTAATATTGGTAACTGAGAAATATCTGAATTATTCATCCTATTAAAAGCTGTAGCAAGAGTATCTTCCGGTTTAACATAAATTATTTGATTTTTATCTGCTCGAAAAGCAATTACATCCTGAAGATCTCCTTGAGGATCTTTTATTATTAGATCGTTATGAATTAACCACTTTTCATTATAAGCCTTTGATAAGTATTTATTGCCAGTATCGCATATTAAAGTAACTACTCTTTTTTCTTCTTTTTGATTTTTGCACCATTTAATGGCCCCTGCAAATAATGTCCCTGCAGATGAACCAGCTAAAATACCTTCTTTTTTTAACAATATATGTATTGCTTCAAAAGCTTCTTTATCAGAAACACTTATAGCATCATCTATAACTTCGAGATCGCAATTATTAGGGATAAAATCTTCTCCAATCCCTTCCACAAACCATGAACCTCCCTCATACTTATAAGACCCTGTCTTAACAGCATCTTTAATTACTGATCCTATCGGATCAGCAGCAACAATACTTGTTTGCGGAGAAACTTTTCTTAGATATCTACCAACTCCAGTTATAGTGCCGCCACTTCCTACTCCAGCCACAAAAGCATCTATATTTTCATCCATTTGATTATAGATTTCCGGTCCAGTTGTTTCTTCATGCGCAAGAATATTTGCAGGATTATTGAATTGATCAGCATAAAATGATCCTTGAATTTCCTTAACAAGCTTTTCAGCTACATTGTGGTAATATTCTGGATGATCCTTACCTACATCAGATCTTGTAAAAATAACTTCTGCTCCAAGCGCCTTGAGATGAGCAACTTTTTCTAGACTCATCTTGTCTGGAATAACTAAAAGGACTCTATATCCCTTAAGTATGCCCACTAACGCTAACCCTATTCCTGTATTTCCAGCTGTTGCTTCGATAATTGTCCCACCAGGCTTCAATAACCCATCTTTTTCTGCTTGATTAATAATATAAGAAGCTGTTCTGTCTTTTATTGAACCTCCAGGATTATGAGATTCCATTTTTACATAAAGCTGACATAAGCCTGTATCTATATTTTTTATTTCAACCAATGGGGTTTCGCCGATTAAAGATAATAAAGATGGGGATATTTTAGACATAATTTAATACTCAATAAAAACTTACATAACATAAATTAATGGCGGTCCCTAGAGGATTCGAACCTCTGACACCTGGTTTCGAAGACCAGTGCTCTATCCAGCTGAGCTAAGGGACCTATAATTAAAAAGCATATCATTTACAATAACATAATTTATCAATTCATATATTTTTATGATAAATTGATATAGGGATAATAATAAATGATAAGAAAAATATTAATTTTTTTAGCAATAATTTTAATAGTATTAGCCACTACTTATGTATCAAAGCTATTATTCTTTAAGCCTTTTTCTTTTAATCACTTTTTAACAAGGCAATTGGTCTATGACGCCTTAGAAAGACCCGAATATCTAACATATATAGGAATTTTAGAAAAATATGGATATAGATCATACAATGGAAAATTATCAGATTATTCTTTAAAAAAAGACATAAAAGATCTAAAAAAACTAAAAAAAGAATATAAAATTCTTAACTCTTATGAAGATAAAGATCTTAGTGCTGAAGAATTAACAAGTAAGAAAATTTCACTTTTTCAAATAAGAAATGAAATTGACCAAAAAACTAAATATCCTTATCACTCTTATCCTTTGATCCAAATGAATGGATTGCATACTCAAATCTTAGAGTTCATGACTGATATTCATCCAATCAAAGATGAAAAAGATGCCAAATATTACTT
The DNA here is from genome assembly GCA_002726005.1 of Rhodobiaceae bacterium. Taxonomy (GTDB): domain Bacteria; phylum Pseudomonadota; class Alphaproteobacteria; order MED-G09; family MED-G09; genus AG-430-B22. Next base: position 11,644 of record PBRS01000056.1, read on the forward strand.
ATCAAGATTAGAAATGATTCCTATTGTTTTTTCTCAAGTTCTTGAAAAAATGGAAAAAAGAAAAAATCTAAAGATTTTTCCGCCAACATTTATGGTTGAACGAGTTATAGGACAGATTGAAAATATTATTGATATCCCTATACCCGAAAACCCACTAGTAACTATTTATGAAGATAAGTTGATATCCATTGGAATGTCTAAAGAATTAATAAATTCATACAAAAATAAAGCATCAAAAATTATTAAAGAAAAAGTATTGCCAGGCTATCAATTATTACTTTTACATTTACATGAAATAAAACCTTTATCGAATATAAATCATGGCGTTTGGAGCTTACCTGATGGAGATAATTATTATTCATTAAGATTAAGAGTAATGACAACATCTAATTATTCTTCAGAGCAAATTCATAATATTGGATTAAAAGAAGTTGAGAGAATTAAAAATGAAATTCTTAGTATCCTAAAATCAGAAGGTTATGAAAATATTAATAATGTTGGAGAAGCCCTTATTAAATTAAATGAAAGCAAAGAATTTTTATTCGAGGATAATCAAAAATCTAGAAGCGAAATCATTGAAATTTACAATAATATAATTGATGAGGCCTACGAGTTAATGCCTCAATATTTTCTTGAACTCCCAAATTCAAAAGTAATTGTTAAACCTGTACCAGCTTATTCAGAAAAGAGTGCCGCTGGAGGTTATTATAGAGGTCCATCATTAGACGGAAAGCGGCCAGGTATTTTCTATGCAAATTTATATGATATTAAAGCAACTCCTAAATTCGGAATGAAAACACTAGCATTCCATGAAGCTATTCCCGGACATCATTTTCAAATAGCGCTTAACTTAGAAAATAAAGATTTAAGTTTCTATAGAAAGCATGGTGTAAACTCTACCGCATACACAGAGGGTTGGGCCTTATATGCAGAACAACTAGCTGTTGAAATCGGATTATCAGAAAACCCATATGATAAAATTGGATTTCTCCAATCTGAATTATTTAGAGCTGTAAGACTGGTAGTTGATACCGGTATTCACTATAAAAAATGGTCTCGTGAAGAAGCGATAGACTATATGTATAAACAAACAGGTAAAGCTATGAGTTCAGTTATTGCTGAAATTGAAAGATATATTGCTTGGCCAGGCCAAGCCTGTAGTTATAAAATTGGAATGCTTAAGATTCTTGAGTTAAGACAAAATGCAAAAGATGTTTTAGGAACCAGATTTGACATAAGAGATTTCCATAATTTTATTCTTGAAAACGGAGAAGTACCTCTTACTGTATTAGAAGATAATTACAAAATTTGGATAAAGGATAAAAACTAAGACTTTAAGATTCTTCTTCAGATTCTTCTTCAGCTTCTTCTTCAGATTCTTCTTCAGCTTCTTCTTCGGCTTCGGCTTCTTCTTCGGCTTCTTCTTCGGCTTCTTCTTCGGCTTCTTCTTCTTCAGCTTCTTCTTCAGTTTCTTCTTCTGGAGATTCTTCAGCAGCACTCTCTTCTACTTGATCATCTGATTGATCATCATCTGCATCTGCTGATTCGGTTGAGCTTTCTCCATCAAGAGTTAGATTGCCGGCAGCCATTCTTCCTCTATTCTCAGTTAGTTCATAAGAAACTTTATCGCCTTCATTAAGGAATTTAATTCCAGAATCTTTTAAAGCAGTCACATGAACAAAAACATCGTTACCGCCATCTTCTGGCTCAATAAAACCATATCCTTTTCTTCCATTGAACCACTTAACTATTCCTGTAGGCATAACTCCCCCTTTATTAATATATTCTATTTATTTATAGCATAATATAATAATACTAAACTAAAAAATGATTAATTTAATTTTTTGATAATTATTATGCCAACTAAATACGAAAATAATATAACTGTGGCTACTTTATATAAATTTGTAGAAATTAACGATTTACAATCGTTAAAGTCTGAAATCCAAGATTTATGTATGGAAAATAATGCTAAAGGCACTATTTTATTAGCTAAAGAAGGGATAAATGGAACTATTTCAGCTAAAAATAAGGAAATTAGAAGTATTATAAAGAAATTAAAAAATGACAAAAGATTTAAGAAACTTGAAGTTAAATTTTCTGAAACAAACAAAATGCCATTTAATAGAATGAAGGTAAGAATAAAGAAGGAAATAGTAACTATTGGTGATACCTCAATAAATCCAAACATCTTATCAGGTGATTATGTTAAACCAGAAAATTGGAATGAATTAATCTCCGATCCAGATGTAATAATTATTGATACAAGAAATACATATGAAACAAAAATTGGTAAGTTTAAAAATGCCATAGATCCTAAGACCAACTCATTTAGAGAGTTTCCTGATTGGGTTAAAAATTTCAAAAAAGAGATCAAAAATAAAGACACTAAAATTGCTATGTATTGTACAGGCGGTATACGTTGCGAAAAATCTACATCCTTAATGAAAAAAGAAGGCTTCAATAATGTTTTTCATCTTGAAGGAGGAATATTAAAATATCTTGAGAAAATGCCGGATACTGAGACTTTATGGGAAGGCGAATGTTTTGTTTTTGATGATAGAGTTGCACTCGATGATCAGTTAGAAGTTGGATCATATCAAATGTGTTATGCGTGTAGAATGCCTTTATCAAAAACAGAATTAAAAGATGATAAATATGAAAAAGGAGTTAGCTGCAACTACTGTTATGATAAAACATCTGATGAACGAAAAGAAAAGTTTTTATCTCGGCAAAAACAAATTGAAATAGCAAAATCAAGAGGAACTGAACACTTTGGACCACAAATCAAAAAATAATTTACCAATATTATATTCATTCCGAAGATGCCCTTATGCTATGCGTGCAAGGATGGCTATACATATCAGTGGTCAAAAATGTGAACTTCGTGAGGTTCTGCTCAGAGATAAACCTCCATCTATGCTAGATTACTCTGCTAAAGGAACTGTACCAGTACTTATTTTGCAAGATGGTAAGGTTATTGATGAAAGCCTTGATGTAATTGATTGGGCTTTAAATATAAATGATCCTGATGATTGGCAAAGATCTAAAGATAAGGAAAAAACAAAAGAATTAATCAAAATTAATGATGGCGAATTTAAATATCATCTCGATAGATATAAATATTCAAAAAGATATGACAATGAAGATCCTGAATTTCATAGAAAAAAGTGTTTAAAATTTATTGAGTCAATAAATAATGAACTTAACAATTCGGAATATATTTTCGATGATAATATTTCATACGCTGATATTGTGTTACTACCTTTTATAAGGCAATTTAGAATAGCCGATATAGAATGGTTTGACTCATTACCTTATGACAACTTAAAAAAATGGCTTTCAAGTTTTTTAGGCTCTTCCCTTCTAAATTCAATTATGAAGAAGTATGATTTATGGAAGGAAGGAGACAAATCAATTGTTTTCTAAAAGGTGATAAGTGGCTGAAAATCATGATGATATAATACAACTTGAATACCCACATATTTTATTTGGTGATCTTGCTCTTTGGAATAGAACGACTACCAGAGAGCCTGGCGAATTAAAATATTATCTAGCAAAAGATGGGGAAATATTCAAAGGGGTAACAGCTATGACACCTTTTGATTGGCATCAAGAGGCTATAACACGAGTTGTTAATGCAATAAATGACCGGCTAGGTGTTACCATTTCAGAGGTTGAGTCAATTGATGAGGCAGACTTTCATATTATTATTGAGGATTCTTTTGGTAAGGGAGGAAGTATTAATGGGCCAATAGGGTCAGATAATAGAGAAGCCTATAACCAATTAACAAAGAATTTTTATGAACTTGATATTCAATTCAGAATGAATGCTTATGCAGGCGCACCGCAAGATTATAATGCCCCAGGACCTGCAGATCCAATTGAAATGACAGATGAGTATAAAGCAAGTTGGGAAAGAACCTTTGCACATGAATTTGGACATCTTTTAGGTCTTGAACACCCATCAGGACTTACGGATGGAGATTATGCCGTTACACAAATTGCTGGTGCGGGCGAAACGAGCATAAGTAATATGGGTATTAATCATCAACTTGAAGATGGGAGTCTTCTTGTTCATTTTGCTGAATTTGATTGGGAGGCTTTAGAATTAATTTGGGGAAAAAATGGCGAAACACCTCCAATCCTTAAATTAGATCCTTTAAGTCGCCAAGGTGATAGTGTTATGGGGCAACTTGTTTCCATAGCAGAAACAAGTGATGAAACTTTTAAAATTGATGGGAACAGAGATGATTATAGAATAGAAAACTATTATGATGAAAGTTTACAACAGACAAATCAGTCAAATTTCTTAAAAATAGTAAGCTTAACAGATGACTTAGGTGGAGATATTGGTGCCAGTGGAGACTTTGCTCTAATAGGTTATTCTGCAATAGAATTTAATGATACTACCTATAAAACTAATTTTACTGAAGAACTCTCATTACTGTCATATCCTCAAATTGATGAAACAAGAGTTTTTCTAATACCAAATGGTCGAACAATTCAAGGAACTGAGAGCTTTGATACAATATCATATTTAGGCAGTACTAAAGATTCATATTCATACTCATCAGGAATTATCACTGTTGGAACAGGAGATTTTACTGACACATTAAAAGATGTAGAAAAGATATCCTTTAAAGATGGGGATGTTTTAATCAGTAAGTATTCTCTCTCAGAAACGCCAGACTCAACAAAAAATATTTTAGCGGCGCATAGCGAAACTTCTTTATCTGGGACTTTAAATTTTAATTCTGGTGATAACATCATTATTCTTGATGGACAGGGAAAAAATTATAGAGGTTTAAGTGGTGATGATACCTATTTCGTATCCCAACTTTTACCAAACAGTACAAAAGTTTCCATAACAGATACGGAGGGAACTAATACTATTCAAATTCCCACCAATACATATGTGGATAAAACATTATTTACCAAGAATGCTGCCCGGCTAACTCTACAAGATGGAAGAGAGATAACAATAAATAGCGCCGATAAGTTTTCTTACAATGTTGGTGGAAATGTAACAGATGGAACAAAGGGAACAGATTTAACTTTCACCGAATTTGCAGCGACTTTTGGTGTTGATGATGTTTTAAATTCTTCAGGCGCTCAAACAGGTATTTTTGCAGATTTGTATATCATCTAAATATTAATTATAGTTCCTAAATGGTCTATTTAATCCCCGCTTTTCTTATAACAG
>PBRS01000057.1 GCA_002726005.1 Rhodobiaceae bacterium
CATAGGAAAGCAATGCTTGGTAATATGGCTGTAGCATTAATAAAGCATGAGCAAATTCAAACAACTTTACCTAAAGCAAAAGAATTATCTCCTTTTGTAGATAAACTAATTACACTAGGTAAAAAAGGTGACTTAGCCTCAAGAAGAAAAGCACATTCTATTCTTCCTGAAAAAGAATGGACATCAAAAATTTTTGATGAACTTTCTGATAGGTATAAAGAAAGAGATGGTGGCTATACACGTGTTTTAAAGGCTGGATTCCGTTATGGTGATTCAGCACCTATGGCAGTTATTGAATTAGTTGACAGAAATCCTGATGCTCTAGGGCAAGACTCAGGTCCAGATCTAAGTGAAGAAATTGAAGAATTAAGTTAATTTTTTTTGATTATTTTTTGGGCAACATCTATTTGCCCATTAGAAAATCCAGCCTCACAATAAGAGAAATAATAGTTGAATAATCTATGAAGATTTCCATCCGTACCAATGGATAACAATTTATCTATGGAGTTATTAAAATTAGCCTTCCATATATTTAGAGTTTTTGCATAGGATTTTCCGAAAGAATTATTTGATATCTCAGTTAAACCGTTTTTGCTAAAACTTTCTCGAATTTTTTCATTTGAAGGAAGCATTCCGCCAGGAAAAATATATTTTTGGATAAAATCTACAGACTTTCGATAACTATCGAATTGTTTATTATCAATTAATATCATTTGAATGCCAGCTAAACCGCCTTTTTTAAGTACTTCATTTATTTTTGAAAAATATGTATCCCAATATTTTTCACCCACAGCTTCAATCATCTCAATAGAAATAATTCTATCAAAAGACCCTTTTAAATCTCTATAATCACACAAATGAACTTCTGAATTTTTGAAGCTATTTCTTTTTATCCTATCTTCTGTAAAATCTTTCTGACTTGGACTAATTGTTATACCTGTATAGTTACAGCCAAGCTCTTTACCGATATATTCAGCCATACCACCCCACCCACAGCCAATTTCTAAAACATTATGATGAGGCTTAATATCTAATTGTTCAACTAGAGTTTGGTATTTATTTATTTGAGCTTCATATAAATCTTCTTGATCATTTTTGAATAGGGCGCTTGAATATGTCATGCTTTTATCAAGCCAGATTTCATAAAAAGAATTACCTATATCATAATGATATTTAATATTTTTTTTTGCTCTTATTCTTGTATTTTCTCTCAAAAAATGAATAAAACGATTATATGTTTTATATAAGCTACTTTTAGCTTTGAATTCATTAGGTAAATTTTGTAGCATTAATTCTAAAAGGTTTTCGAGATTTGGACTATCCCATTCATTTTTTAAATAACTCTCAGCAAAGCCAAGATGACCGCCTACTACTGTCCTAAATATTGGTTTATAAGATTTTAAGATTAATTCACCATGAATCCCATCCTTTCCTTTAAATAAGAGTTCTTCATTATTAGGAAATACAACTCTCAATGATCCTTGTTTTATTTTTGATCCAATTTTATTTATATATTTTTTTGTAAACATTAATTGTCAATCACTAAAACTTATATCATCAACTTTATTTTTTGGATGTGGTTCAAATTTTACCTTTTTCAGGTATAAAAATAAAGCATGAAAGTGTATTCCAAATATTACTTTTAATGTCATTAGGGGGTATTTAAAAAAAATTTTTATTAAGTTCATATCATTTAACTCAACTGACTTTCCATTAAAAGAAGCCAATAATAATGGCTTCTTTTCGGTGCTCTCTTTAATGATTATACTGGCGAAATCTTTATTTATCTCTGTAGAAAAATTGTACTCAGCATTTAAATTGATAAAAGGAGAAACATGAAATAGTTTTTTTCTATTATGATTTAATTTTTGTTCTTCATTATCTAATATAAAAACATAAGAATGATCTTCTCCAAATGTATTTCGAACTTCATATATTAAAATTTTAAGCTCTTTACCATCATAAATTGACCAAACTGTAATTGGATTAAATACATAACCCAATATTCTTGGGTAACATAAGCAATATATTTTTAAATTATTCGTTTCTATATCAATATCGCTTTTTGAGATAATTTCTAAAATCCAATCCCTTATAGGAGTTCCGTTCTTCAATCCATGATCTTTTTCATAAAAAGAAAAAATATTAAATTTATTAAATGAAAAGAAGTTAAGTTTTTTATCTAAATCTTTAAAATCATCAATATCAATTAACATATTAAAAACATTATAACTAAACTGATGCTTCTTTTGATGATATCTTTTATGTATTACCTGACCTTCGAATATCAATGTTTTTAATGCCAAGGTATAACCCCATTTAGCCGTTCTGATAACATTAAGCTTGATGATAAACCAGCTTCGTGAAAACCATTACCAGTCCATGCGCCGCAGTACCAGCAATCTTTATACCCTTGTATGTTATCTAATTGCAGTTGGCCGTTAATTGCATTTTTATCATAGATTGGGTGTTCATAATCAATAATTTCAAAGGTTTTATTCTCATCCGGCAAATGAATAGGATTTAATGTAACAAAAATCGGATAATTATTATCTATATTTTGTAATTTATTCATCCAATAAGTTAGTGAAACTTTACTTATTTTTTTATCTGAAAATACATTCCAGGATGACCAAACTTTTCTATTTTTAGGCATTAGAGATGTGTCGCAATGTAAATAAGCCTTATTTTTACTTGTTTTAAATAAATTTAAAATATTGATTATTCTGTTATCGAAGTCATTTTTGATTTCTAGTATTTTTTCAGGATGAATAGAAAATATTATTTTATCATACTCTTTTTGATTTCCATTTATATCAATTAAAGAAAATTTATTATCATTAGTATTTATTTTCTGAATTTTTGAATTTAATTTTTTATTAATACTGGCTGATTTCAATATCTTATCTATGTAAGATTTACTTCCATTACTTACCGTTAACCACTGTGGCCTTAATTTTCCTTTGTGTAAAAGTCTATGGTTATTAAAAAAACTAAATAAATTAGAAATAGGATAATTCAAGATATCATTGAAATTCATTGACCAAATAGCGGCACTCATCGGCAGTATATAGTTTTCTTTAAATTGTTCGCTAAAATTCTTATTATTTAGCCATTCACCTAATGTTTGTTTGTTTGCGGACAATTCTTCAATATTATTTTTAACAAATTTATTAAACTTCAAAATATCGATTAAAAATTTTATAAAATTAATATCAAATATTCTTTTTCGATCTGCAAAAATGGCATCAATACTTTGGCCAGACCATTCAATATTATTATTTATATTTGATACTGATATACTCATATCGCTATCTTCATAAGCAATATTATAAAAATCAAATAATTTTAAAAGATTGGGATAATTAAGTTTGTTAAAAACTATAAATCCAGTATCAACATTAATTCTTTTATCTTGATATTTTATTTTTTTTGTATTTGTGTGTCCGCCTAAATAATCATTCTTTTCATATAGGGTAACATTATTCTTTTTAGATAAAAACAATGATGCTGAAAGACCGGATATACCTGATCCTATAACGGCAATTTCCAAAATAACCTCACAAATTAATTTTATTATTTATAATCTAATTCTTCTTCGGTTATTTCAGAAGATTCGTTGATTATTATAGGATTAGTTTCAGCTAATGTTTCTTTTTCAGTAATTTGTTCTTTTTCTTGTTCAGCTGGAATTTCTTCAACCTGATTAGTGTTTTTTGTAGCAAGCGAGTCACCTGTATAGAATCCGGTAGAATTATCACTTGTTTCGCACGCAATTAAACCAAATAAAACTAAATTAATAATAATGAAATATGATAGAATTTTTTTCATAACAAATACCAAATTATTTTTTTATTATACCGATTCCTTTTAAAAAATCTAAGAATAAGTTATTTATATCGTCTCTCAATTTCGTATATAATAGATTTTAAATAATTATATTTTCTAACTATTTGAGGAAAAAATTAATACTTTAGTAGCAGATCTAGGTGCAACAAACGCAAGATTAGCAATCGTAAATGATTCCAAAGATTTAATTTATAAATCTTCATATATAATTGCTAACTTCAAAACTCTTGAGGACCTTCTTCATCATTATTTAAGCGAGTTTGATGCCCCTAGAGATAATCTTTTAGGGATTTTGGGTGTTGCGGCTCCAATTATTGGCAATGAAATTAATTTTGTTAATATCGATTTTTCTTTTAACGCAAAAAAAATAGAAAAAAACTTTTTTCCTAGAGGTTTAAGACTATTTAATGATGTGCAGTTACAAGGTTATGCTCTTAATAATTATCCTAAAGATAAATTAATATCTATTGGTCATAACAAAAATTTTCCACAAGGATCAAAAATATTAATTACTCCTGGAACAGGTTTAGGTTTATCAATTTTAAATAATGAGAAACCTATAGCCACAGAAGCAGGGCATCTTAATATTCCTAATATAAGCGACGAAATACAAAACTTATTAGAAAATTTTAAAAAAGAAAATAAAAGAATAGCTACTTTTGAGGATTTGTTATCAGGTAAAGGTATTTCATATATCTATAGTTTTCTATCTCAAGAAAATGATAATAATTACAGTAATGAAGATATTCTAAATAATGCTGCAGATGACGCTTTTTGTGCTGAAACTAAAAAAATTTTGATAAAGATTTTTGCTATTTTTGCACAATATACAGCTCTGATAACTGGATCAACTGGCGGTGTTTACTTAGCTGGATCTTTAAGTGAAAGTTTATTAAAGGATAATGATTTTTTAGAATTTAGGAATATTTTTGAAGAAAGTAAAAAGATGGATAAACTTTTATCAAAAATTCCTGTTTTCTTGATAAAGGAGAAAGATTTAGGTTTTATGGGTGCTTTAGAGGTTTATAAAAATGAAATTATTTAGAAATAATTTTTTAGATATAATAAAGATTATTTTTAAGATAATGTTAAATACTCCAAAATTATTTTCTATTAAATTAAAGCTTTATTTTTCAACTTATAAAAAACCAGCAACTATAATTAAGAATGATAAAATATATAGAGATCTCTATAAAAATGGAAAAATTGAGATTTATGAGAACAGTAATCTTACTCCTGAAAAAAGGGCCAATGATTTATTAAAAAAAATGACTATTGAAGAAAAGGTTGGACAAATGTTTCATCCTCCAATTTCTATTAATGGCGGGACGATTTCTGAAATTATGAATCTAGCGAGCGGAAGAGGAGATACAGCAGAATCATTAATTTTGAATAAAAATATTACCCACTTCAATTTATATGGCTCACCTAACCCTCTGCAATTAGCAAAAAGATTAAACCAACTTCAGAAAACTGCTGAAAGATCTAGGTTGGGAATTCCTTTAACAATAAGCTCTGATCCAATTCATGAGGTGCCTAGAGGAGGTGGTGTGGCCGCTTTTTCATTAAAAGGTTTCTCAAAATGGCCTTCGCAATTAGGTTTTGCTGCAACTAGACAGCCTGAAATAATTAAAGAATTTGCAGAAATAGCAAGAGAGGAATATTTGTCTGTCGGTTTAAGAACAGCTTTGCATCCTATGTCTGATCTTGCCACTGAACCAAGGTGGTCAAGAAATTTTGGTACTTTTGGTTCTAATGCTGATCTTTCCTCAGACTTTACTATTGCGTATATGGATGGCTTTCAGGGTAATGAGATTAACAGTAATAGTGTTTTGACAATGGTCAAACATTTTCCTGGCGGAGGCCCTCAGGAAGACGGATTAGATCCTCATCTATATTCAGGACAAAATCAAATTTACCCAGGAAATAATTTTGAATATCATTTAAAACCATTTAAGAGGGCTATTAATAATAATTTAAAGGTCATTATGCCATATTATGGTATTCCAGTTGATCAAACCTCCGAAAATGTTGCAATGGCTTATAATAAAGATATCTTAACTCACTTATTAAGAGATAAACTTGGTTATAAGGGAGTTATATGTACTGATTGGGGTATTATAACTGGACGACATTGGGGTGTTGGTGATTTAACCTTAAGTGAAAGATATAAGAAATCTATTGACGCAGGTGTAGATCAATATGGAGGCGAAAGCACACCTGAATTTCTTGTAGATTTAGTAAAAAAGAATGAAGTATCTGAAGATAGGATTAATTATTCAGTAAAAAAAATATTAATGAACAAGTTTGAGTTAGGTTTGTTTGATAATCCTTTCGTTGACGAAAATTTAGTTGATAAAAGAGTTGGAACAGAAACCTTTATAAATAAAGGTTTAATTGCTCAAAAAAAATCAATAGTGTTATTAAAAAATCAAATTGATAATAACAAAAAAGTTTTACCACTCAAAAAAAATATCAAAATTTTTGTTGATGGTTTTGATAAAAAAGAAATAAAAAAATATTGTGAAATTACTGACAACCCTAAAGATGCTGATTATGTCGTTGTTCAGTTGAGAACTGTTTTTAATGGAAATCAGCCATCTGGTATTGATAGGCCAATTGATAATTTTTTAAGCACTTTATTCCCAAATAATGATTTGAATTATGATGATAAAATTTTATCTAAATTAAAAAAATATTCTTCATTGAGTAAACTAATTATTGTTGTAGACCTAAATAGACCAGCAATTCTTACTGAAATTGAAAAACTAAGTTATGGTTTAATAGGTGTTTTTGGTGTTTTTGATGAAGTTGTATTAGAAATAATTTTTGGTAATTTTAATCCAACGGGAAAACTTCCTTTTGATATTCCTTCATCTATGAAAGAAGTGAATGATCAGTTTTCGGATGTTCCAGATGATACAAGAAACCCAATTTTTAGATATGGTCATGGATTAAGTTATTTAAAAGAATAAAACTTATGATCTAGAAATTACATATATGTTGGATCTTCGAAGTAAAGCTCTTCTTCAGATAAAACTTTAATATTGTATTCATCTCTTAAATCTTTAATTGTTCGAGAAAAATAATCTTCAGAAATAAGCCAAGGCCATTTCTTTGTCATGAGTTTGATTTTTTTACGGGCCATTATTTTTTGTTTTCTAGCCCTAAAGACCAATGAAAAGATTCTTATTAAACCGTAATTTTTATACAATTTTTTATATAGTTGAGTTAATTCACCACCTGAAAAAGCATATTGAATGGTTTTTTTCCATGGAATACCACTTGTACCTTGTATAGCATATGTATCTAGAACACTTTCTTCTTCTAAAGAGAGCGCTATCCCAAAAATAACATGCTGACAATCATGTCCAAGAAGAAATTGACGATATCCTTTATCTAGACCGTTATTTTCATCACCAGTAAGCTTTGCTTCTGGGCCAATATGATCTAGATATTCTTCTAAGCCTTCCTTAAGGGTTAACTTACAATCTTGTTCTTGATACTTTAATCGTTTCATTTCAATAATTTATTATTATTCTTATTTTCAGTAAATATCATTTTTTAAGATATTTTTCAATTTTCTTGAAGAAGTGGCTCCCCGGGCCGGACTCGAACCAGCGACCCAATGATTAACAGTCATTTGCTCTACCAACTGAGCTACCGGGGAACAGTTGGATGTTTTTTAGCAGATGATTTGTATTTTTTCCATATTATATTTATTTAAAATTATTATTTAACATTTCGTTGATTTGACCGAAGAATACAAAAATTGGTATAATAAATGATGAAAGTAATTTCTTTTCTAAATAAATGTGGCCCATTATTTTTTGGAGTGCTTATTTTGGCACCAGTACTTGTTGAAATTATGAATTTATATAATTTTTCGTTACCAATCATATCGAATATTGTATTTTCTTTACTCCTAGGCTTTTCTTGGGGACTTATTGCTACTATTAGAGGAAGTTGGATATGAGAGAATCTTTATTACGTGAAGAGCAGGAGATAGCTAGAAAGTATCTTTTTAACGATACATGGATTTATGTAGTATGGGGTATTAGTAATTTTCTTATTTGGCTTTCTTTATGGCCAATGGCTTTTATGAATATTTTGCCTTTATGGATTATATTTATAATCGCTACAATAAATTGTTGTTTGGCTTATCTCCCATCGCATGAAGCGCAGCATGGGAATATAGTTAAAAGGAACTCTCCATATTTTTGGGTTAATGAGCTGGTAGGTTATATCTCAGTTATACCTCTTCTAACCGGATATAAGCTTCTTAAGGAAACCCATATGCTTCACCATAAACATACAAATGATCCAAATAAAGATCCTGATATAGGAACAAAATCTAAAAACTTTTTACATTCATTGTGGGTTTGTGGGGTTTTACAACGACAGCCTAATGCTGGTTATGGTCTTCAATCAGATTTCTACAAAAAAAATATAAGCACTAAGGCATTACAAGAGCATTTTATCTTTTTCTGGTTTCATTGGGCTTTATTGGCATTTTTAGCATTATCTGGCTATGGATTAATAGCATTATCAATTTGGTGGTTGCCAAGATTAATAGGCACTACATATTTACAAATTACCCTATCATTTTTACCTCACAAACCAATGGAGGATAAGGGTAGGTATAACGATACTCGAGGATGGAAAGCCTATACTGGAACTATACTTACTCAAGGTATGGAATTTCACATAATTCATCATTTGTATCCATCAATACCCTTGCATAAAACACCAAGTGCATTTAGAGATATGAGACATATATTGGAAGAAAAGAATTGCGTTCTCGATGGCGGAATCTAAAACAAGGAATTATTATGACATTAACTAATTTACCAAAAAACAAGAAAGCTATTTTATTAAAAAGACCTCAAAATGAAATTACAGATGATTTATTTGAAATAATTGATGAAGAGTGCATTGAGCCTAAAGATGAAGAACTTCTTGTTAGAGTTGATACAATTGCTATTGATGCATGGATTAGAACAACATTCGATGAAGGAAGTTATCATGACACATCGCAATTAAATCAGGGCATAGGCGCTTTAGGAATCGGTGAAGTCTTGATTAGTAAATCTGATAAATTCAAGGAAGGTGATTTTGTAAGTGGCCCAATGGGTGCTCAAACGCATATTACCATGCACTCTGCAGCTTACCAAAAGGTTGATAATAAGAGTGCAAATCCCGAATTAAATATTGGTTTACTTGGATTGACAACGGGATTAACTGCTTATTTTGGTTTACTTGATGTTGGAAAAGTTAAAAAGGACGAATTTGTCGTTGTCTCAGGAGCTGCAGGTGGAGTAGGTATCATTGTTTGTCAATTAGCAAAAGTAAAAGGTGCAAAAGTTATAGGGATAGCTGGAGGTGAAGAAAAAAGAAACTTTCTACTTAATGAGTTAAAAGTTGATTATGCAATTGATTATAAAAATCAGAATGTTAGAGAAGAATTAGAAAGTATAGCTAAAGATAAGATTGATGTGTTTTTCGACAATGTTGGCGGAGAAATTCTAAATGATGTTCTTAATAATCTAAATACAGGCGCAAGAATTGCCATATGTGGAGCAATTTCACAATATAATAATTTTGATAATATTTTAGGACCTAACGCATACCTTAAGCTTGCGGAAAGATATTCAAGAATGGAAGGTTTTACAGTTATGCATTTTTCAGAAAAATTTCCAGAAGCAATAAATGAGTTAACTAAATTATATAATAATGGTGATATTATTGTGCCAACACATTATGAAGAAGGTATTGAATCCTTTCCTAAATCTATTCAGATGTTATTTAATGGCGGTCATAAAGGAAAACTTATGGTGAGAATGTAAGTGTCTGACCTAAATCATAAAGAAGTAGATTTAACAAATGTTGAAATTCAGCAATGCCCTTACGATGCCTACAAGAAATTAAGAGATAGCGCTACTATTTATCAAGATCCAAAAACTGGTTTCTTCATTGTTACTCGATATGAAGATGTTAGGCATGTTCTTAAAGATACAGAGAATTTTAAGAGTTCGTATGGAGCTGCAGGACAAAAAGCGGAAGGCAATATTAATACTGAACATGTAAATAAAGGTACGCAATTATTTAAAGAAAAAGGTTGGGTTCCGGCACCCACTCTTGCTGGAAGAGATGATCCAAATCACAAAGAAATGAGATCAATTTTTGATCAAGCCTTTAGGCCGGGTAAAATTAAAGAGCTTGAGCCAAATGTTGAAAATCTATCCTATGAACTTATTAATGCATTTTTAGATGATGGTTATTGTGATTGGGTTGAGCAATTTTCTATTCCTCTTCCTTTAAAAATAATAGGCATTCAAATGGGAATAGAAAATGATGAGGATTTGTGGAAAATTAAAAAATCTACTGATGCTTTTTTTCATAGAATTGGGATGATGTTATCGCAGGAAGAAGAATTAGAAACAATTGAACGAGAAATAGAAGGACAACATTATTTCCAACCTATTTTTGAAAAATTAAGAAAATGCCCTAATAATACATTGCTTAGTGAGTTGGTTAATACTGAAATTGAGGAGTGGGGCAGGACTCTTAATGATAATGAATTACATGCCGAAATGATGGCAGATACCTTTGTTGGGGGAAGTGAAACTACCACAAATGCTTTGTCTGCTGGTATAAAATTGTTGATCGAGAAAAAAGATATATGGGGTATGCTCAAAGAGAATTCAGAGAAATATTTGAAAGTCTTTGTTGAAGAAGTATTAAGGCTTGAATCGCCTGTTCAAAGTTTAATGAGAAATACTCATAAAGATGTAGAGTTAAATGGAGTAAAAATTCCAGCTGGATCAATAGTTAATGTTAGGTATGCTGCTGCAAATAGAGATGAAAATTACTTCGAAAAACCAGAAGAGATTAATTTAGAAAGAAAGAAAGCGGGTTCTCATATGGCTTTTGGTTCAGGCGTTCATCATTGTTTAGGAGCGCCTTTAGCAAGAAGAGAGTTATATTGGGGTTTTAAAGCAGCATTAGATTCTTTTGACGATATGTGGTTTGCCGAAGAAAAAAATAATTTTGAATATCATCCTCACTATCTATTGAGGTCTCTTAAAGAGCTTCATATAGAGTTTACTCCAAATCCAAAAAGGTAAAATAAATTGAGATTACGCCAGATTTGTTTTGTTGCAAAAGATCTTGAGAATGCATTAAAAAGCTTTTCTTTTATTGTTGGTTCTGAGGTTTGTTTTAGAGATGAAGGTGTCAGCCATTTTGGTTTAGAAAATGGTTTATTTGAGATTAATGGAAATTTTATTGAGGTTGTTTCCCCATTTAAACAAGATACTACCGCTGAAAGATTTATGTCTAAAATGAATGGTGATGCGGGATACATGTTGATATTTGAGTGCGAAAATGCAGATCTCTATAGACAGAAAGCAGATGAATTAGATATTAGAAGTATTTGGAGCACTGATTTAGAAAATGGCGTTAAAGCTACTCATTACCACCCTAAGGATATTGGCGGATTAATTATTTCTGTTGACTCAATGAACAAAAAAAATTGGTATGATAAAAATTCATATTGGCAATGGGCTGGTGATGACTGGCAGTCAAAAACAAACAATCAATGTTCAATTTCATCTATTTCTATGAGTTGCAAAAACCCAAGTAAATTAGCAAACAAGTGGGGCTCTTTTCTCGACCTTTCAGTAAATGAATCTGGAGACACACATGTTATTAAAGGTGATGATTTCAAAATTTTCTTTACGCATGATGATGTTAAGGGGATAGATTATCTATCAAAGCTTACTTTGAAAATTAATAATTCCGAACATAATGATAAAATATTTCAAAAATATAAAGAAAATGAAATTGAAATTTGTGGTACTAAAATAGATTTAATATAATTATGAAACTTATTTCTTATAAAAAAGACGACGAAATACAAATAGGAGCTCTCAGAGATGATGGTGTTGTGCCTTTTTCTCAAGATAAAGATATTCCAAAAAATATGTTAAATTTTTTAGAGGATGGAACCAAATCATTAAATAAAGGAAAAAAGCTCTTAAATGAATCTGACATCTCTATAAAATTGAACGATATTAGAATATTAAAACCTATTAATCGACCGCCTAAGATTATTGCAATAGGTTTAAATTATGCAGATCATTTAGAAGAAATAAGAGCTTCTGGAAGAGATATGGCAACTCCAGAGGTTCCCATGATTTTTAACAAACAATCATTATCAGCAAATGGTCCTTTTGATGACATACATAAACCTATTGTTTCAGATAAATTAGATTATGAAGGAGAGCTTACTATAGTTATAGGAAAAAAATGTCGACATGTTAAAAAGGAAAATGCAGAAGAGGTTATCGCAGGATACACCATTGGGAACGATATTAGTGTTAGGGACTGGCAAATGCGTGTGCCAACTTTTACTATAGGTAAATCATTTGATACACATTGTCCTTTTGGGCCATCAATAGTAACTAAAGAAGATATTAAAAATCCTCACGATCTTGACTTAACAACAGAAGTAAATAGTGAAGTTCGTCAAAAATCAAATACCAAACATTTAATATTTAATTGTTATGATATTATTGAACACTTATCTACTGCGTTTACACTTGAACCAGGAGATCTTATTCTTACCGGAACACCAAGCGGTGTAGGGGTTGTTGATGATTTATTTTTGAAGCATGGAGATGTTGTTAAGGTTTCAATTTCAGAAATTGGTTATATTGAAAATAAGATAATTAATGAGCCATTTGAGGATTAATATGGGCATATCAGTTTGTAATGAGCCAAAAAGAAATAATGTTAAACTTGATAAAGAAAGGCAAAAACAATTAAAAAAAGATTTAGCTCACTTTAAAAAAAAATCAAAGAACAAGTAGATTTTATTCTTCAACAAAGCCTTTAAAAACCTTTAAGTATTCAATAAATTTCTCACTTAATCCTTCTTTTCTTAAGTGTTCTTTAGGTGAGGGCGTATCAATAGGGATAAAGCTCTGATTCTCTAAAACTTTAGTCGGAAAATCATGATGTAAGATGGCTGATCTTCCTATTGTAACAAAATCTACATCAGACGAAATTATTTTATCAACATCTTCACCAGTTCTTATATTTCCAGCAACAGTTAGAAGAACTTCTTTTCTATTTAATTCAGTAAAATGCTGTAAAAGAGTTTTACCCTTATGTTCTTCTTCAACAGGATCTTTAAATGAATCCCATAAAGAAATATCTAAAAAATCAATTTTCCTATCATCAATTAATTTTTGACACAGTGTTTTACTTTCAGCTAGCTTAATTCCAAATCTTTCAGCAGATAATCTTATTCCGAGAAGAAAATCTTTTCCACACTCTGATCTTATGCCATCAATAATTTCAAAAATTATTCTGGATCTATTTTCAAGTGATCCACCATATTCATCATCTCTTTTATTAATTGATGAACTTAAAAACTGACATAAAATATATCCATGCGCGCCATGTAATTCTACGCCATCATACCCAGATTTTTTTGCTCTTACTGCTGCGTTAATAAAATCATCTCTTAAAAAATTAACTTCTTCATTAGATAGTGATCTTGATTTAGTTTCTTCATCTGCTGAAGGGCAAACAGGACTCTCACCAATAATATCTTCCGGTGACCTCATTCCTGCATGATGGAGCTGAGCTACAGATAGACTTTCGTATTTTCTTATTTCTTCAGTAAGTCTTTTTAGACCATCTATATGCTTATCATCAAATATCCCTAATTGACCTGGAAACCCTTTTCCTATTTCTTGAACATGTGAAGCACAAGACATAGTAATGCCGAAATTACCTTTTGCTCTGAGTGTAAGCCATGAAAACTCATCATCTGATAGCGTTCCGTCTTCGAAACTTTGTGTGTTTGTTAATGGTGCTAACATAAATCTATTTTTCATGCTTAATCCGCATGGAAAAACAATACTATTATTTAATTTATTCATATTATTGAACCCTAAAAGTGGAGGCCACGATCAGATTCGAACTGATGTCCAAGGCTTTGCAGGCCTCTGCGTAACCACTCCGCCACGTGGCCTCGTTTGTGGTATATGTATAGTTATCATTTGAATGTTCATATTTGAAGTAAAAATAAAGCTAATTAGGAATTCTCTTTACTTTATTACGCAATTATCTATAAAGATGACGCATGCGTCATTTTTAAGGTGTTACAAATGAATAAATTCTTAATATTAGGTTTAATGGTTCTTTTAGGCCATAGCATTAATACAAAAGCAGAAACTTTATCATCAGCTCTATCTAAAGCTTATATTAATAATCCTATAATTAACTCTAAAAGAGCAGAATTAAGATCTTTAGACGAAAATGTTAGTGCCGCTTCTTCACAATTTTTTCCAAGTATTGAGGTTATTGGAAGTTATAGTGAAAATACACTTGAATATGGTGAGCTAAATAAAATTAAAACTAATCCTTTAGCAGGTTCGCTTCTTATTAATCAAAAAATATTTTCAGGCGGTAAATTAATTAATGATAGATTAAGCGCCATTAATCTTGTCGCTGCAGGAAGACAAAGTCTTAGAGATTCAGAACAAAGTATTTTATTTGAAGCTGCTCAGGCTTATTTTAATTATTTGAAAACTGAGCAGATAGTTAAATTACAGCAGAATAACTTTGAAGTACTAAGTGAACGATTAGAGGCCACAAAAATACAATTTGAAGTTGGTGAATTAACATTAACTGATGTTGCTCAGTCTGAAGCAAGGTTATCTCAGGCGCAATCAAATTTAGCTGATGCTAGAAGTCTATTAAAGGCTAGGGAAGCGGATTACAGATCAATAATTGGATTAAACCCTGGTAACCTTAAAGAATGGAATAATGAATTTGATCTACCGCAAAATGAAAATGAAGCAATTTCAATAGCTTTAAAAAATAACCCTCAATTGAAATATTATGAAAGCCTTGAAAAGGCATCTGGATACAATGTTTCATCTAAAAAAAGTATGCTTTCACCTAAGCTATCATTAAGAGGGGAATATATTTATGCGGAAGATCAATCTTTTCTTATGTCTGATGATATTGATCAATACCAAATTACAGGGCAAGTAAAAATTCCTATTTTCTATGGTGGGTTAAATTGGTCAAATATAAGGAAGGCTCAGGAAATTAATTCAAGGGATAAATATCTAATTATTGACGGAAAAAGAAAGATTAAAGGTTTTATAAAAAAATCTTTTGCTGAATATAATGCTTCAAAAATTAGAATTTCTGCAACCGAGAAACAAACACAAGCAACTGATATTGCCCTTGAAGGTGTTAAACAGGAATTTCAATTAGGAACAAGAACAACTTTAGATATACTCGATGCTGAACAAGAGTATTTAGATGCTAGAGTTTCATTAGTAACAGCAAAAAATGATTCAAATATTTCTCTTTTTCGGTTGTCTTATTATTTAGGAACATTAACCCCAGAAAATCTTAATATGGATATAATAAAATATGATCCAAATAAAAATTACAAAAGGGTAAAGACGATTAAGATTGGTCCTAATAGAATCAAAGTAATAGGAAATGTTGATTGATATCATCAATCTATTCTATAAGATGTCTTTATGAGTCAAGATAATGAAAAAGATGAACCATCAGTAGATGAGATACTGTCATCTATTAAAGATGTTATTGCTAACGATAAAGATGAAGCAAATAACGAAGAAGATAGTAATACCGTTGATGACAATGTATTTGAACTTACAGATATCATTGATGACGCAGAAGATGAAGATACAAATATTCAAGATAATAGTAATAATATTGCCGATATATTTGAAGGTGGAGACATATCTATAGATAATGTTATTAGGGAAGCTGTAAAAGAATCTATCGAAGATTGGTTTTCAAGAAATCTAAGACCAATTGTAGAAGAATCTGTTAAACAGGAAATATCAAAATTATTTAAAAAACGTAATTAAAATGCTTAACAAGAGTTATGATCCTAAAGAAGCGGAAGCTAGGCTATATAATTATTGGGAAACTGAGGGTTATTTTAAATGTGGCTTAACAAATAACCAGCCTTTTTCAATAGTAATTCCTCCGCCCAATGTTACTGGTAGTTTACATATGGGTCATGCATTAAATAATACACTTCAAGATATAATCGTAAGATACAAAAGAATGTTAGGTGAGGATGTTTTGTGGCAAACAGGAACTGATCATGCAGGAATTGCAACTCAGATGGTTGTTGAAAGAAAGCTCGAGGCTGAAAATAAACCTTCAAGGATTGAGCTCGGAAGAGAAAAATTTATTGATGAAGTTTGGAAATGGAAAGAAGAATCTGGAAATATAATTACTCATCAACTACGAAGGCTAGGTGCTTCATGTGATTGGAGTAGAGAGCGCTTTACTATGGATGAAGGTTTGAGTCTTGCGGTTAATAAAGTATTTGTAGATCTATATAATGATGGATTAATTTATAAAGATAAGAGGCTTGTTAATTGGGATCCGCAATTAAGAACAGCTATATCTGATTTAGAGGTTATTCAAAAAGAAGTTGATGGTTATCTATGGTATATCAATTACCCAATTAAAGACTCTAAAGAAACAATTACAATTGCAACTACAAGACCAGAAACAATGTTTGGTGATACAGCTATAGCTGTGCATCCAGGTGATAATAGATATGCAGATCTGATTGGAAAAGAAGTGATTATTCCTATTATTGGCAGATCTATAAAAATTATAATTGATGAATATGCTGATCCCGAGCAAGGTAGTGGAGCTGTAAAAATTACTCCTGCCCACGATTTTAACGATTTCGAGGTTGGAAAAAGAAACAATTTAGAAATGCTATCTATTTTAGATATAGACGGCAAATTAAATGAAAATGTAGATAAGGAATGGCAAGGTCTTGATAGATTTGAAGCGAGATCAAAATTATTAAAAATGCTTTCTAAAGAAGGTTACTTAGAAAAAGAAGAGAAATATAATAATTCTGTTCCTCATGGTGATAGATCTGATGTTGTTATAGAGCCTTTTTTAACAGAGCAATGGTATGTAGATGCAAAAAAATTAGCTAAACCAGCTTTGGATTCTGTAAAGTCAGGTGATATGGAATTTATTCCATCTAATTGGTCAAAAACTTATTTTGAATGGTTAGAAAATATTCAACCTTGGTGTATTTCTCGTCAATTATGGTGGGGACATAGAATACCTGCATGGTATACAAAAGATGGAAATATAATTGTTGCTCATAATGAGAAAGAAGCTTTTGTGATTGCAGAAAAAGAATTTGGTAAAGATATAGAAATTTATCAAGATGAAGATGTTCTTGATACTTGGTTTTCTTCTGCGCTTTGGCCTTTTTCAACTCTAGGTTGGCCAGAGAAAACTGCGGAAATAGAAAAATACTATCCCACAAATCTCCTTGTAACAGGGTTTGATATAATATTCTTTTGGGTAGCTCGTATGATGATGATGGGTATTCATTTTATGGGAAAAAGACCGTTTTCTGAAGTATATATCCATGCCTTAGTAAGAGATGAAAAGGGTCAAAAGATGTCTAAATCAAAAGGCAATATTGTTGATCCCCTAGATCTTATAGATAAATATGGAGCTGACTCACTTCGCTTCACTCTTACTGCAATGGCCGCCCAAGGAAGAGATGTGAAGTTATCTGAATCTAGAGTTCAAGGTTACAGGAATTTTGGTACTAAAATTTGGAATGCATCAAGATTTTGTGAAATGAACGATATTAATAATTCCAACAATTTTGACAATAACTCTCTTGAGTACCCGCTTAATATCTGGATTTTAAATGAGTTTGTTAGAATGCAATCTCAATTAGAAAAAAATTTAGCAGAATACCGATTTAATGATGCTGCAAATATTATATACCAATTTATTTGGGGAACATTTTGTGATTGGTATATAGAGTTAATTAAGCCCCATCTTTCCGAAAAAGATGATAAATATACTGATGAAATTAAAGAAACATGTTCATTTATCTTAGACTCAATATTAATCTCATTGCATCCATTTATGCCATTCATTACCGAAGAAATATGGCAAAACCTTAAGAAGAGAGATAATCCATTGATTATTGAAAAATGGAGAGATATATCTTTAACTGATGACAGCAATAATTTGAGTGAAGAGATAAACGACTTAATAGAAATAATTTCAAATATAAGATCAATAAGAGTTGAATTAAATATAAAACCAAAAGAAGAGTTAATAATAGAAGTTACAAATAACTCAGAGGCATTAAAAATAAATAATTTGGAATTTTATTTATCAAAAATAGCGAATATTTCAAATATAAATGAAGTTTCAGATTTTTCTGATAAATCAGCTAACTTTACTGTAAATGGTTCTCGATTCTCCTTACTTATCCCTGCTAGCATTGATCTTACAACTGAGCTCAGCAGGGTAGTCAAAGAAGAGGAGAAGCTAGAAAAAGAAATAAATTCAATATCAAACCGCCTTAAAAATAAGGACTTTATTGATAAAGCGCCAAAAGAAGTTGTTGAAGAAAATAAAATCAAAATAGAAGATATGATGAAGAATAAAGAAAGATTATTATCATCAAAAGAGCTTATTAAAAGGCTTATAAAATAATAATGAGCAACGATATAAAAATAAAAAAAAGAAAAAACTGCCCTCTTTGTGATGTCGAAAATAGTGAAATTAGCCTTCTAATGCATGAGAATTGGGAATTAGCAGAATGTTCACAATGCTCTTTTGTATATATGCCTGTAGTTCCAGTTTACGAAATGATGAAAGAAGAATTTGCTTGGGAAAAAAACTTTATTCCTTCAAAAGATATAAAATTATCAAAAAAAATAAGAAGATCTATTAAAAGTTTAATAAAAAGAAATAAATTATTGTTTTTATTAGATAAATATATAAAAGAAGGTCAAGTTCTTGATATTGGATGCGGTTCAGGTATTAAATTTGATGATATCCCTCAAAAATTTATTCCATTTGGAATAGATATATCAGAAAAATCAGCCTTTGAAGCAAAAACTAACTTTGAAAAAAGAGGGGGAACAGCCATATGTGCACCGGCCACAGATGTTTTAAAAGAATACGGTAAGAATAAATTTAAGGGTGCAATCTTAAGGTCGTATTTAGAACATGAACATCATCCATTCGAAGTGCTATATGAACTTAAGGAAACATTGACTCATGATGGAAGCATAATAATAAAAGTTCCAAATTATGCATCAGTTAATAGAAAAGTGAGAGGAAAAAATTGGTGTGGCTATAGATTTCCAGATCATGTAAATCAATTTACACCGGATACTTTAGAGAAAATGGTAATTAAGGCAGGTTATAAAATTATAAAGTTTAATTATTTAGATAAACAGATTACAAGTGATAATATGTGGATGGTTGCCAAACCCATTTAAGTATTTATAAGGCTAATTATGTCAGAAAAGAAATTTGATAAAAATAAACTACCAAGTAGACATGTAAGTGTTGGGCCTGAAAAGGCTCCACATAGATCATATTATTATGCCATGGGTATGACTGAAGAGGATATTAATAAACCTTTTGTAGGTGTGGTTTCTACATGGAATGAAGCCGCTCCATGTAACATAGCTCTTATGAGGCAAGCTCAATCAGTAAAAAAAGGTGTTAAGGATGCAGATGGAACACCCAGAGAGTTTTGCACTATTACTGTTACTGATGGAATTGCAATGGGTCATCAAGGCATGAAATCATCTCTTGTTTCTAGAGAAGTCATCGCTGACTCAACGGAGCTTACCGTTCGTGGTCATTCATATGATGCGATAGTGGGTCTAGCTGGTTGCGATAAATCACTACCAGGTCTAATGATGGCAATGTGTAGGCTTAATGTTCCAAGTGTTTTTATGTATGGAGGATCTATATTGCCTGGGAGATATAAAGGCAATGATGTAACCGTTGTTGATGTTTTTGAGGCAGTAGGTAAATATGCTGCAGGAGCAGCAACTGAAAAAGACTTAAAAGAACTAGAGCAAGTTGCATGTCCAAGCGACGGAGCATGCGGAGGACAATTTACTGCTAATACGATGGCATGTGTTTCAGAAATTATAGGTTTGGCTCTCCCACACTCTTCCGGAGCTCCTGCTCCTTATGAAGATCGTGACAAATATGCCTATGATTCTGGAAAACAAATTATGAATTTAATTGAAAAAAATATCAGACCAAGAGACATAGTCACAAAGAAATCACTTGAGAATGCTGCAACTATAGTTGCAGCTACAGGTGGCTCAACTAATGCCGGTTTGCATCTACCAGCAATTGCTCATGAATGTGGTATCAAATTTTCTTTAGATGATGTTGTTGAGATTTTTAAAAGGACGCCATACATTGCAGACTTAAAACCAGGCGGACAATATGTTGCTAAAGATGTCTATGAAGCTGGCGGTGTTCCAATTATTATTAAAACTCTATTTGACGGTGGTTTTCTTCATGGTGATTGCATGACTGTTACAGGAAAAACTCTTGAAGAAAATCTTGATGGTGTGGTGTTTAATGAAAACCAAAAAGTTATTCGACCTTATAACAAACCTTTAAGTCCAACTGGTGGAGTTGTTGGTTTAAAGGGAAATCTTGCCCCTGATGGAGCTATAGTAAAAGTTGCAGGTTTAGATAATACTTTCTTTGAAGGTTACGCCAGATGTTTTGATTGTGAAGAAGATGCCTTTGAATGCGTATCTAATGAAGGTTACAAAACAGGAGAAGTAATAGTAATTCGCTATGAGGGTCCAAAAGGAGGTCCGGGCATGAGAGAGATGCTATCTACAACCGCAGCACTTTCTGGTCAGGGCGCTGGAGGTAAAGTCGCCTTGATTACCGATGGAAGATTTAGTGGAGGAACAAGAGGTTTGTGTGTTGGTCATATTGGTCCTGAAGCAGCAATTGGAGGACCTATTGCTTTAATTCAAGATGGTGACAAAATTACTATCGATGGTGATAAAGGTATTCTTAATGTTGATTTATCTGATAAGGAATTAGAAAAGAGAAGAAAAAAATGGAAACCAAGAGAAACTGATTACAATAGTGGAACATTATGGAAGTATTCTCAAACTGTTGGATCAGCACAAAATGGAGCAATAACTCATCCTGGCGCAGATGAAGAAACACATTGCTATGCCGATATCTAATTAAATATCAATTTCTGCTATAATTGGGACATGATCTGATGGCTTATTCTTATCTCTCTCTTCTTTATCAATAATTACATTAGTAATTTGATCAGCTGCAATAGGTGATGCCAAAATATGATCTATTCTAATCCCTTCGTTTTTTTGCCATGCTCCTCTTTGATAATCCCAAAATGTAAAGTCTTTTGCTAAAGGATTATATGATCGATACATATCATTTAATCCTAATGAAATAATTTCTCTAAATTCTTTTCTTGTTTCAATATTAAATAGGGCATCATTTAGCCATTTATCAGCATCATAAGCATCAATATTTTCAGGAATAACATTAAAATCACCTAGTAAAATAAATGACTCATCTTTTATATTTAGTGAAATTAAGTGTTCTTTTAAAGCTTTCATCCAATTTAATTTGTAATCAAATTTATCGCCAGGGCAGGGATTTCCATTAGGTAAATAAATATTTGATATACGAATTATTTTTGAATTTACGGAATGGACTGTTTCAATATATCTTGCTTGATCATCATCAAAATTTGGTATTCTTGTTATGCTTTCCTCGATTAAAAATTTTGATAATGTAGCTACTCCATTATAACTTTTTTGACCATTAATTATTAAGTTATATCCCAAATCTTCAAAAGGTTCTCTTGGGAAGCCATCCGTAACAACTTTAATTTCTTGAAGACATAAAATATCTGGGGTTTCTTTTTTAATCCATTCAAGGATATTATCAATCCTTGTTCTAACTGAATTTACATTCCATGAAGCAATCTTCATTAGACTGAAAAAGAAGTTCCGCACCCACAAGATGATGTGGCGTTAGGATTATTAATTTTAAAAGATTTTCCAATAAGTTCGTCAGCAAATTCTATTGTTGAGCCATCTAGATAAGGAATAAAAGCTCTGTTTATTAAAACCTTAATATTATCTTTTGACAAAACAATATCATCATCATTGATGTTTTTATCTAAATCTATTTTATATGAAAACCCTGCGCAACCACCTCCAAGAATTTCAATTCTTAGATAAGTATTCGATTCCTCATTCTTAACAATTTTTTCAATTTGTTCAGAAGCGCTATCAAGAATTTCAAAATTAATTTCTTTTACCATTAATTTCCAGGTAAATTACCTGCTCCTAATCTTCCTAGGTTACCAAACAATTGTTGAAGAATGGTAAGTTCTCTTCCCCTTGTTGGTGTAGAATTTGAATTAAAGGCAATTATATTTCCATCCTGTAATCCATATTCTTCTAGATATGTAACTCTACTATCATCATTAAAGCCAACTGTTATTATTCTTCTCTGAGAAACACTTGGCTGATAAAATGCGGTGGTTTCAGCTTTACTATAGATATAATACCAAATCTTAGCATCAATAGTAGATGTTGTTGATGGTGTTCCAAGTATATTTAAAACTTGTCCAGCATTTGTTTTGCCTACCTCTATTTGTGAGATAAGGTTATCATCAAAAACATAACCCCTATTTTCTATAATTGGTGAACAATTGATTACCGCAAAACAGAGGGCAACAAATATAAATTTTTTAAAAACTAATTTCATATCTATATATTTACATTAAAATAAACATTATTAGAAATGATCTTTTATTACAACTATGTCAATATTTCAAAATTAAATGTTTAAAAAAATTAAAAATCTATTTTCTTATAAAAAGGTAAATTTCAAAGATTACAATTTACCTCATGAAGCACTTTATAAGAAAATACTCGTTCAATCATACAATGACTGGTTTTTCGATGACTTAGAAGTCAAAAAAGATATTAACGGAAGATTTGAAATTATCATTTTGCATATTTTTATTATCTTTAATTCTTTAGACCAAAACAATAGTGAAAATAAGTTATTTAAACAAAATTTATTAGAAACATTTATTGATGAATTAGAGTCAACTTATAGAGAATTAGGAATCAGTGACAATACTTTTGCTAAGAAAATGAAAATTGCAGCAAAATCAATGTATGGAAGATTAAGCATTTACTCAGATACAATTAATGATAGCAAATCTTTTAACGAGGCTCTTCTGAGAAATATTTGGCCTCTTGATAAAGAGTTAACTAATAAAGTTCATAAATTAAGCGAATATGTTTATAAAAAAATACAAATGTATAACAATAAATCTTATAGAGAGATAATTGAAGAATCAAAAAGGGAGTTTTAATTCTTTAAAATTAATAAAGATTGTCAGATATAATAAAAATATCAATTGATATGATGGGAGGTGATTTTGGTCCAGAGGTAACTGTAAAGGGCTTAAATCATGCTTTAGATCAGGTAGAAAATGTCCATGCTAATTTATTTGGCAATGAAAATGAAATTCGAAAAGTTCTAAAAAAATATCCATCTTTAGCTAAAAAGTTAACCATTTTTCATACTGAAAACTTTGTTCCAATGGATGCTAAACCTGTTGATGCAATTAGAAGAATTGGAAAAGACTCATCTATGTGGATGAGCATTGCTTCATGCGCCAATAATGAGTCAGATGTTGTTCTCTCAGCAGGGAATACAGGGGCATTAATGGCTTTATCAAAATTAATATTAAAAACAGTTGATGGTATTGAGAGACCTGCAATTACAGCTTTATGGCCTAATCCTAAAGGAAATTCTGTTGTCTTGGATTTAGGAGCAAACATTGATGTTTCTCCAAATCAATTAATACAATTTGGTATTATGGGGTATGCATATGCTATTTGTGTTTTGAGAAAAGAAAACCCAAAAATAGCAATCTTAAACATAGGCCATGAAGAGATTAAAGGATCTAGCAATCTTCAAGAGGCCTATGATAAATTAAACAATATCTTTAATGATAGTTTTATTGGTTTTGTTGAGGGTGATGATTTATCAAAAGGTACTGCAGATGTAGTTATTACAGATGGCTTTACAGGTAATGTTGCTTTAAAAACAGCTGAAGGAATTGCTAAACTTATTGCTTTTTATTTAGCTGATAGCTTAAAATCTAGCATTACAGGAAGATTGGGAATGTTTATTGCTCAAAATTCCCTTAAATCTCTAAAAGATAAGATTGATCCTCGCGGTAGTAATGGCGGTTTCTTTTTAGGTCTTAATGGATTGGTTGTTAAAAGCCATGGTGGAACTGACTTTATAGGGTTTTCAAATGCTATTCAATTTAGTGTAAACCTTGCTCGCTCAGATATTTCTAAGAAGATAAGCGATCTTATTGAGGAAAATATTTAATGTCAGATGAAAAAATTTTTCGCTCAAAAATCATAGGTGTAGGCGGTTATTTGCCAGATAAAATTATAACTAATGATGAGCTTTCTAAAACTGTCGAAACAAGTGACGAATGGATTAAAGAAAGAACTGGAATACTTGAAAGAAGAATTGCTAATGAATCTGAAACCACTTCATCCCTAGGAATTCAAGCAGCAAAAAATGCTATAAAAAATGCAGAAATTTCTTCACAAGATATTGACTTGATAGTTTTGGCTACCGCTACTCCCGATAACACATTTCCTGCAACAGCAACATCAATTCAATCTGGATTGGGAATAAAAAAAGGCTATGCCTATGATGTGCAAGCAGTATGTTCAGGCTTTATATACGCCCTCGAGCTTGCAGACAATTCAATTAGACTTGGAAAATCTAATTATGCATTAGTAATTGGATCGGAGACATTTAGCAGAATACTTGACTGGAACGATAGATCAACATGTGTTCTATTTGGTGATGGTTCTGGAGCTGTAGTTTTAAAATCTACTGATAATAAATCTTCTAGCCAAATTTTAAGTAATCATCTTTATTCTGATGGTGATTACAAAGATATGCTTTATGTTGATGGGGGTCCATCCACTTCTAATAATGTTGGTTTTCTTAGAATGGACGGTGGTGGTGTCTTTAAGCATGCTGTTAAGAATATTTCTTCATCAATAATTGAAGCCCTTAATGCTAATAAGATGTCAATTGAAGATATTGATTGGTTTGTACCTCATCAAGCCAACTCAAGAATTTTAGAAGCTGTTGCTAGAAAAATTGGCATTGAAAAAGACAAGATTATTATAACTGTAGACAAGCACGCAAATACATCTGCAGCATCTATACCGCTAGCTTTAAACGAAGCTGTTCATAATAATAATATTAATAAAGGTGATATTGTATTATTAGCAGCAATGGGGGGAGGTTTTACATGGGGTTCGAGCTTAATTAGATGGTAGTTAAAGCTTGATTTTAATGAATTATCATAGTTTTATGTGTTATTAAATCGAGAGGGAATATGTCTGAAACACTTACTCGCGCAGAACTAGCTGAGTTAATTTACAGCGAAGTTGGAATTTCAAAAACAGAAGCTTCTGAAATAGTTGATCAATTTTTTGAAGAAATAATTCTTGATTTAATTGATGGGAATTCAGTTAAATTAACATCATTTGGAACTTTTTCTGTTAAACATAAAAAAGAAAGAATTGGACGAAACCCTAAAACAAAAGAAGAAGCAATAATTGACGCAAGAAGGGTTATTTCGTTTAGAGCAAGTAAAGAATTAAAAAGAAGAGTAAACAACTAAGATTATTATGAATAAAGGACCTGATGCCTACAGAACTATTGGTGAAGCTTCAAAAGAAGTTGGAGTTGAGCCATATGTATTAAGGTTTTGGGAAACTAAATTTTCTCAACTTAGACCAGTTAAGAGATCGGGAGGAAGGCGATTTTATAGACCTTCTGATATCGATAAGCTAAAAATTATTAAATCCCTTTTATATGACAATGGCTTAACAATTAAAGGTGCGGTAGAGCAGCTTAAAAAAATTGACACTAATGAAGGCGTTATAAACAAAGAAATAATAATTGAAACTAATGACGGCAAAGATCCAGTAGATATCAAACAACTTATTATTAATGAACTCATAGAAATTCGATCATCTCTTTAAAATCTACGGAGCGTAGCGCAGCCCGGTAGCGCACTTGTCTGGGGGACAAGGGGTCGTGGGTTCAAATCCCGCCGCTCCGACCATAATTTTAAAAATTGATTAGC
>PBRS01000058.1 GCA_002726005.1 Rhodobiaceae bacterium
AAAAAATAAGTTTTATTTAGTTAATTTTCTAAATATTATTTACTCATGATTGATATGTTAGATAACCTCTTCAAGCTTAATTTAAATAGCACAAGCATTAAAAAAGAAATCTTAGCAGGCTTTACAACCTTTATAACAATGTCATATATAATTTTTGTAAATCCACAAATTATGTCTACTACAGGAATGGATTTTGGAGCAGTTTTTGTTGGAACTTGTTTAGCTGCATCAATCGCGTGTTTTATTATGGGTTTTATAGCAAATTGGCCCGTGGGATTAGCTCCAGGTATGGGTCTTAATGCTTTTTTTACATATTCAGTAGTAGGTGAAATGGGCTATTCATGGGAAACAGCTCTCGGCGCTGTTTTCTTATCGGGAATCTTATTTTTTATTATGAGTGTGACGCCATTGAGAAAATGGATGATTGATAGCATTCCAACAAATTTAAGAATAGCTATGGCTTCAGGAGTTGGTTTTTTTATTGGCTTTATAGGTCTAAAAAATGGAGGAATTATAGTTTCGAATGATTCAACTTTCTTAAGTCTTGGTGATTTTTCTAATATTGAAACATTGCTATCTGCATTAGGCTTTTTATTAATAGCAATTTTAACAATTAGAAATATTAAGGGATCAATTATTATTAGCATTCTAATAATTACACTTATATCGTTAACTTTGGGTCTTGTAGAATTTAATGGAATAACTTCTTATCCACCAAGTTTAAGCCCTGTATTTTTACATTTAGATATTATTGGAGCAATTGATATTTCAATGATTTCTATAATTGCATCATTCTTATTTGTTAATCTCTTTGATACTACTGGTACATTATTTGGAGTAGCAACTAGAGCTAACTTTATTGATGAAAAAGGGAATATTACTAATCTAGATAAAGCACTTAAGTGTGATAGTAGCACAAGTATTATTGGAACTTTTTTTGGCTGTGCTCCCGTTACAAGTTATGTTGAAAGCTCATCAGGTATAGAAGCTGGAGGAAGAACTGGACTAACTGCAATAACTGTTGGTTTTTTATTTTTATTTTCTATTTTTTTATCACCTTTGGCTAGCATTGTTCCCTCATATGCAACATCTGGAGCTTTGATATATGTATCGCTTTTAATTTTATCCGGTGTCCAAAATTTGGATTGGAAAGATTTAAATGAATTAATACCATCCTTAATTATCATCGTAATGATACCTTTAACATTTTCTATTGCTGATGGTATTTCATTAGGCTTCATAGCATTTATAGTTATGAAAATTGCCTCTGGAAATATAAAATCAATTTCTTCAGGATCTTGGTTTTTGACTTTAATTTTTGTATCAAAATTTATTTTTTTATAATTTTGTTATTTCTTAGTTTCAATAATTATCTAACTAGGTATTAATTGCCAAGTATGCACTAAACATTTCCAAGAGCCATCTTCCTGGCGTTTTAAAATATCTAAATAATCACTAGTTGTAATATTATCCTGTAATGCGCCTTCAGATTGGATCTTATTAGCATTATCTTTAAAAGTTAAATATACAGTTTGACGACTTCTCACTATTGCTATGTCACCAATTACTTCAATATCATAATCTCCATCTTGAATTTTATAAGTAGCCGATTCAAATACAGGGCCAAGAAATTCTCTATAGTTTTCTGCACCTGAAATAACAGGCCCACCTGGGGGAATTAAAGTTATATTTTTATCAAGTGAATTTATGTATCCATCAATATTGCTTGATTCAACTGCATTATGCCAAGTTTCATATAATTCTTTTATTAATTGGCTATCTCTATTATTAGAAATATTTTCTGCTTTTAAGAAAACTGTGTAACTTAAAATTATAAATAATAAAAGAGCAGTATATTTAAAGAAATTTTTATATATCATTTTTTATCCTAACTTTTTTACGAATTCTTCAATTTTCAATTTTTTTGGTGATGGAATTTTCTTAGTTGATGATCCAATATAAAGATACCCAATAACAACATCACTTTTTTTCAATTTCAATGATTTGTTAATATACTTATTAAAAGCCAAATGTCCTGTTCGCCAAATGCTATAAAAACCCATAGCGGAAGATGCTAACATCATATTTTGAGCTGCTGCTCCAGCAGATAGAATCTGTTCAATTTCTGGTATTGGTTTATCTTTTTTTATATTTGCAATGGCAATTATAATTAACGGCGCCCTTAATGGAGCTTTTTTTACTTTAATTAAAAGTTCTCTACTAGGATTCTTTTTAACCTTTTTAGTTACATTAACAAATTTTTTTCCAAGTTTTAATCTGTCATCTCCAGATACCTCAATAAATTTCCATGGATTTAAACCTCCATGATCGGGCGCTCTTAATCCCGCATTATAAATCCTTTTTAATTGGCTTTTATTGGGTTTAGGATCCTCCATTAATGGAATAGATTTTCTTGAAAGTATTGTTTCTATTGCATTCATAGGAGATTAATGAGTCCATGGATTTTTTCTGTTAGGAGAAAAATTATCAGAATATGATTTAGGTTTAATTTTTCTTTTTTTCGGCTCAATGATTACAAAATCGATATTATTATTATTTGCAAATTTGATAGCTTTATCTTTATCTGAAAACCTAATTTTTACTTTATCTTGAGTATTTGAAGATGAAGTCCACAACATTTTTTCATCTATAATTGGTTTATCCTGAGAATTAAATTCAAGAAGCCAAAATTCATTTTTGGCAGATTGAGTTGCTGACTTTGCTGGTTGATAAATTTTAGCCTTCATTAATTTTCTAACCAACTTCCGTGCGCACCAAATGGGACTCTTTGCGGTAGAAGAATTTCAGCGACAGGCTTATTCGAGAAGTCATTTGTATCAATAATAATAAGCTTAGATTTATTTCTCTCATTATCATGGACAATTGACATTACATAACCATTATTTTCATCATTAGAATTTGGGTTTGGAGCAAATAATGGTTCACCACCTACAGTATGTTCACCGAGAAAATGGTCTTCTCTTGTACCCTCATCAAGATTATATTTAAATAAATGATTTCCAAATGTGAGTGTTTCAGCTTTATTATTTAATTCCATTGCATAGCCATTATTTGCTTTAAGTCCTATTTTTCTGTCATCAACTCTAGCAAAATCACATGGTTTATCATCTATTTGTTCTTCTTTACATGTTTGAGTTTCCAGATCTATGGTCCATTTCCATAATTTACCAGTTGTTTCATCTCCACCATAAATTTGATCCATACCGCCAACCATTGCTTTATCTTGTCTACATACATGCAAAATAATTTTATTGTCTTCTTCATATGCATTCATTGGATGGAATACAAAACAAGGATTTACATCAATCCACTTAATGTCTCTATTAGTGCCATTTCTTGGCATCACTCCTAATCTTGCGCCGCATTCTGGTCTAAAACCAAATGGATCGCCGCCTTCTACGGCTCTATCCATATCAAATACGAGAGGTAAATCCATGAATATCACAAAATTACGAGTAATATTCCAATCGTGCATCATTACAGGACGTGGTATGTCTATGGCTTCTGATTGAACTAATTTACCATCAGAAGAAACCCTGTGGTACATCAAGTAAGGCTTACCCATCATTTTGTATCCAAAAAATAACAATTCATTTGTTTCAGGACATACTCTTGGATGTGCCGTCATTGGGCCATCTAACTTTCCATCAAAATCATGATGACTAATTGTTTCAAGATTATTATCAATTACCCATGGAAAATGAGCCTCTTCTAAAGCAAGTATCTTACCTGCGTGACGAATTACATGAGTGTTAGCTGGAGAAGCCTTCAAATCAAAAGATGATGCCATCATATCCATATCATCTTCATAATAAGGTGTTTTCACATATCTATTTTTGTAATTAGCTCTTCCATTTTGAATATCAATACCATGAACCATACCGTTACCAAAGAACCAATGATCACTATAACCAGATCTAGGATTCATACCATTTCTGATATATTTACCATCTAATTCATTTGGTATCTCGCCTATTACTTCAAGCTCATCAATGCTTTCTTCTTTTTTAACAGGAGCCCAATTACCTTGCAAATGCCAATATTTTTTTGGATCAAGCTTTATTGGGGCTTCTTTTTTGGGTGATATATATTTCATGATTTTGCCTAATATTGGGTCAGGCAATTTAAACATAATTTTTGCAGCAATAGATTGTAAACTCAATTTAACCTCTTTATAATTTTAAACATATATATCAAATTATAATTATTATGGGAAATGTTATGAAAAAAACTCTAATCGGTTTCTGTGTCTCAATTTTTTATATTGGTTTTGTTTTTGGAGAAATACCAACTAAACCATTATTAACTCTTGAAACAGCAAAAATAATGGCAAATGAATGTTTAAATCTTGCAAAAGATAATGGATGGAAAATTAATATTGCTATTTTTGAGTCTCCAGGTGCCTTAAAATACTATGCATCTATGGATGGAACTTATCCTGCATCAGAAGAAATATCTCGATTAAAGGGTAAAACTTCAGCAGGTTTACCCTTCTCTACTAAAGAGCTTGCTCAAATGGCGTTTGATAATGAAGATAAAAATGAAGGAATAGTTACAATACCAGATATTGCATTATTACCAGGAGGAGCTCCCATAATTCTAAGAAACGGCTATCATTTAGGTGGTGTAGGTGTTTCGGGAAGCAGTGGATCAAACGATGAAGAATGTGCATTTAAAGCAATAGAGAAAGGTTTGGAGGTAATATATGATTAAGAAACAAGTATTTTTTTTATTTTTCTTTTTCTTAATAGTTAACTCATCTAAAGCAGAAATATTAACTGTTGAAGTTACATCGGAACATAAAGATGGACCAGTTTTGCTTGCTGTATACGATAAACAAGAATACTTCGGGAAAACTAAAGCAAATCAAAAAGCTAATCCAAAGCATATCTTACTAGGCGCTAAAGGGTTAATTTCGAATTATAAAGGAAAGGTTACATTTGATTTGCCATATGGAAATTATGTTATAGCCGGTATTCATGATCTTGATAATAATGGACTGTTAACCGGGAATTTTTTGGGAATGCCAAAAGAACCATTTGGTTTTTCAAATAATAAAAGGGGTAATTTTGGTCCGCCTAAATGGGAAGATGTTTTAATAAAATTTAATAAAAATAATAAGAAAATTTTAATAAATTTAAAAGGAATTTAAATGGATATAGATATAAATGATAACGAAGTTCTATGTTTTTTCAATTTTAGAAGTCCTTATGCGTATGTAGGAATAAAAAAAGCTCTAGAATTAAATATAAATCCTAAATTTGTACCCTTTTGTTATGTTCCAAAAGAAATATTAGAGGCCGTCACATTAAATAATCCATATAAAAGAGATTATCTAATGGAGGATTGTAGAAGATTATTTGATGAACTAAATATTGATTTAGTGAACGAAATACCTGCAGATTGTAATTGGCCATCTGTTCATGCAGCTTGGTCAGAGGTTAATAAAGAAGGTAAAGGTCTTAATTTTATGTTAAAAATCTTTGAGGCTCGCTTTAAAAAGGGATTAAATGTTGGTGATAAGAGCATTATTACTAATATTTGTAATGAGATCGAGATTAGCCCTAAATTAGCCTTATCTGCAATGGATAATGAGGATATTGACAAAGATCTAAAGTCTCTTACTAAAATAATGAGGGAATTAAAGGTTTTTGGCGTTCCGACATTTATTTATAAGAAAGAAAGGTTTTGGGGACAAGATAGGTTGATTTATTTAAAAAATATATTAGATAAAGTAAACTAGAATATTAGAATTATTATATAAACTATTGAATTAATTAAATATATTATATAATTATTTATATTAAACTTTAATTAATAATTTTTACTCTTTTCAAATGAATATCATCTCCTGGCTTACTTATATCATGTGCTCTTTTCCATCTAGAAAATTCGCCTAAAATATGATTTGGATCACCATGTAATTCAGTAAAAACGCCATTAAATTCTCTTGTATCGACATATGCCGCATCAACTCCATCAGCATAAAGTCTACAAGCCAGATCGAAACCATGACTTAATAATTTATCTAATTCTTTATCAAAATCAGAAACTAAAACACCGATATGATGATATCCTTCTTCTCCATTTTGATACATATCCCTATAAATAGATGGGGTTTCATCATGTTGTTGAATAAATTGAATCATCATATCTCCAACATAACCAAATGCATATGATACATCGGCTTCTTGAGGGGTTCCCCTAAATTCAAATTTATCGCATTTATGATGTGGAGAAAAAACAAATGGCCCTGCCCCAAAAATTTTATTCCATTTTTTTGCTGATTCCTCTAAATCATTAACTAGATAAGCTTGTTGAAAAATAGGATATTTATCTAATAACATTCATAC
Source organism: Rhodobiaceae bacterium (assembly GCA_002726005.1). Lineage (GTDB taxonomy): Bacteria > Pseudomonadota > Alphaproteobacteria > MED-G09 > MED-G09 > AG-430-B22. The sequence continues at coordinate 6,375 of PBRS01000058.1, forward strand.
CTCCAATTTTATTTCTTACTAAAAATTTCTGTTTCTAGCTCTATGGATAATTCTATTATAAATCTCCAAAGTTTTTCAACAATATCTGGGCTAATATTATTATCCTTAGCTAGTCCTCTTAATCTTTTTATAATATTTTCAATTCTATCAGTATCTCTAATTTTAGATATATCGTCTTTTATTATTGCCGCTTGTTCAATAAATTTAAATCTTTTAGAAACTAATTTAATTAAATCATTGTCAAGAAGGTCTAATTCTTTTCTTAATTCTTCCATATCTTTGTACTTCATAAAATTCTCCAAAAAAAAAGCCATTACAAATCGCAATGGCCTTTTTTAAATTTATAGTAATTTAACCTTTATCTTTATCTTTGTCTTTTTTGTCTTTTGTATCATCATGGGATTGATGATCAGAAGCTTTAGCATGGGCTTCAGCATTTCCACAGTGAGCCAAAACATTACCAGACATTGTTAAAAACAAAGTTAAAACAAAAACAAATATAATATTTTTCATAATTTCACCTATTTCTTTATATCCTACATCGAAAACCCAAATATAACTATTACTAAATAAAAACCAACAAAATTGGAGCAATAATTAATAAAATAAATATTATTAATAAAAGTAACTTAAAAAAATTTTTCATATCCAATTCTTAATTTTCTTTAAAATATTAAATAATAGTCTTAAATTTATTAGTCTAAATCTAAGGCGAACTCTTTAAGAATCTCTAAATTAATTATATCAAGAGTCTTTTTATTGCTCTTCCTAAGGTATATTCTTGGTGCTTTTCCTGATTCATAGGCCTCTTTCCATCTTTCGGCACAAAGGCACCAAGAATCTCCTTCCTTAAGGCCAGGAAATGAAAATTCAGGTCTAGGAGTAGAGAGATCATTACCCTTTTGTTTTGAAAAATTCAAAAAATCCTCTGTCATGTAGGCACATACCGTATGCAAACCAACATCTCTATCGTCAGTATTACAAAAACCATCTCTATAGAAACCGGTAATAGGATTTGAACAGCATTCTTTAATTATTTCGTTGAAAATGTTTTCTTGCATAATTAATAATATGATTTAGATGTTATTAAGATCAATCTAATTAGTATCCTAATTTATCTAGTGACTGAGTTGCCCACTCTTCATAACCTTCTGTATCTCCATCACATTCATGTCTATCTAAGACTTTTCTTGCTCCAAGCTCTTCAAGCCTTTCATCAACTTTTTTTCCTGCCCCACAAAAATGAAAATGCGAACTATCTCCAAGAGCGCAAACACTATATTCAACATCTTTCAAATTAATTTGTGTTTTTGATAATTCTTCCCAAAAGACTTCTCCCATCATTGGTAGATCTCCATCACCTGTTGTACTTGTAATAATCAAAACTTTATTCATGTTTGATAATTCATCCATAGAAATATCATTTAGTTCAGCTTGATTGATATCTATAGATTTTTCTTTTACTATTAGAGCTACATTATCAGCAACTTCCATCGCCGTTCCCATTTCAGAAGCATACAAAAGATTTAGTTTAGTCATAATTAGTACCTTTATTTATATAGTTAAAACTCACTAACAGTGATACTTTATCTTTTAAAACTAATAAATATGAACATCAATATAATAATGATATCAGAATTTTATTTTGGTTAAATATAATTTAAGTGGTCGGGGCGGAGAGATTCGAACTCCCGACCCCCTGGTCCCAAACCAGGTGCGCTACCAGCCTGCGCTACGCCCCGATGCTGTGTTATTATCATAAAG
>PBRS01000059.1 GCA_002726005.1 Rhodobiaceae bacterium
ATTTTCATGTTTAGTTTCTAATTCAATTCTTTTTTGTTTCTGAATTAACCATTTACTATAATTTCCTTCATAAGGAATTGCCTTTCCTCTATCTAGCTCAAGTATCCATTCGGTAATATTATCAAGAAAAAATCTATCGTGAGTAATTAATATAACTGTGCCCTTATAATTTTTTAGGTAATTCTCTAGCCAAGAAACTGTTTCGGGGTCGAGATGATTAGTTGGCTCATCAAGTAAAAGTAAATCTGGTTCTTCAAGAAGTAATTTACAAATAGCTACCCGTCTTTTTTCACCTCCCGACAAATTGCTAATTTTTTTTGTCTTTTCAGGGCATCGCAAAGCATTCATAGCCTGTTCAATCTTTGAATCTAAATCCCATAAATCTTTTGCCTCTATCTCATCCTGTAATTTAGCTAAATCATCTGCAATATCTTCAGAATAATTCATGGATAGTTCATTGTATTTTTCAATTAATGAAAGTTTTTCTATGGCCCCTTCACAAACATTTTCATAAACATTTTTTGCATCATCTAAGTCAGGCTCTTGAGGCAGATAACCTACTTTAATGCCTTTAGCAGCAATAATTTCACCATTATATTCTTTATCTATGCCAGATAAAATCTTCAGAAAAGTCGACTTACCAGAACCATTTATGCCTACAATACCAATTTTAGCATTCGGCAAAAAAGATAAATTAATATTCTCAAAAAGTGTTTTGCCACCAGACCAGGTTTTAGAAAGATTTTCTAGAGAGAAAATATATTGGTAAGATGCCATCCTAATTCCTTTAATGGTGGGCCTGGCAGGATTCGAACCTGCGACCGAACCGTTATGAGCGGTTTGCTCTAACCAACTGAGCTACAGGCCCCTATAATCTTTTATATTTTAATTATCAAGAAAGCTACGTAATTTTTTGGATCTAGTGGGATGCTTTAATTTTCTCAACGCTTTTGCTTCTATTTGTCTTATTCTTTCTCTTGTAACTGAAAATTGCTGCCCTACCTCTTCAAGAGTATGATCAGTATTCATTCCGATACCAAACCTCATTCTTAAAACTCTCTCTTCCCTAGGTGTTAGCATTGCAAGAACTTTAGTTGTAGTTTCTCTTAAATTTGCTTGTATTGCTGCATCTACAGGCAGTAAAACATTTTTATCTTCAATAAAGTCACCCAAATAACTATCCTCTTCATCTCCTACTGGAGTTTCAAGAGATATAGGCTCTTTAGCGATTTTTAATACTTTTCTAACTTTATCAAGAGGCATTTGGAGTTTTTCAGATAACTCCTCCGGCGTAGGCTCTCTACCTATTTCGTGAAGAATTTGTCTCGATGTTCTTACCAATTTATTGATAGTTTCAATCATATGAACAGGAATTCTAATAGTTCTTGCTTGATCGGCAATAGATCTAGTGATTGCTTGCCTTATCCACCAAGTAGCATATGTCGAAAATTTATAGCCCCTTCTATATTCAAATTTATCTACTGCCTTCATTAATCCAATATTTCCTTCTTGAATTAGATCTAAAAACTGTAAACCTCGATTTGTATACTTTTTTGCTATAGATATTACTAATCTTAAATTTGCCTCAACCATTTCTTTTTTTGCAACAGCGGCTTCTCTCTCACCTTTTTGAACCTTTAATACTATTTTCCTAAACTCTTCAATCTCAAGACCAGTCTCATCTGAAAGATCATGGATATCAGAAAAAATGGATTTGATATTTTTTCTATTTTCTTTAACAAAATTTTGCCATCCATCCCTTTTAAGCCTTACAACACGGTTAATCCAAGTCGGGTCTAATTCATTACCATGGTATTCTTTCAAAAAATCTTTACGATCTATTCCAGAAGAATTAGCAAGCTTCCATAATGAAATCTCTAAATCTACTAGCCTTTTATTAATGTCATACAAATGATCAAGAAGTGCTTCAATTCTATTTGGATTTAAGGATAATTTCTTCATTAAATCTTTCAGTTCAGATGAAAATTCAATATAAGTATCTAGTTGACGTGAAGTTAAATCTTTCTTTTGTTTCTTAAATTCATTTCTTTTGTCTTGAAGCTTTCTTAGTTTTTTATATTTATCGGAAATAGAGTCAAAAATATCAAAAACACCAGGCTTTAGTTCAGCCTCCATGGCGGCGAGTGAAAGATTATTATCATAATCATTACCGTCGTTATCAGACTCTTCAGATTCACCTTCTTCGTTATCATCTTTTTCTTGTTTTTCATCACCTGCCTTATTAACAACAATTTTTTTATTCTTCGCATCTGGCCCTTCATATGAGGCCTCTAAATCAATAATATCCCTCAAAAGCACCTGGCCCTCATTAAGTTCGTCTCTCCATATAATTATGGCTTGGAATGTTAATGGACTCTCGCATAACCCTTCAATCATTGCTTCTTTTCCTGCCTCAATCCTCTTAGCAATGGCAATTTCACCCTCTCTTGATAGAAGATCTACCGAACCCATCTCACGTAAATACATCCTGACTGGATCGTCAGTTCTATCAGCCCTTTCAGTAGTTGCTTTCTTTGTTGTTGAAGTTATTTCTGTTGATTGATCTTCTTCTTCATTTTCAATAACATTAATACCCATTTCAGAAAGCATGGACATAACATCCTCTATTTGTTCTGATGAAAGGCTTTCAGCCGATGTTACTTTATTCAACTGCTCATAAGTTACAAATCCTTGAGACTTTGCAGCCTTTATCATCTTCTTTACATCTCTATTAGACATATCTAATAAAGCTGATTCAGAGCCTTGGCTTTGGTTATCTGTTTTTTTGCTTTTTCTTTTATTGGCCATATTTTTCAGTTATTTTTTTTAATTCAATATCTTTCTTCTCTAAAATGCTAATTAGCCTTTTTTCATTGCTGTCATCTTTAACATTCTTATCAAAATTATTGATTTCAATTTCTAAAGATTTGATATGTTGATCATCTTCAAATATTTCAACCCAAATTGATGAAATAGTTTCTATAGTAGAATTTTCATGGTTAGACCAGTATTTCTTTGAAAATTTTAATTCTTTTTTTAAAATATCACTATAATTATTACTAATAAAATCCCTAATTTTTACTAAATCAGGCGATTTTTTAGAAATAAATAAATCTAATATTTCATTTCTTATTTGATCAAGAAGACTGTGATTTATAATCAGAGATTCAAATTCTTCAATATTACTTTCAATAATTTCTGGATAAATCAAAATCCCTGAAATCAATAATGTTTCGAGCCCAGAGGGAATTTTTTCTCCTGACCCGACCTTACTATCTTTGATTTTTATTTTATCAAATGTATTTGAATTATTTTTTTTATTAAAAGGTACAAATTTTCCATTATTATTATAAAAAACCTTATCCAAAGACTCTTTAAAAAATAAACCGTAATGTTTTCTTATATTTTTATCTCCTACAAGTCTTAATAAGGAGCGTAATTCTCTTTCTAAATTTGCCTTCCCTTCAGGAGTTGAGATATCAGCTTTATTTATATGATTCCGCCATATTTGATTATTAAGCGCAGTAGAATCTTTAGCTAGCCGAAAAAACGATTTAATTCCATTTTTTTTTACATAATCATCAGGATCTAAATTATCATTTAGATTTATAAATCTTATATTTTTTCCTGGCTTTAAATTTGGTATAGCTAATTCAATTACTCTCTCTGCTGCCTTTATTCCAGCCTTATCTCCATCAAAACATATAATTGGCGAATCGACTAAATCCCAAATTAAATTGAGCTGTCTTTCAGTCATAGCTGTGCCTAATGGGGCAACAACATTTTTAAAACCCTGAGAACATAAACTTATAGCATCCATATAGCCTTCAACGACGACAAGATTTTCTATTTCTTTTAATGGAGATTTTATGTTTGAATAATTATACAACAAATTACCTTTGTGAAATATTTCTGTTTCAGGAGAGTTCATATATTTAGGTTTATCATCTTCATTTATAACCCTTCCTCCAAAACCAACTATTTTTCCATATGTATTGGTAATCGGAAATATTATTCGATCTCTATAGCGATCATAATAATTATTTTTTTTCTTCTCACTTTTAATAATTAATCCTGCAAGCAATATATCTTCATTCAATATGCCTTTATCTAAGAGATATTTATTAAGTGAAGAAAAGCTATCTTTTGCATAACCAATTTTATATTCTGAAATTACTTCCTTATTTATTCCTCTTTCATTTAGATAACCTAAAGCTCTATTATCACTTAATAGATTATTCATAAAAAAATCATTTGCCATTTCCATAATAGAATAAAGTTTTTTTCTACCAGAAATTCTTTTTTCCTCATCTTTTGTTAATGCTCTTAATTCAACTCCAGCTTGCTCTGCTAGTTGCTCAACTGCTTGAGGAAATGAAAGCCCCTCTACATCAACAAGAAATGTGAAAATATCCCCATGCTTATTTGATGAAAAACAATGATAAAATTGTTTTTCATTATTTACAGTAAAGGAAGGTGTTTTTTCATTCTGAAAAGGTGATAAGCCTACAAATTCTTTACCTTTTTTCTGAAGCGCTACTCTTTTTCCAACAATATCAGATATTTCTATTTTGTTTTTGATTTCATCTAGAAGAGATTTCGAAAATTTCATTACTATTTTGTTCCTTAAGAATTAATTCTATCCTTAATTATTTTAGAAGCCAAACCTAAATCTAATTGTCCAGAATATTTTTTTTTGAGTTCGGACATTATTAAACCCATTCCACTAATATCTGATATATTATTTTGTGAAATTAAATCCTCAATTATTTTAATAACCTCATCTTCTGATAGCTGTTTTGGTAAGAATTCTTCAATGATTTTAATTTCTTCTAGCTCTTTTTTATATAAATCATCTCTATTACCTTGCTTATAAGTTTCAGCAGATTCTTTTCTTTGCTTTACCATTTTAACAAGAATGCCAATTATATCAGTATCTGATGCATCTTCAGTTTGTTTATTCATCCTTTGACTGATTTCTAAGTCCTTAATAGATGCATTTATCATCCTAAGAGTTGAAACCCTTAATTGATTCTTTTCTTTCATTGATGAAATCAATTCATCTTTTAGTTTAGTTTTAAGCATTTATCACTCCAATAATTAGTTTATTAAAGATATATAAAATTAAAAAAAAAATCATCATTTGATTTGCTTCTTGACTCACTCGTTTAGTATTTATAAATTTCGTCAATTTGTGTTTAAAATAATTGATTCGTTTTCAATTATTTTTTTACTGAGAAAATTTAATGGGTCTATTTAATATTTTTATTTCAAATCCACTCTTAATAAGTCCATATTTTTTTATTTTTTTTAAAAGGTCAATAGCATGGTAAATTGGGTTCCTAAGAAACCAACTGGCGCATTAGTATTAAATGATGGCACTATTTTCAAAGGTTTTGGATTTGGGGCTACCGGAAGATCTTCAGGAGAAGTCTGCTTTAATACAGCAATATCAGGCTATCAGGAAATCATGACGGACCCATCTTATTGTTCGCAAATAATTACTTTTACATTTCCCCATATAGGAAATGTAGGCTTAAATTTAGAAGATAATGAAAGCTCAGACCGACCTTATATTAGCGGTGCAATCTTTCGATCCTTAATTACTGACCCTTCAAATTGGAGGTCTGAAATTAATTTAGATAATTGGCTAAAAAATAATTCAATAATTGGTGTTTATGGAATCGATACAAGAGCTCTAACTAATTTAATTAGAGAAAAAGGCCTTATAAATGGTACTATAGTTCACGATACTAATGGTATTGAAGAATTTGAAGATTATTTAGAAGATACCAAAATGTTTAAAGGAATAAATAATCAAGACCTTGCCAAACTTGTAACCTGTAAAGAAAAAATATTTTGGGATGAAAAAGAAATCAATATTTATAACAGTAAGGTTAAAAGAAAAAAAATTAATGCTCATGTTGTTGTTGTAGATTATGGGGTGAAAAAAAATATTTTAAGATGTTTATCTTCAAGATTTGAAAAAATATCATTGGTTCCTTGCACTTCATCATATAGCGATATAATTAATTTAAAACCAGATGGGGTTTTCTTATCAAATGGTCCTGGTGATCCAAGCGCTACTGGAGAATATGCAATTCCTGTAATCAAACAACTAATTGACTTAAATATACCAATATTTGGTATTTGTCTTGGACATCAATTACTCGCATTGGCATTAGGATTGGATACATATAAGATGCACCAAGGTCATCATGGTGCAAATCATCCGGTAAAAAATAATTATGACTCAAGTGTGAACATTACATCAATGAATCATGGTTTTGCAGTGAGTAGTGATAATTTACCTGAAGATATTATAGAAACTCATACTAGTTTATTTGATGGTAGTAATTGTGGAATTGAAATGGTTAATAAACCGATTTTTTCAGTTCAACATCACCCCGAAGCATCGCCTGGACCAAATGATAGCTATTATTTATTTGATAAATTTTTAGAAAATATTGAGAAACATATAAATGCCTAAAAGAGAAGATATCAAAAGTATATTAATTATAGGCGCTGGCCCCATTATTATCGGCCAAGCTTGTGAATTTGATTATTCAGGAACACAGGCATGTAAAGCTCTTAAGAAAGAAGGCTATAGAATTATTCTTGTTAATTCTAACCCTGCAACAATTATGACAGATCCGGAAGTTGCTGACGCAACCTATATTGAACCTATTACTAGCAAGATTATTGAAAAAATAATATTAAAGGAAAAACCGGATGCTTTGTTGCCTACAATGGGAGGTCAAACGGCCTTAAATGTATCTCTGGAAATTGCAAATTCAGGTTTTCTTGAAAAAAATAATGTTGAATTAATTGGTGCAAATAAAGAAGCAATTTCAAAAGCTGAAAATAGAGAAGAATTTAGAGTGGCAATGAATTCTATAGGACTGGAAACACTAAAATCCTTTATCGCCCATACGCTTGAAGAAGCTAATAATAAAATTGATAGCATTGGATTACCGGCAATAATTAGGCCTTCTTTTACTCTTGGTGGGACAGGAGGCGGAATAGCTTATAATGTTGAGGAATTTAATCAGATTGTTGGTGATGGATTAAAAAACTCACCTAACAGTGAAGTTCTAGTAGAAGAATCAGTTATAGGATGGAAAGAATTTGAAATGGAAGTTGTTAGAGATAAATCTGACAACTGTATAATAATTTGTTCAATTGAAAATATTGACCCTATGGGTGTTCATACCGGTGACTCAATAACTGTTGCACCAGCGTTGACACTAACAGACAGGGAATATCAAGAACTTAGAAATGCATCAATAAAAACCTTAAGAGAAATAGGAGTAGATACAGGCGGCTCTAATGTTCAATTTGCTGTTAATCCAAAAGATGGAAGAATTGTTATAATTGAAATGAATCCAAGGGTTTCTAGATCATCTGCCCTTGCCTCAAAAGCTACTGGTTTTCCAATAGCTAAGATAGCAGCGCTATTAGCAGTAGGTTATAGTCTTGATGAATTGGTCAATGATATCACAACGACAACACCTGCCTCATTTGAACCTTCAATCGATTATGTTGTTACAAAAATACCTAGATTTGCTTTTGAAAAATTTCCAGGATCAGAATCCACATTAACTACATCAATGAAATCAGTTGGTGAGGCAATGTCTATAGGCGGTAATTTTCAAGAATCTATACAGAAAGGATTAAGGTCTCTTGAGAACGACCTTGAAGGCTTTAATGAATTATCTAAAAAAGGCTTTACGAAAGAAGAGATAAAAAAGAACCTTAAAATTGCTTGCCCTGAGAGATTATTATATATTGCTGAAGCATTCAGGTCTGGGCTTACAGTTGAAGAAATAAATTCTATTACTTTTTATGATCCATGGTTTTTAAGACAAATAGAAGAAATTATTCTTTGGGAAAATCTTATTCAAAAAGACGGATTGCCAAAAGATAAAGAAAATTTCAAATTAATTAAATCAATGGGTTTTTCTGACTCGCGATTAGCTAAACTAATTAATGAGGAAGAAGCAATTGTTAGAAATGAAAGAATTAAGTTGGGCTTAAGACCTGTTTATAAAAAAGTCGATACATGCGCTGCAGAATTTGAAACAAAAACAGATTATATGTATTCAACATATGTAGGAGATATTTATAATGAAAATGAATACTGTGAATCTTTTCCGACTAAAAATAAGAAGGTAATTATCCTTGGTGGAGGACCAAATAGGATTGGGCAAGGAATAGAGTTTGACTATTGCTGTTGCCATGCCTCATTCGCTCTCGCAGACTTAAATATTGAAAGCATAATGGTTAACTGCAATCCTGAAACTGTATCAACTGATTATGATACATCTGATCGATTATATTTTGAACCATTAACCCTTGAGGATGTTTCAGAGATAATAAACATTGAGTCTAAAAAAGGTGATCTTCTTGGTGCGATAGTTCAATTTGGCGGACAAACCCCCTTAAAACTTTCTAAAGATTTTGAAGTTAACAATATCCCAATAAAAATATTAGGAACCGATCAAGATGCTATTGATTTGGCAGAAGATAGGGATCGTTTTAAAAATCTAATGGAGGAACTAGAGATAAAACAACCAAATAATGGTATTGCAAAATCGGCAGATGAGGCAATAAATATTGCAAATGAAGTTGGTTATCCAGTCGTAATTAGACCGTCATATGTTCTTGGAGGAAGAGCTATGGAAATTGTTCACTCTGAAGATCAGCTTAAAAAATACATAAACGAGGCTGTAATAGTGTCTGGATCGAGCCCAGTTCTAATAGATTCTTATTTACGAGATGCAATTGAAGTTGATATTGATACTCTATCGGACGGTAAAGATTTCTATATTGCTGGAATTTTGGAACATATTGAAGAAGCTGGTGTTCATTCTGGAGACTCCGCATGCTCTATGCCGCCATTCTCACTAAACGATGAAATTATAGATAAATTGAAGATGAGCGTAATAAAAATCGCAAAGGCAATGAATGTGAAGGGCCTAATGAATGTCCAGTTTGCAATTAAAGATAATGATATATTTATTCTTGAAGTTAATCCAAGGGCAAGTAGAACCGTTCCCTTTGTTGCAAAAGTGTCTGGGAATCCAATAGCCAAAATTGCTACAAAAGTTATGACTGGCATTCAATTGAAAGATCTAAATTATGAGGATAAGAAATTAGAGCATATTGCTGTTAAAGAGGCAGTTTTTCCATTTAAAAGATTTCCTGGAGTGGATACTATTTTAGGCCCTGAAATGAGATCAACAGGCGAAGTTATGGGGATTGATAAAGAATTCGGTATTGCATTTGCAAAAAGCCAAATAGCGGGAGGAACCGCTGTTCCAATTGAAGGAATTGTATTTGTTTCAGTAAAAGATGCTGATAAAGAAAAAATATATAAACCAGTTAAAGAACTAGAAGATATAGGTTTCTCAATATTGGCTACTGGAGGTACATGTGATTTTTTAAAGGAAAAAGGAATAAAAACAAAAAGAATCAATAAAGTGCTTCAAGGAAGCCCTCATATTGTTGATGAAATCACAAATAATAATATTGCACTTGTATTCAATACAACTGAAACACCTCAAGCAATCAAAGACTCTAAATCAATAAGACGATCCTCTCTTGAAAATAACATACCTTATTATACAACTGTTTCTGGAGCTATTGCTGCAGTTTCAGGAATAAAAGCTATTAAGAATGACGAAATGGGTGTTAACACAATCCAATCATATAAAAAGTAGGGTTTGAATAATTTTTCTCTTTAAAGCATAATAAGTATAGAGATATATTATGGAAAAAATACCAATAACAAACGATGGAAAATTAAAGGTTGAAGATGAACTCAAAGATCGTAAAACCATAGAAAGGCCTAAAATTATTAATTCTATTGCAGAAGCAAGAGCCCATGGAGATTTATCAGAGAATGCTGAATATCACGCTGCAAAAGAAGAGCAAGCTCATAATGAAACAAGGATAATGGAACTTGAAGATTTGTTAAGCAAAGCAGAAGTTATAGACCCGAGTAAATTAACAGGTAAAGACATAAAATTTGGAGCAAAAGTTTTATTAATTGATCTTGATACTGACGAAGAAGCGAATTATCAAATAGTAGGGGATATAGAATCTGATTTTAAGGAAAAAAAGATTTCTATTTCTTCACCTATAGCAAAAGCACTTATTGGAAAATCTGTCGGTGATGAAGTAGATGTAAATACTCCAGGTGGAGGAAAATCTTATGAAATCATTAAAGTTTCATATAACTAATACGAAGAAATAAACTTCTCCAAATCAATAAATGATCTATAACCAATATTATTTTTTATAGCTTCACCTGCATTAATTTCTAAAACTGCCAAAACCTCACCCTTTGATTTAATTCTCTTCAAGCTTTTTGGTCTAGTATTGTTGTGTATCTTATTAATACTACCATTTTTGTTTATAAAAATAATATCTAAAGCAATAAGTGTATCTTTCATCCAAAATGAGGCCTTTTTTTCAGTATCAAATAAAAAAAGCATCCCTCCATTCTTTTTAAGATCTAATCTATGCATGAGGCCCTTTGTTTGTTCCTCATTAGTTTTTGCAATTTCAACATGATACTGAACTAGCTTACCAGTATCATTAATAATTTCGAGATTCTTAATATAAGACTCTGCAAATACACTATTGTTGTATAAAAATAAAAATAAAAGAAAAAATTTAATTAACATACTATCTATTTATTTAGGAAAAAAAATTATAAGGCAAGCAATATGAAAAAGGGAATATTTGATTTATCAGAAAAAGTCGCATTAATTACAGGCGGAAATGGTGGAATAGGACTTGGCATGGCTGAGGGTTTAGCTGAATGTGGCGCTAAGATAGCAATCTGGGGTAGAAATAAAGAAAAAAACGAAGAATCTAAAAATTTATTATCTAAATATAATATCGAAGTTAATACCTACGAAGTCGATGTGTCACAAGAAAATCAAGTAATTGATAATGTTAAATCTGTTCTGAATGATTTTGGGAGAATAGATTCAGTCTTCGCTAATGCCGGTATGAATGTCTTTGGGGGATCTTTTGAAGAGATGAATACTGATGCTTATAGAAAAGTATTATCTGTAAATTTAGATGGAGTTTTTTTTACTTTAAGAGAAACAACAAAACACATGATTAAAAGGGCTAAAGATGGCGATATTGGAGGCTCTGTAGTAGGTGTAGCAAGTTTAGCAGGTATAGAAGGCGCAGCTAAAACTCAACCTTATTCAGCATCTAAAGGTGGAGTTATCTCAATGATGAAAGGAATTGCAGTTGAGCATGCAAGATATGGAATAAGGGCAAATACAATTTTACCAGGATGGATTGCTACTGACATGACAACAATAAATCAGAATAATCAAAAGTTTACCGATAAAGTAATAAGCAGAGTACCAATGAGAAGATGGGGAGAGCCTAAGGATTTCTCTGGAATTGCTGCATATTTAGCCTCTGATGCTTCAGCTTATCATTCAGGTGATATGTTTATTGTTGATGGTGGTTATGCTATTTTCTAATTAAATTAAGCGAATTCTCTATATCATTAATTAATAATTCTTCATCAGCTTTTATGGCTAAATCTGCTATATTTGATTTTACAAATAGCCTACCTTTAAAAGTATCTTCTTTAGCCCCTAAAAGCCTTACAATATCTTTCTCAGTAGTAATTATATCAGCATTGTTTTCTTTGGATTTTATTAATATCTCTTTCGCAAGGCTTTCATTAATCTCTTGATGATCTCTAAGAAGAAAAGAACTAATAATTTTTTTATTATTGCTATTTATTGAAGATATTAATTTACTAGGATCAGCTATACCCGTGTAAACAACAACATTTTCAGATAAATTCGCATTAATTCTAGTTATATATTCTGTATCTATAATTTTACTAAAATACTTATGAACATACGAAAGTGAGTGATGGTCTTGTTCTGAATTTATAAACTTAATTATCATATTCACTTCTTTCCTGCCCCTTCTAATTGACTCTCTCAAAGGGCCAAATGGAAAAATTAGTTTATTACCAATTCCTTTATTTGATGAAACAACAATTAAATTATAGTCTTTAATTAAACTTGGGTTTTGAAAACCATCATCAAGTATAATTAAATCGACATCAAGTTTTTCAATATATTTGCAACCTTTAACTCTATCTTTTGAAACTATAGTCAAACCGTCCTTGGCATGTAATAAAGCCTCATCACCAACTTCAGATGATAAATGAGTATTAATATCAACAATTAGAGGACCTTTAAATTTACCTTTATATCCTCTGAGAAGAACCGCACATTCATATCCTTTTTTGGTTAGAATTTCCCTAAGATGCCTTACCATGGGTGTTTTGCCAGAGCCTCCAAGAGTAAAGTTACCAACACATATAACCTTTAAACTTGATTGATACTTTTTTATAAAGAGATTTTTTATTAAAATTAAAAAATCTAAAAAGAAATTTATAAATAACATAAAATTAGGGTTTTTCTTCCACCAAAACTTAATATCCATTATTTTATATCCTTTATTATATTAAAAATATCTTCCGATGCCCCTCCAAATTTGCTTGCACATCTCTCAGCTTTTTTTCCCATATCAATTAAACTTTTTTTATCTTTAAATAATTTTATAAAGTTTTCTTCAGTATAATTAACTGCACCTTCAGCTTGTAAAAGATTTTTATAATCATCTTCAAAATTATAAAAATATGGCCCAGTAAATATAGGAATAGAAAATTTAGCTGGCTCAAATGGATTATGCCCTCCTAAATTTTTAAATGCCCCGCCTAGAATAACGGAATCTGCTACAGCATATAGCTCACCAAGCTCACCAATCTTATCATAAATGATAAGCTCTGTTTCAGTAGAAAATTCTTCATTCGTAGAAAGAAATTTTATATATTTCTTAAGAAAACCTTCTTTTATAGCCATATTATAAATTGTTTGAGCTCTTTCTGGATGCCTTGGTGCTATAATTAGGATTAAATCTGTAGTTTCATACTTTAATCTATTAAATAATGAAAAAATAATCTCCTCTTCACCATCATGTGTTGAAACAGCTAAAATTATATTCTTATCGAGAGTAGATTTTCTTAGATTCTCTAATTTATTATTATTTACCCCCAATATGTCAGCATCATGTTTTATATTGCCAAAGAATTGAATATCTTCATAACCCAATTTTTCAAAAAAATTATAAGTTTTTTTATTTTGAGGAATAATAAATTTAAAAGAATCTAGTAAATAAATTAAAGATTTTTTTGCATAACCCCAATATTGAAATGATTTATCTGAAAATCTTGCATTTATAAGAAGTAAAGGAATATTTCTCTTTTTACATTCCAATATAAAATTAGGCCATATTTCTGACTCAACAAAAATTGCTAATTGAATAGTTAAACTATTTAAAAAACGTTTTGTATATTTTGGTATATCATAGGGTATGTATTGATGCTGAACAACATTAGGAAATATTTTTTTAAATAATTTTGCTGAACTTACTGTAGTAGTGGTTATTAAAATATCATAATTTTCATTTAATAGTTTTTTAACTAATGGTTGTATCGAAAGTAATTCACCAACGCTAGCTGCATGAAACCAAATATAGTTATTTGATTTTTTGTCAATATCAACTATGCCAAATCTTTCTTTCTTTCTAATCCATTCTTCTTTTTTTTTCATGGACCTAATAATAAAAATAATCCATGTAA
>PBRS01000060.1 GCA_002726005.1 Rhodobiaceae bacterium
AAATAGGTGACTTCATTACAATAATTACCTAAAGAATAACCATCTGACCCAATATAATTTTTACTTTCTGATGATCCAATAGCAAGAGGGCTTCCTTTTCTAACAGCATATAATTTATTTGGCTCCGATCTTATTATGATTGCTAGTGCGTAAGACCCCCTGATATCTTCAGTTGTAGCCCTTATAGCCTCATAACTTCCCATACCTGATTTTAGATAAAGCGTAATGAGATGTGCAATTGCTTCAGTGTCAGTGTCACTATTAAAGTTTATACCTGTTTCTACAATCTGATTTTTAAGTAAAGAAAAGTTCTCAATAATACCATTATGAACAACTGCAACTTCATCAGTTATATGTGGGTGAGCATTTGCCTCATTAGGAACTCCATGAGTAGCCCATCTAGTATGACCAATCCCGACATTACCTAATAACTCTTCATTAATTAATTTTTTTTGGAGCTGATCTAGATTGCCTTGTGACTTTATGCAATTAATCTGATCATTGTTAATTGTTGCGATACCTGAAGAGTCATAACCTCTATATTCAAGTCTTCTCAGTCCATCGAAAATTTGATCTTTAACATTATCGTTATTTGCTATTACGCCAAAAATACCACACATAAAAATCTCCTAATTATTGCCTAAGAATTTCTTTGCCCAATTTGAAACAGTCTTTAAAGGCGCTCTTGTTAAAACTAAACTTTCTTTCTCTACATTCTTTGTAATTACTGAACCTGCACCGATATGAGCGTTGTCTCCAATTTCAACAGGTGCTACGAGTGAAGTGTTAGACCCAATAAAAGTATTTTTTCCAATATGAGTCTTGTTTTTATTTACACCATCATAATTACAAGTAATTGTTCCTGCTCCAATATTCGCATTTTCTTCAATTTGACTATCGCCCAAATAAGAGAGATGACTTGCTTTAACATCTTTAGCTAAAGTTGAGTTTTTGACCTCAACGAAATTTCCTATTTTACAATCCATACCGATACTTACATTTCCTCTAAGACGAGAAAATGGTCCAATTGTGGCATTTTCATGAATGATGGCCTCTTCCACATATGAAAATGATCTTACAGTCACGCCACTTTTTAAATGAACATTTTTTCCAAAAAAGACATTATTTTGAATTAAAACATTTTCCTCAATAACGGTATCTGATTGAAAAAAGACAGACTCAGGGTCAAGCAAGGTCACTCCTTCGGACATAAATTTTTCTCTTAATCTATTTTGAAATTCTTTTTCAGCTTTTGCTAAACCAATTTTAGTATCTACACCAAAAATTTCAAGTTCTTCACATTGTATATATTCGGATAAACCACCTTGATTGTTAATAACTTCAACCATATCAGATAAAATAAATTCTTTTTTAGGGTTGTCGTTTTTAAGTAATCCCAAAAGTTTTCCTAAATCATTGTTTTTAAATGCCATAACTCCACCATTGCAGAGTTTAATGTTCTTATTTTCTTCAGTAGTATTAATTTCTTCAACGATTGAATGAAGTTTTTTGTCTTTTAAAATAATTCTTCCATATCCTTTAGGGTTATCAGATTCAAAAACCATAATAGTTAAATCACTTTTTACAGAAGATTCTGAAAGTTTCTGAATTGTTTCTGGTCTTAGTAAAGGAGTATCACCAAAAACAACTACTACTCCATCACTGTCGGATAAATCATAATTATTGAATACAGATTTAACTGCATCACCAGTTCCATTTTGATTTTCTTGAATGGAAGTTCTTACATCAGGATGGTTTTTATTGAGATACTCTTTTAAATCGTCACTATCATTATTAATAACGACTATAATATCATTAATGCTTGCTGCATTTATGTTTTCTATTATATGTGACAACATAGGTTTACCTGCTACAGCATGCAGAGGCTTAGGTGAGCTTGAATTCATTCTTGTTCCTTTTCCGGCAGCAAGAATTATTGATGTTATTTTTTTTGTCATAGTTAAAGTTATTAATGATTGGATAAAATGACTGATTTTGCTGTATATTTGAAATCAACTCTTGTATCTCTATGTAACTAAAATAAGGATAGCCAGGTATTTATTAAATGTTCTTTTTTCCATTCAGAGATGATAATCCAACCTCAATGAGACCTTATATATCTTGGCTTCTAATAACCCTGTGCTCTTTGATATTTTTTTATCAAATGGGGTTAAATCAAATAGATTTCAATAATTTTGTTCGATCATTCGGAATAACGCCAGTTAAGTTAATAAATAATGTTGATAATCAATGGTTTACAATAATAAGTTCAATGTTTGTGCATGGTAATTTATCGCATCTCATAGGTAATATGGTCTATTTATGGATATTCGGAGACAATATTGAAGATAGCTTTGGAAAAGTTAGATTCATAATATTTTATTTGTTATGTGGTTTTGCAGCGGTTTTTGCTCAAATTCTTTATGATCCAAATAGTCCTGTCCCAATGATAGGTGCTAGCGGAGCAATTGCAGGAGTATTAGGGGCATATTTAATCATGTATCCAAGAGCAAAAATTTGGGTATTTATGTGGATAGTTTTTATTGTTCGACTAATTACTGTGCCCGCTTTCATTGTGCTTGGGATTTGGATGGGCCTTCAATTAATTAATGTCTTAGATCAAGGTCAATCAGGAGTAGCTTATTCCGCACATATTGGAGGCTTTATAGCTGGAATGATTCTTGCTCCATTATTAAAGAAAAGAAATAAACCTCTATTTGCTCCAGCCTCAAATACTAAATATACTCTGATAAAAATTGGTGATAGAGATTATTTGAGACATATGCCCACTATTGGTAAAGTAAAAGATAAAGATTAATGAATGGAATATTTAGACACAAAATATTTTAGTTATGCGAATCCAGAAGATTCGTTTCCAAGAAAAGCATTAATACGATCTATTGAATTTTTTTCTGGTCAGCCTAAGCTGTATAACCTTTATAGAAATTATCAAACTCATCCAGAAGATTGGGAGGACTTTTGGGATGGATGTATTGATATATTAGAATTAAATGTGAAATATAATGAAGAAAAAATTTCAAAAATTCCAAAAGACGGTCCATTAGTTATTGTAGCAAATCATCCTTTTGGTGTGCTCGATGGTCTAGTTATTTGCTGGTTATCAAAAAAAATAAGAAAAGAATTTAAGGTTTTAACTCATGCCTTACTATTGAGAGCTCCTGAAACAAAGGGCTATCTTTTGCCTATTGATTTTTCTGGAACTAAAGAAGCGTTAAACACAAATATAGAAACTAGAAAAACTGCTAGAAATTTTCTTGATGATGGCGGCGCTGTAGTAATTTTTCCAGGTGGAACTGTTTCTACAACTAATACTGTATTTACTAAAGAGGCCTATGATCCAAAATGGAGAAACTTTACAGCTAGATTAATAAAACGCAGTAAAGCTACTATTCTACCAATATATTTTTATGGTCAAAATAGTCGCTTATTTCATGTTGCAAGTCATATTAGTCAGACTTTAAGATCTGCATTACTCTTTCATGAAGTGAGAAGAAGAATAAACTCATCAGTTCCACTAAAAATTGGCGATCCAATAAAATATGATTCCTTAGATGAATCTATGACAAATGATGAATTATCAGATTATCTTAGAAACCTGACATACAATTTAAATCCTTTATTGGATGATGTTGATATTCCTTTTGGAAAGGATTTTGCTGAATTTTAATTTTCTTTTGGCCATTGAACTATCTCAATAACATTATTATCAAAATCTCTAGCCATACCAACTAAACCACCTTCTATTGTGTAATGAGGTAAAGCCTCACGATCAACAAAACCACCATTAGAGCGGATTAGATCCATTGTTAATTTAGCATCATCAACGGCAAAAACTATCTTAATATTAAGGCCATCATACAATCTCTCTTCATTGGGCCAATTCATCAAAATAAGAAGATTTTCTTCAGAACCAACCTCACCAAGAACAATTTCATCTATGAAGAAGCTACTGCCATCTTGAAGATCAACTTCAACATTTTCATATGTACCTTTTTCTTGTAGTCCTAAAATCTTTTGATAAAAATCTGATGATTTTTTTAAATTAGAAACGCCAATACCTGTAAAACCTAATTTTGCCACAATATTATTTTATTAATTCGGGGTAAGGATTGGCGGTTCCAGTCATATTTCCTGTTCCATTATCATTGTAAAGAACAGCATATTTTCTTAATTTAAAGAGCCATTTACCATTTTCTTTAACATATTTATCTTGATAAACACCAATATTAAAAAAACCTACAGGATTACCATCTGAGTCTTTTTCTGTAGTTTGTATATGTTCAACAATATACCATCTGCCAGTTGCTGTATCACCGTTAATTTCAGTTGTTCCATTTTGAATTAACTGGGCAACAAAAGGAAAGCCTGCCATAGCATTAACCCAAAGTTCAACAATTGCATCTTTTCCTGTTACAGCAGGCATACTACTTAAATCCCATTCTGAGTCTTCGCACCAAGTAGATGCCCAATCATCTTTATCTACTCTATTTACTGCATCAGCATATTTTTCCACTAATTGTCTAATTGCATATTCATCGCTCATATCGTATTTCCTATAATTTATTTTTTACTATTTTAATTATTCACTAAAAAAATCAGCTCTTGGAGTTCCTGAATCATCATAAACAGGCTCCTGTTTTACTATCTTATATTTTGCAGAGAAAGCATTTAAAAGACCTACTTCATTCAAAGTTGCCCCCATATTTTTGTACCACTCATCTTCAAAGTGTTTTTTTAAAGATTCTTCACTTTCCCATCTTTCCATTACCCATATGCGTCCAGGTACATATGGATCTAAAGTCCAACTATAATCCTGACAGCCATCCTCTTCAAGAGCGCCATCTATAAGTGGTTTACATTTCGCCATTAAATCGTCCAGTTCCTTCGGGTCAACATCAAATGTAGCGGTAATGATAATATCAGTATTTTCCATAATAATTACTCCAATTGTTAATAATCCTTTAATCTGCCTAAAAATAATAGCAGATAATTTTTTAACATTAATACAATAATATTAATAAATAAATACCGCGAATCTGATAATTACATTTAGATGAAAACTTTTTTTAAAAAATTAGCTCTTGCTATTTTTATACCAAGATTATTTTTGGCTGTATCCATTTTAGTGTTTTCATTATTAATTTTATTTTCATTAGACAACCTTTCATTTCTTCAACCAATTAAAAGCATTCTAGACTCTGAAACGTTATCAATTTCTATAAATGAAGCTAGTTATTCTGTTTACGATGGCATAAGATTTATTTTGCTTTCTACAGCTTTCTTTTCAATTACTGGTTTTGTGATTGATTTAGCTGATAAAAGCATAAACAAACTATCAAAATTAAATTCCTCAATATTCAATTCAAATACAATTAATAGGATCTCTCTAATATCTAAAATAGTTTTGTTTATTTTATTTATTATAATTGGCCTAAATATACTTGGTGTTGATTTATCAAGTTTAGCATTTCTAACTTCTGCTTTAGTAGTAGGTATTGGATTTGGATTGCAAAAAATTATATCTAATTATGTTAGCGGTATTATCCTTCTCTTTGATAGTACAATAGAAAATGAAGATATTATCCAATTAAATGATGGCACTTTAGGCACCCTTAAAAATACTGGGCAAAGGAATTCAAGAATAAGAACTTTTGATGGTAAAGAAGTTATGGTCCCGAATGAAGACCTTATAACAAGTAAAGTTATAAACTATACACATTCAGATACTGACTCAAGAATAGAAATAACCATTGGTGTTTCATACTCTTCTGATCTCGATTTAGTAAAAAAACTAATATTGGAAGCTGCTTTAGAGCACCCAAGAACACTTAAAGATCCACAACCAAGCTGTTTTTTAAGAGAATTTGCCGATAGTTCTGTTAATTTTTTACTTCATTTTTGGATTGGTGATGTTGATGAAGGAAGATTTGGGCCACAAAGTGAGGTAATGTTTGATATATGGAATAAATTTAAAGAAAATAATATTGAAATTCCTTTTCCTCAAAGAGACATTCATATCAAAGAAAATGTAAAATGAATTCTTGTAATACAAAAATTTTAACCTTTATCTCTTTTATTATTTTTAGCACTTCACTAGTGAGTCAAATTGTTGATATAGAAACATCCCGTAAAGAAGATTTAGTTGGAACTAAAATATCGCTTAATCTTGGTTTTGATGGTTCAAGCGGAACAGTCGATAGAACAAATTATTCAATAGGAACAAGGTTTGATTTTAATAATGAGGTTTGGAATAGATTTTTAATATTTAATTATTCTAGAAGAGAAAAAGATGACAGAATAAATGAAGACAATACATTCCTGCATCTTAGGTTTGCTAGAAAAATATCATCACTTATAGCGGCGGAATTTTTTATTCAAACAAATGAAAAGCCTTTAGAAAAAATTGAAGAAAGAAATCTTATTGGTTTAGGGTTAAGGCTTAGTCCATTAAAAAATTTAAGACTAGGAGTTGGTGTATTTGATGAAAATGAAAAAAGGATTAATCTTGATGAGAGAAATACAGTAAGAGCAAATACTTACTTAAATTATTTATTTAATATCTCAAGCAATACATCAGTTAATACTTTGATCTATTTTCAACCAGATGTAGAAGATTTTTCTGAAATAAGATCACTTATAAGGCTGGGTCTAAGAGTAAAAGCTACAGATAATTTTTTTATTAATATTAACTATGAGTATGTCCATGACTCATCTCCTCCAATTGGTACAGATAAGAAAAATTCAACATATGGATTCAAAATTGGTTATGAGTTTTAGTTAATTAATTAATGAGATAATTAAGAATTTTATCTAAATTATTTATTAAATGCGTTATGTCTTCTTGAAAATAAATAGACATAATGATTCCAAGAAAAACCCCTGACAAAAACTTTAGCATTTATCTAATTTGCCCACTTACCAGATCTTTGAAGTCGTGCTCTTTTTTCAAAATAATCATAATATTTAGGTTTTAGTTCAACAGCTTTCTTATAGAATTTAATTGCTAAATCAACATTGCTCAATCTCTCATAAACTAGACCCTTGTTGAAATATACTGCTGATATATCATTTAACCCTCTGCTTAATGATTGATCATATAATTCAATGGCTTTTTCATAATTTTTTTTCAAATAAAAACTATTACCGAGACTTAAAAGCGACTCTGGCTCAGTATCATCATATTCAAGACCTTTATTTAAATACTCAATAGCGTTATCAGGCCTTTTAGAGTTATTGTAAATTATCCCTAAATTAACATATGTGGCGTATAAATCTTTCTGAGTTAAACTGATATCGTTAATAGCTGAAAGGCATGTATTAACGGCAGTTACACCTCCTGTACCTGTTTTGGCTGATTGATAACATAATGATGCATCGCCCTTACCTAATACTGTTATAAAAGCATAAGAGTTAGGTTGAATAAAAAGAATGATCAAAAATAAAACTGTTACCCTATAGAATATTTTAATCATCTTTTTACAATAAAAACTTAGTTGAAAAATCTTCAGCAATATGTCTTTCAGGCCAGAAAAAATGTAAATCCATTCTCTTGACCTTCCATTCACCATTAATTTTGACATATTCCTCGTCATATAAAGCAAACCATAAGAAATTACTCTTACCCTCTTCGATATCTGATCCATCCATATTTTTAGTTATAGCATCTAAAAGATATACCCTACCTTTAGCTGTATCTGGGCCAGTAATTTCAACTAAATGATTTGTGTTTACATGCATACTCACAAAAGGTGTGTTAATTGTATCTTTAAAGGTTTCCTTATAATTGCTGTATATGGTTTCTTTACCTTCCCAATCTCCGTATGGTCCATAACCACATACTGCACCATCTGCAAAAACATCCATTAAGTCATCTAACTCTCTAGCATCCATATGATATGAATATTTAAGCCTTAGTTTTTTAATTTCTTCTGTATCAATAAGGTTTCTTAGTTTTTTAATCTCTTCTGAAGATAGTTGATTTTCATCTGTCATAATTTCATTTTTCTCCATATATTTAACCATATGATAAATAAAAAATGATTATATGTAAATTTACTTATAGGTTACAAAATGAATAAACCAAAAGAATTAAAAGATTTTCAAACATGGCATGTAGAAGAACCTTATGAAAATTTTGTTGGTCCTTTCTATTTTAAAATTGAAAATAATAAATCAATTGCAGCTTTTGACTTTCAGGATCATCACACAAATTCAATTAATTCGTTACATGGAGGGATGATAATGAGTTTTGCAGATTATGCTTTATTTATAATAGGACACAAATATACTTCAAAAAGTAATTATGTAACTATTAGCTGTTCTACTGAGTTTCTAATGGCCTCATATGAAAAAGGAATTATTTTCTCAAATGGAGAAATCACAAAAGCAACAAAATCATTGTTGTTTATAAAAGGAAAAATTTTTAATAATGAAGGTATAATAGCTTCTTTTAGCGGCATTCTAAAAAAAATATAATTAAATTTTATTAAGTCTATCTTCTAGTTCTTGTATTCTATTTTCTAATTTTGTTAATTCTTCTTTTTTTACGAAACCAGAATCTTTCATAAATTTTTCAAGTGCTGGTTTCATCATTTTTTCCATACCCTTAAGGTCTTTCGCCATATTAAATAGATTCATTTTAACTCCTATTAAAAATAGAATTTATAGATTAATTTTATTTTTTTTTCGATTATATTTTTTTTTACTTTCTACAACTCTTTCATAAGTTCCTTGTTTTTGTCTTATTGGTCGTTTTTTCTTCTGGTCCTTTTTAGGCATATAAGTTTATTCTGAGCCTATACTTGTTAAAGTGTGTTTAATTATTTTCCAATTTTCATTTTTAACCATATGTGTTTCATAAAAACCCCATAAAGTGGTCTTGGCTTCTGGGTCTTTAATATAATAATGTGATGCCTGCAAATCAGTTCTTACAATAGCTGTTTTACCATCAAAACTAATCATTGGATTACCGAGCATATGTTGAGTAGCTCTATATTGGCTTATAGCTTCTTCAACATATTTAACCCAACTCTCTTTTCCATTAAATTTTATTTCTTCTCCGCCCTTCCAATTAGGGTCATAAATGACCGTAACCTCTACATCATCTAAAAAAATTGACCTAAATAATTCATAATCTTTAGTGTCTATACCTATTGCATATTTATTCATATTTTCTACAATTGCTATTCTATCAGATGTATCTAGATCTTGAGTTTGCGCATTAAAATTTACTGTCATTATAAATCCAAAAAAAAATGTTAAAAAAATTATTCTCATTAAAATATCCTCTTAAAAAAAATCGAGACAATCAATAATAAGAGTAATAAAAATATTATCAATCTCTTCATTAGCTTTAGTTAAAAAAAATTAAGGCTTTTGAAACAATAAAGTCATCCTATCACTTTCACCTATTTCAAGGTATTTA
Organism: Rhodobiaceae bacterium; assembly: GCA_002726005.1. GTDB lineage: Bacteria > Pseudomonadota > Alphaproteobacteria > MED-G09 > MED-G09 > AG-430-B22. The sequence goes on from PBRS01000060.1 coordinate 9,446, forward strand.
TTCTTGTCTTCGTCTTTAAGTCTTAATGATGGAGGTAAGGTCCATACCCCCTTAGGATAGTTTTTTAAATCTTTATTATTTGAATTTATTTCAGATTTATCGATAAGTAAAAAACCTGCATTTTTTGCAAGATCAATAACAAATTTTTCTGTCATATAGCCGGATTTATACATATCTTCCAAAGAAGTTTCTTTCTTTGCTCTATGCTCAACAATTCCAAAATAACCTCCAGATCGTAGAGCTGAAAAAGATTGTTTAAATATTTTTTTTGCATTTTCATCATTATTATTAATCCAGTTATGAACATTTCTAAAAGTTAATACCGCATCAACACTATTATCATCAGCTAATTTATCAAATAAAAATGTTGTTTCTACCTTACTATAAACATTATTACTTTTAAGAAGCTCATTATAGCTATTCCACAATCGCTCAGCATATCCACCTAAATTTGGATTATATGGAGCTACAATATATCTTCCCTTGTCATACATAAACATTGCTAGAATTTCTGTATACCAACCTCTGCCAGGAGAAAGCTCAACCACAGTCATTTCAGGTTCAATTCTAAAAAAAGATAGTGTTTTATAAGGATTTCTATATTTGTCTCTTAATGTATTTTTTTCAATTCTATGGTCGCTATCAATAGACTCTGAAAGGCTATGTGCATTTGCATGATCACTCATTAAAAATGATAAAAACACAATTAAAAATAATTTCTTCATAATATCTCCTATTTTTAACTAACTTTTAACTAAACCATTTATATATAAAATTAACAATAAGAAGAGTATTAATACAAAAACAGGAAAAATTGCCCTTAAAATATTCTTAATCATTTAGTTGGATAGTTTTAAAAAGCATTTTTCATTTACATAAGAATTTTTCATACTAATTTTCTTTTCTTTCTTTAAATAATAAAAATAAAACTATTAATATTAATCCGGTCCAAAAATTTGAACTACCTGATGTCATATTAAGTAAATTATGTGGAACTAGCATATTAATAACATAAGCAATAATTAATGAAATTTGGGTATAATTTAAACTTAATATATATTCTTTTACCTTCTTCATTATCATTTAATCACATAATGATGACCAATTAACTGAAAAATAATGCGCATCCTTAATCAATTTCATTTCTTCATCTGAAATTATTTTATTATTATTAGAGTTTACTAAATAAGCTTCTTTAATAAGGTTTATTGCATTTAATTTTAAATATTTGCATTCATCTTTAATTGTTGCAGATATTTTTTTACTTTCTCGTTCTTTTTTATAAATATTAAGATTATTTCTTAATTTTGGTTCTTTATACTGAGCATAGCTTGGTATACTTAACAGTAAGATTAAAAAAACACTTATAATTATATTTCTCATCAAAATACCTATTTAAAATTTAAAAAAATTATTCTTATAATGTATTTATTTATATTCATTTAAATTAAGAATTGAAATGGAAAACTTACTTGAAAGCATAATTCATATTTTAAAACTTGGAGCTGTTCCAATAATTATCATCATAATAATGATAATTTTCAAAGTATTTGGAA
>PBRS01000061.1 GCA_002726005.1 Rhodobiaceae bacterium
AAGAAATGTTGATTTATCAACTATAGCGATAAATGCTTTATGCAATAGGTTGTGCGGACCCGGGGGCGGTACCCGGCGCCTCCACCATTAACTATGGGGGCGAAATAGGTTTGACGTTAACTAAAAGATAAAGATTTTGCTCGGCATTGTACCGCCGTTATCGGGCTATTTTATAGTTGCAAATAACGACTATGCAGAGTTACCTCTCGCTGCTTAAGCGCGAGCGCTCAAATTAACTCCTAATTAGTTGCATAATTAGGCGGGGCTTGAGAGGCGCCTGGCAACAGAAGCTTCTCGCTAATTTAATAAAAATTAAATTTTCCTCTAAAAAAGAGTCAGCTATAATGAATTTTTTTTCAGGAGTTATTTTGGTAAAAAATAGGAAAGAATCTGACTCTTTTGGTTATATAAATGTTCCAGCCAATGCATATTGGGGAGCTCAAACTCAGAGATCATTAAAAAACTTTGATATAGGTAATGAAGTTATACCAACTTCAATAATAAAAAGTTTAGGTGTTATCAAGCTTGCAGCTGCAAAAGTTAATTACTCACAAGGTAAACTTGATAAAAAAATTAGCAATGCAATTGTAAAAGCCTCAAAAGAAGTTATCTCAGGAAAATTAAATGATCATTTCCCTTTCTCTGTATGGCAAACTGGATCAGGCACTCAATCAAATATGAATGCTAATGAAGTTATTTCAAATCGTGCGATTGAATTACTTGGTGGAAAAAAAGGATCAAAAACACCAATTCATCCAAATGATCACTGTAATATGTCTCAATCATCAAATGATACTTTTCCAACCGCAATGCATATTGCATGTGCATTAGATACTAAAGAAAAACTACTTCCATCTCTTAAAAAACTTTCCAATATCCTAAAAACTAAATCAGAAGAATTTAAGGATACAGTAAAAATAGGTAGAACTCATTTACAAGATGCTACACCTGTTACCCTCGGGCAAGAATTCTCTGGTTATTATACTCAAGTGGAAAAAGGGATCGAGCGTGTTAATAAGTCTTTAAAAGATTTAATGTATCTAGCACAGGGCGGAACAGCTGTTGGTACCGGTATAAATTCAAAAAAAGGGTTTGATAAAAAATTTGCAAGAGAATGTAGTTTATTTCTAAAAATGAGATTTGAAACTGCTGATAATAAGTTTGAAGCTTTAGCAACTCATGATGCAATAGTTGAATTTTCTGGATCTTTAAATACATTATCATCATCATTATTTAAAATTGCTAACGATATTCGACTTTTAGGCTCTGGCCCTAGAGCCGGTCTTGGAGAAATACAATTACCTGAAAATGAGCCAGGCTCTTCAATAATGCCTGGTAAAGTAAACCCTACTCAATGTGAGGCTATGACTATGTTATGCATCCAAGTGATGGGAAACCATTCAGCAATAACAATAGGCGGGAGTCAGGGCCATTTTGAATTAAATGTTTATAAACCTATGATTGCCTATAATATTTTACAGTCGATTAAATTATTATCGGATGGTTGTAATAGTTTCGTTAAAAATTGTGTTTCAGGAATTAAGCTAAATAAAAAAATGATTAGTCAACACCTTAATAATTCTTTGATGTTAGTTACTGCGTTAGCACCAGTAATTGGTTATGATAAAGCTGCTGAAATAGCAAAAAAAGCACACAAGAACGGTTCAACCCTTAAGGAAGAGGCAATAAAATTAAAATATATCTCTGAAAAGGAATACGACAAGATAGTTCGTCCTGAAAAAATGATTAAGCCATCTTAAGATGGTAAATCAGATAAAAAAGACTGTAAGGCTTAATGGTCATACAACTAGCCTTGCTCTAGAAAAAGAGTTTTGGGAAGAACTTAATATTATTGCAAATGATCAATCTTTATCGCTAAGTAAATTAATTGAAAAAATAGACACAATTGAAAGAAAGGGAAGCTTGGCTTCATCGATAAGGGTTCATATACTAAATACACTAAAAGCTCGAAATTAATAAAATGACTGACAAAAACTTTGAAAATGCAGAAATTTTTAAAAGGTTAAATGACCCTCAAAGGGAAGCCGTTTATCACAATGAAGGGCCTATTTTAGTTTTAGCTGGCGCAGGTACTGGGAAAACAGGTGTTCTCACAACAAGATTGATAAGATTGTTAATAGAAAAAATAGCATTACCAGGTGAAATTCTATCAGTTACTTTTACAAATAAGGCTGCAAATGAAATGAAAGAAAGAATAACCAATCAAATTGGTGATTTATCTTCTGGATTAAAATGGTTAGGAACATTTCATTCGGTTGGAGCTCAAATATTAAGATTCCACCCTAATAAAGTAGGCTTAGAGAATGATTTTATAATTCTAGACACAGATGATCAGGTCCGACTTTTAAAGCAAATAATAAAAGATGAAAATATTGATGACAAAAGATGGCCAGCTAAACAATTACTTAACCTAATAGATAAATGGAAAAATAAAGGTTTGTATCCAGAAAGCATCTCGACTAATGATGATGATTATTTTGCTAATGGTAAAGGTCATTTACTTTATAAAATCTATCAAGAGAGATTAAAATATTTTAATGCAGTAGATTTTGGAGATTTGATTCTTGAATCAATCAGATTATTTGAAAATAACCCAGATATTCTAGAGAGCTATCAAAATAGGTTTAAATATATTTTAGTTGATGAATATCAAGATACAAATGTTTCTCAATACAAACTATTGAAGCTTTTGACTGGCAAATATCAGAATATTTGTTGTGTAGGAGATGATGATCAATCAATTTATTCTTGGAGAGGAGCAGAAATATCAAATATTCTAAGGTTCGAAAAAGATTTTCCTAATGCAAAAACGATAAGGTTAGAGGAAAATTATAGATCCACAGGTCACATACTTACTGCGGCATCAAAATTAATTGAAAATAATGATTCAAGACTAGGAAAAACATTATGGACTAATTCTGGTGAAGGAGAAAAATTAACTGTTAAGTCAAATTGGGACGGGGAAGAAGAAGCAAGGCAAATTACTTCAGAACTAGAAAAACTATCTCTTAATAATTATAACCTAGATGAAACAGCTATCTTAGTAAGAGCTAGTTTCCAAATGCGAGAATTTGAAGATAGATTCATAGCAGTTGGGCTTCCTTATAAAGTAATTGGAGGCCCAAGATTTTATGAAAGAAAAGAAATTAGAGATGTAAATGCTTATTTAAGGCTTGCAACGCAACCTAATGATAGTTTAGCTTTAGAAAGAATTATTAATACTCCTAAAAGAGGTATCGGCGAAACTTCAGTAAAAAAAATTAGAGATCGTTCTAAAGAAAATAATTTACCTTTAATAGAGTCTATAAAAGAATTAATTGAAGAAAAGTCTTTCAAAGGTAAAACGGCCGATTCCCTTGATAAACTGGTTAACCTTGTATTTCACTGGAACCAGTTAATAAAAGAAGAAGATAAGGTTGAAATAGCAGAAGTGATAATTGAAGATTCAGGCTATCTAGAAATGTTAAGAAACGACAAATCACTTACCGCTGAAGGTCGTGTAGAAAATGTTTATGAATTATTTCGATCACTTGAACCATTCGAGAGCATAAAAGCGTATTTAGATCATATTTCTCTTGTCATGGAAATAGACAGCAACCAACATGGTAAAAAGGTAAGCCTTATGACTCTCCATGCAGCTAAAGGCTTAGAATTTGATTATGTATTTCTGCCAGGTTGGGAGGAAGGGGTATTTCCAAATCAAAGAGCAATAGATGAAGGCGGATTAGAGTCGCTTGAGGAGGAAAGAAGGTTAGCTTATGTGGGAGTTACTAGAGCTAAGAAAAAAGCATCAATTTATTACTCCGCTAATCGAAGGATGCATAATCAATGGATCTCATCAATTCCATCTAGATTTGTAACAGAACTACCCGAAGAAAACATTGAGACAGATTTATCTAATTACGCAGGTGAAAAAGAGTTATTTAAAGAACAAGAATATATTGACTTTGATCAATCAGATTACGAAACACCTGGTTGGGAAAGAGCTAGATTTGAGTCAAAGTCTAAGATTATCGATAACAAAACTGCTGAGAATTATATTGTTAAAGACTCACCATTTGAATTAAATGAGAAAGTAACACACAAAAAATTCGGTAAGGGTAAAATTTTAAGTATAGATGGAAAAAAACTGACAATTAGTTTTGGGTCAAACGGAACAAGAAAAGTTATGGATAATTTTGTAGAAAAGATATAATTAAAAAAATGAGCAATCAAAATAAATTAACTAATTTAAGATCCTTAATGAGTAAAAATAATATTGATGGTTATTTTTTACCTCATGAAGATGAGTTTTTAAGTGAATATCTCCCTAAATATACAGAGAGACTTAAGTGGCTAACAAATTTCTCTGGATCAGCAGGATTGGCTTTTATTGGAATTAAGAAAGCATCTTTATTTGTTGATGGCAGATATACAACTCAAGTAAAAGAACAAACAAATAATAAAATATATAATTATGAGCACTTGATAAAACCAGGATTCTTAGATTGGTTAAAAAACAATCCTTTTAAAGTTAAGAAAATAGGTCTAGATCCAAAAACCATATCTTACTCGAACTATCTAGCACTAAAAAAAATCTCCATATCTCAAGAAATAGAATTAATAGAAACTAAAAATTTAATTGATCAATTGTGGAAAAGAAAAAGAAACAATAAATCATTAGTTAAGAAGCATGAGATAGAATTTTCAGGTACCAAATCAAAAACAAAAATTGATAAAATTATCAAATCTATGAAGAAAAATAGTGCGGATGCTATTTTTATTTCACAACCTGAAAATGTATGCTGGACCTTAAATATAAGAGGTAATGATCTTGATCATACTCCCATAGTTAGAAGCTGTTTATTAATTGATAAAGAAAGAAATATTACATTATTTTCAGATAATATAAGTAATGCTTCAATTATTAAAAAATGGATTGGAAATAAAATTAAAATATTAGCAATAAGAAAAGTCGAAGAAGTTATCAAAAATAAAAATTACAATAAAATTCAGTTTGATCCAAATTATACAACTCAATCGCAGGCAAATATTCTAATTAAGCGCTCTAATTCATTTATATGTACAAATGATCCAATTACACTTATGAAATCTTGTAAAAATAAAACTGAAGTAAATGGAGCAAGAAAAGCACATCTTATTGATGGAATTGCTTTAACAAAATTTATTTATTGGCTTGAAAATGAAGTAGATACTTATAAAAATAATTATTCTGAAATTAGTTTGGCACAAAAATTATTAAAGTTCAGAATGCTTCATAAAGATTTTAAGGGATTATCATTTGGAACAATATCTTCTTTAGGTTCAAATGGTGCTGTAATTCATTATCAACCTGAAAAAAAGACCGATAAAGAGCTTAATGATAATGATATTTATCTTCTTGATTCAGGTGGTCAATATAAATTTGGAACTACTGATGTTACAAGAACTATATTTAATGAAGGTCAAAAAAAATTAAAAAATTTTGATGAAGTTTCTTATAATTATACGCTTGTGCTTAAAGGTCACATCGCTGTAGCATCGTCACATTTTAAAAAAGGTGAAACTGGCAAGAACTTAGATTCTAAAGCTAGAAAATTTTTAATTGAAAATGGATTAAATTATGATCATGGAACTGGACATGGTGTAGGAAGTTACCTTGGCGTTCACGAAGGCCCGCAAAGCATATCTCCTAAATCATCTGTTCCTCTGTTGGAGGGAATGATTATTTCAAATGAACCAGGCTTTTATAAACCTGGAAATTATGGAATTCGTATAGAAAACCTTGTAACAGTTATTAAAAGTAATCAAAATAATATGGATTTTTGTTTCGAAACTTTAACTTTAGCTCCAATCACAAAATCATTAATTAATTTAGATATAATGACCAAAAAAGAAATTAATTGGATAAATAATTATCATAAAAAAGTTTACAAAAAATTATCTCCGCATCTAAATAAAAAAGAAAAGAGTTGGTTAAAAATTGCTACTGAAGCAGTTTAAACATTTGATTTTCGTTAATTACTTCTATTTCAAGACTATTTGCCTTATCTATCTTAGAATTTGTTGGTTTTTCTCCAGTAATAAGATAATTTGTATTTTTTGAAATACTTGAAACAACCTTACCTCCTAAAGACTCAATACGAACTTTAGCCTCAGCCCTACTCATACTTTCTAATGTCCCAGTTAAAACAATTCTTTTTCCTGATAACATACTATCAGTCTCAATTTTTTCATAATCTTGAATAGATACTCCTATATCAACTAAGTTATTTACTAAATTTAAAGTTTCTCTATTTTGGAAAAAATCTGTCAAAGCATTTACTACTTTATCTCCAATGCCATCAAGTGATCTTACCTCCTCAATTTCATCAGGCTTCTGCAATTTAAAAACTGATACCATATTATCAAAAGTAACAAAATGACTGGCTAGTAAGGACGCTGTGGAAGATCCTAAATGTCTAATTCCTAATGAATAAATAAAACGATCGAAGTTAATAATTTTTTTATCGTCAATCGCTTTAAAAAGCTTCATTGCGCTATCTTTGATAGTATTAATTTTAGATTTTGAACCAGAAGAATAAATCCATATTTTAGGTGGATTGTGACGATAAGTTTGCTCAAGAGAAAAAATATCAATTGGATCCCTAATAATTCCGATATCAAAATAATCATTAATTTGCTTATCCCCTAACCCATCAATATCGAAACCCTCTTTAGATACAAAATGCTTTAGTCTTTCTTTAGCTTGAGAAGAACATGTAAAACCACCTGTACATCTAATATATTTTTCATAGGTTTTTACTCCTTTGGTTTCAGTTAGTATTTCTCTATATGCATTTGATTTACAAACAGGGCAATTCTTAGGTGTTTTTATTTCTTTAGTTTCCTTTTTTCTTTTTGATTTAATAACTTCAATGACTTGAGGTATTACATCTCCTGCTCTTTGAACCCATACAGCATCTCCAATGCGAATATCCTTTTTTTTGATATCTTCATAATTATGCAAACTTGCATTTGAAACTAAGGCACCACCAATATTTACAGGTTTCAATCTAGCTACAGGAGTTAGAACACCTGTTCTTCCAACTTGAATCTGAACATCTATAATTTCTGAAATAGCTTTCTCAGCTGGAAATTTATGCGCTATTGCCCATCTAGGGTGATGGCCAGTTGATTGAAGTCTTTCTCTCCAATCAATTCTGTTTAATTTATATACAATACCATCAATATCGTAACCTAGGTCCATTCTTTTATCTAAAAGACTATTGAAATATTTTTCTAAAGAATTTACTGAAGTATGTATACTTGACTCTGGATTAGTTATTATTCCTAAATCATTGAAATAACTTATTATATCATTATGTCTCTTAAAATTATTATTAGAAAATACACCCCAACTAAATGCAAAAAATCTTAATGGTCTTTTTGATGTTTCTTTTGGATCTAATTGCTTTAATGATCCTGCTGCGGCGTTTCTAGGATTCTTAAATATATCCTTACCTTCTTTTTTTTGTTTTTCATTAAGATCATTGAATTCGTCGTGAGTTATATAAACTTCACCCCTTACCTCAAGTCGATCTGGAGCTATATTTTTATTTAAAGATTTAGGTATATCAATTATTGTCTTTAAGTTATCTGTAACATTTTCACCAAAAGATCCATCACCCCTAGTTGCTCCTAAAACTAATTCACCTTTATCATATATAAGTGTCGCAGATAAACCATCAATCTTTGGTTCTGCAATAAATTCTATTTCTTCTTTGTCCTCAAGAAGTAAAAAATTCTTTAGCCCATCCACCCAATTATTAACCTCATCTATATTTTTAGCATTTTGTATAGATAACATAGGAATCTTGTGTTGAACTTTGGCAAAACCTTCTAAAGGCTCTGATCCAACTAAATCTGTAGGTGAGTTATTTTGTTTAAGTTCAGGAAATTTTTTTTCAATTTCTAATGCTTCTCTTACCAGTTCATCATAGTCAGCATCTGATATTGATGGATTATTGTCCTGATGGTACCTTTTATTGTGTTCAATTATCTGTTTATAAAGAGAGTTTAATTTGGATTTATTATCATTTTCCGAAACATTAGATTTTTTCATTTCGTTTACTGTAAAAAATCATTGATTAAATCATAAGTGCTTTCATACCATTCGCTATCAGGAAAGTTATAGCCTAATACTGCTGCGGTAGCTTTTGCTTCATTGATTAAGCCAAGTGAAATATATCCTTCAACTATTCTATGAAGAGCTTCTGGAGTATGGCTAGTGTTCTGATACTCAGTTACAACATATCTAAACCTGTTAATACCTGCTAGAAATGCGCTTTGTTTCATATAGTATCTACCTATATACATTTCTTTTCCTGCTAAATGATCGCGAGTTAAATCAATTTTTAGCTGAGCATCTTTAGCATAATCAGATTCTGGATAACGCCTAACTACTTCATTAAAGGAATTCAATGCTAAATCTGTTATTTTTTGATCACGAGCAACATCGGAAATTCTTTCATAGTAAGATTGGCCAATTAAATAGTAAGCGTAAACAGCATTTCTGTTGCCTGGGTGTAAAGATATAAATCTTTGAGCTGATGAAATAGCTTCATCATATTTATTTTGAAGATAATAAGTGTAAGCAGACATTAGCATTGAGCGTCTTGCCCAAGGGGAATAAGGATGTTGTCTCTCAACTTCATCAAACTCATATGCTGCAGCCTGATATCTTCCATTTTCCAGATGGTATACAGCGTTGTTATAAATAGCAGCTAAAGTCCTTTCACGGTATTCTGGTCTTTCACTATCACTTGCGCATGCAGAAAGAAAAAACGCTAAAGCAACGGATATTAAATTAACTCTATTTTTTTTGAACAAAAGTTTCATAAAATGATTATATTATTAAATTTATAAAAGAGCTACATGTTGGTTAAAAAATTAAGCCGTCAATAATTCTTTGTTACTGTCAGCAATTACTGAATCATCTATTTCAAAAACCTCAAAAAAGTCTTCATTATCAAATAACTCTTTCAGAAGAAGATTATTCATATGATGACCACATAAGTAACCCCTGTATTCACCTTGAATACGATACCCGGAAGTAAAAATATCTCCTACAGCATCTAATAGTTTATGAGCAACAAATTCATTTTCAAATCTTAATCCTTCGGAATTTATAACTTCATTATCATCAATAATTATACAATTATCTAAACTACCGCCAAGACCAAGACCCGACATTCGTAAAGCTTCAACATCTCGCATAAAGCCAAAAGTTCTAGCCTTAGAAACATTATCTTTAAAGTTAAAGTTCTCAAGATTTATTGATGCTTCTTGCTTTCCAATTACTTTGTCTGAAAAATCTATCGAAGCAAAAAATTTCATATTATTGCTGGGACTAAGGGAGCATTTTTTTTCTCCATCAGTAATTTCAATATTTTTAGTAATTTTAAGAAATTTTCTTTTTTCTGATAATTTAGATAATCCTGAATTTTCTATAAGATCAATAAACTGTTTTGAACTTCCATCCATAATTGGAACTTCAGGACCGTTAATTTCAATATCAATATTATCAACTCCAGATCCTGATAATGCAGCCATTAAGTGTTCAATTGTTGATACCTTGCAATCGTTTTTATTTTTGATTGTAGTGCACATATTTGTATCAGATACATTCTGATAGCTAGCTAAGATTGTTCTTTCAGATAAATCGCCCGCTATATCTGTTCTAATAAATCTAATTCCTGAATTAGGTTTTGAAGGCTTTAAGGTAATCTCTATTAAATCACCCTTATGAAGACCAATTCCAGATATTGATATTGTATTCTTTATTGTTGTCTGCCACGGATAAAAACCGGAAGCTGTTAGAAAATCACAAGACATTTTAAATTTCCACAAATATATTAATCTCCTAGTTATCAGTGATAATTAAAGAATCCAAATCAAACTTTGTGTCTATTTGTAACTTTATTTATCAATATTAATTTAAATTTTATTTATTAATTTTCTGCCAATCTTCAAGCGGTTGGTGAACAAAAACAGGTTCTTGTTTTTTTAATAAAGCAATTAAACCTGTAATCATATTATTTAAAGCAACACTTAAAGCTTCAGCTACATCATCTTCATTAAGTCTTTTATCTGACTCTACTTTACCTGACCATCTAATTTCAGAACTACTATCATTAATAGGTATAATTTTTGCGATAACAACATAATCTTTCATACCAACTGGTTTTCCATCTGTCAGCTTATAGGAAAATGATAAATCTTTATCACTATATTCAATCAATTCATGCTGAACATATCCTTGTGTAATTAAATTAATATCTCTTATTGCCCCAACACCCTTACCTTTAACAGAAATTGTACTTTCACTTCCGCCAGGAACCCACTTAAGAACGCGATCGAAATGCTTCATTTCATTCCAAATTATTTCAGAAGGTATATCTGCAATACGACTTACTTCGACAATTTTCATTTCAAATAGTTTTTTTAGTTAATTTTATTGTTTATTTTTTCTTAAAAAAGCAGGAATTTCCATTTGTGAATCAAAATCTTTATCGTCTTCGTGATTGTCAAGTCTATCACTTTTAAATAAAGGAACATCATCATTCTCCCAGTCTTCAGGTTCAGGCAGATCTTCTACAGCTTGCACTTCTTCCTCTATCTCTATCTCTATCTCTTCCTCTATCTCTTCTTCAGTATCGTCCATTTTTTGGTAATCTGATTTATCTTCCATTAAATCTGGATAATCATCTGTATTTACTGGAAGGTCTTGATTAACTTTTCTTACTTCAAGATCTACCGACTGAACATCATCACCAAGCTCCTCAAGCTGATCATTGCTTGAATTTTCAATCTCAATAACTTTATCTTCAACTTGGTCATTCATTCCTGTAGCAACAGTAGCTACGATTAGCTCATCACCTAACTCTTCATCCATAAAAACACCTGTTATAATTTCGCAATCATCAGGGTTATTTACTTCATTCTGAATAACATTTGTGGCTGCATCAATTTCTACAGGCGTGATTTCAGTGTTTGCAGTAATTGAAATAAGCAATCCTTTTGCATCCCTTAAATTGATACCATCTAGCATTGGATTTGATATAGATGTTTTAGCAGCAATAACTGCCCTATCATCACCTGAAGCCTGACCAACACCAAACATTGCTTTTCCAATAAATGCCATAATTGTCTTAACATCTGCAAAATCTATATTAATTCTCCCTCTCTTAGTTATTAATGAGCTAATTGCAGAAACGCCGTCATATAGAGTTCTATTAATTATCTCATTACATTCATCAAAAGAAGTTTCAATATTAGCAACTCTAAATACATTCTCATTTGGCACGACTATAAGAGTATCAAGACATTTTGAAAGTTCATCAATGCCTTCTTTAGCCATTTTCATTCTTTTTGTTCCATCATACTTCCATGGAGTTGTTACAACTCCAACGGTAAGTATACCCATCTCTTTTGCAAGTTTTGCTACTACTGGAGCAGCACCTGTGCCTGTTCCTCCGCCCATGCAGGCAGTAATAAAAAGCATATTTATTCCCTTAAGGTAACTTTTTAACTCCTCCATAGACTCCTGTGCTGCTTTCTTTCCTATTTTGGGATCAGCTCCTGCGCCTAAACCTTTAGTAATATTTGCTCCAATTTGAATCCTTGTTGTCTGATCATGTTCTTCTAATGCTTGAGCATCCGTATTTACAGCATATAAATCTACACCCTTTAAACCACTATCAATCATAGTTCTTAGAGCATTGCCGCCTCCACCACCAATACCTAAAAGGGCAAGACGGGGCTTTAATTTTTCAACCTCAGGTGCAGATAATTCAATTGACAAAGCAACCTCCTTAACAAGTTAGTTAATTTTTCTACTGATTCTTATTTTTTAACAAGAAATAGGGGCGCTAAAAATCTTGGCCCATAAGATTTTTAAAGAAATTACCAATTTTCTCAGCACTCTTTATTGCAATTGTTTCATGATTCTTTTTAGATTTCCTTAGGCAATGTGTTAACACACCTGAACATGACGAAAATGAAGTACTTCCAATTTCTCCTGACAAACCGCCAATTTTAGTAGGCGAGCCTACCCTAACATTTGCATCAAAAACCCTTTGAGCTAATTCAATACTACCTGGCATTCCTGCAGTACCGCCCGTTAATACAATGTTTCTCTTTGCATATTCAGAATAACCAGATTTTTCAATTACTTCATCGGCTTTTTCTAATATTTCTTCATACCTGCACTTAATTATAGAGACTAAATTACTTAGTTTAAATTTACTCCTAATGGTATTCTCATTGTCATTAGGAATTTCATAATATTGCTCAGAGTCATTAGCGCCCATAATTGTATTGCCATATAAATTTTTAATTCCTTCAGCATGCTCAAAAGATGTATGTAATCCTAATGCAACATCATTAGTGATATACCAGCCTCCTAGATTTATAGTTTTAGCATAAACTATTGTTCCCTCAAAAAATATCGATATTGATGTGGTGCCACACCCAATATCAATACAAACTGAACCAAAATCTAGTTCATGTTCCTGTAAGCATGCTAAACCTGATGCATATGGCTTTGCAACAAAGCCTTCTATATTCAAATGCATCTTTTTAATTATATTTTCTATATTAATAAGAGGATTAATTTCAGATGTAATATAGTTTAATTCTACGCCAAGCTTATCTGCTACTAAACCTGATGGATCGGTAACATTTCTGGTTCCATCTACGAAAAAATTCGAAGGAACAATATGAATTATTTTCTGGTCAGTAGGAGTATATTTTTTATTAGTTATAGAAATAACTTCAGAAACATGTTCTTGTTTAATTGTTCTTTCTGGAACATTAATTGATCCTTTTAAAATATGACTTTTCAAAAAATCACCCGAAATACAAATATAAACATTATTAATCTCAATATTTGCATCTTTTTCAGCTTTATCTAAGGCAATCCTTATCGATTTTTCTGCCTCCTTCTGGTCAATAACTTTGCCATTTCTTATGCCTTTTGATTGACAATATCCTGACCCAACAACGCGCAATGCTCTCTTTTCTCTTGTTATTTCATCAATTTTAGCAATAAAACAAACAATTTTATCTGATCCAATATCTATAGATGTCAAAATATTTTTTGATTGATTTGATTTATTTTCAGTTGAGAATAAATCTATTTGATTGCTATTCTTTTTCATTAACTTCTTTTAAAAATTCTATCTGTAGAGATTTCACCTTTTATTCTTAAATCAATCTTTTTGTGACCC
>PBRS01000062.1 GCA_002726005.1 Rhodobiaceae bacterium
AGGAGCTTCTTCAGCAGGAGCTTCTTCAGCAGGAGCTTCTTCAGCAGGAGCTTCTTCAGCAGGAGCTTCTTCAGCAGGAGCTTCTTCAGCAGGAGTAGAAGCTTTGGCATTTTTATTTTCTTTGCCTGCATCTCCTAGGAAACCTTCAAATTTTTTGTTGAATTTACCAACTCTTCCATCTCTATCAAGGATTTTAACGCCTCCACCTATCCAAGCAGGATGTGTGGAAGGGTCAATATCTAATTTAAGAGTATCACCTTCTTTCCCCCAGGTTGAACGTGTTTCAAAAGTAGTGCCGTCAGTCATTTCTACAGTAATTTTATGGTAATCTGGATGTATGTCTTTTTTCATTATTTTTTCCTAAGTGGAGGATTTATATTGTAACTCTAATCATCTTGCAAGTAGATATTTTTTATCTTTTTTAACAGATTTTCATGAATTTTATCATTTCCGGCAATAACATTGCCATTATATAAGTCTTTTTCACTTCCATCTATACCTGTAACAACACCACCTGCCTCTCTAATAATAATTATTCCTGCAGCAATATCCCATAATGACAAGCCTGTTTCCCAATAAGCATCATATCTTCCAGCAGCTACCCAGGCTAAATCAAGAGCTGCGGATCCAGATCTTCTAATTCCAGAAACCTCAGGTATTATTTCTTCCATTTCTTTAATGAATTGATCTTTATTTCCTCTTCCTAAATGGGGAATACCAGTAACAACTATTGATTCAGATAATTTTTTTCTTTGTGCTACTCTAAGCCTTCTATCATTAAAAAAGGCTCCTTTCCCTCTCTCTGCAAAGAATAGTTCATCATAAATTGGAGAATATATAATTCCAGCTTCAAGTCTGTTTTCAACTTCTGCAGCAATTGAAATAGCAAAGTTAGGGTTTCCATGAAGAAAATTAGTTGTGCCATCTATTGGATCAATTATGAATCTATTTTTAGAATTATCAGTATTGATGTTTTGTTTTTCTTCTGCAAAAAAAGACCAATCAGGTTTTGCCTTTGTTAATTCATCAATTATAATTTTTTGTGTCCTGATATCAGCGGATGTTACAAAATCTCCAGGACCTTTTACACTAACTTGGAGATTCTCAAGCTCATTAAAATCTCTTCTGATTTTTATTGAAGCTTTTTTAGCTGCATTGATCATTACATTGAGAAGGGCAGAGGGCATTATTCTGATCTTTTGACATATGATAAATCATTAGTATTTATGATTATTTTTTCACCTACTTGAATAAATGGCGGAACCATAACCCTTAATCCATTTTCTAATTGAGCTGGTTTGTATGATGAAGCTGCGGTTTGACCTTTTACAGTTGGTTCAGTTTCTGAAACTTCAAGTGAGATATTTTCAGGAAAAACAATATTAATTGGTTCGTCCTCATAGCTCTCAATTTCAAGTTCTATACCCTCTTGAAGAAATGCTGATTTATCTTCTAATTTATTTAAAGAAATTTGAATTTGTTCGTAAGTTTCTTGATCCATAAAATGAGCTTGATTATCATCAAGATATAAGAACTGATATCTTTTACTATCTAGTCTTAATCTTTCAACTGTCTCTGAAGAACGGAATCTCTCATTTAACTTAGTCCCATCTGTTGCTTTTTTTAGTTCAACTTGAGCAAATGCACCACCTTTACCTGGCTTAACATGAGAAATCTTAACAGCCACCCAGATACTATCTTTATGCCTAATAACATTTCCAGGTCTTATTTCATTGCCATTAATTTTCATAATAAACCTACTTTTCTAGTTCAGACTCCCATTTACCTAATGTTGCTAGGGAATTCATTTTGGCTCTATGATCAAAAGTCGCAGATGCAATTTCTTCATTTTCTACTTTTCCTGACCAAGCCTGTAAAGCAGAAGCCTGTAAGGCTCTACCATATGAAAAACTTAAGTTCCATGGTAAATTTCCTATTTTATTCATCTGATCTAAGTTTTCAGTTGCTTCAATTTCAGTTTGACCTCCAGATAAGAAAACAATACCAGGGACATCCTCAGGAACAACTTCCTTGAAACAAGAGATTGTTTTTTCAGCAATTGTTTTTGAAGATGATTTTTCAGAAGTGAGCGTTCCATCAATTATCATATTTGGTTTGAGACAAATTCCTTTTAAATTGACACCATGAGCAATTAATTCATTGAAAACGACATCTAGAGTCTTTTTTGTAACTTCATAACATCTTTCAATTGTGTGTTCACCGTCCATTAAAACTTCAGGCTCAACAATAGGAACAATACCATTTTCTTGGCAAAGTGCTGCATATCTTGCCAAAGCGTGAGCATTTGCGTTTATACATAAGTCACTTGGAATTGAATCTTCTATTGTTATAACAGCCCTCCATTTTGCAAATTTAGCCCCTAAATTAAAATATTCTATAAGCCTCTCTCTTAAACCATCTAAACCCTCAGTAATTTTTTCGTTGGAATTAAATGCTAAATCTTTAGCGCCAGTATCTACTTTTATTCCCGGTAAAGAACCTGAATTTGCAATGACCTCAGCAAGAGGCTGTCCGTTTTTACTTTCTTGTCTCAGTGTTTCATCAAATAATATAACTCCAGAAATATAGTTTTCCATTGCATTTTTACTTTGAAAAAGCATTTCCCTATAATTTCTTCTATTTTCCTCTGTTGATTCAACACTAATAGAGTCAAACCTCTTTTTTATTGTTCCGGAGCTTTCATCTGCAGCTAATATGCCTTTACCAGGCGCTACCATTTGTTTTGCTATATCTTCTAGATTACTCATTTTTTCCTCACTTATTTTCTTAACACTTCAATCCCAGGTAATTTTTGACCTGCTATCATTTCTAAAAAAGCTCCACCAGCAGTGGATATATATGTAAAATCATTAATATATTTTGATTGGCTTATGGCGGCTACAGTATCTCCTCCACCAGCAACTGATATAATTTTACCATTTTTTGTCATCTTTGACAGAGTTTTTGCTACTGATGCAGTTCCAATATGAAAAGGACTTTGTTCAAATAATCCTAATGGTCCACACCATAAAACCTCTTTCGTTTTAGCAATTTCTTTATCTATTATAGCTATACTTTTTTTACCAATATCTAGAATTAATACATCATTGGGAATATTTTCAATACTGTATTCAGAAAACTCTGCATCTTTTCTTAAATTGCTAGCAACTACAGCATCAACAGGTAAAATTATTTTGCATTTATTTTTTGCTGCATTAGATATAATTTTTTTTGCTATTTTTACCATTGATTTTTCATTTAATGATTTTCCAATTTTTCTTCCTTGGGCCAAAAGAAATGTATTTGCCATTGCTCCGCCTATAACAATTACATTTACATTCTTTAATAGATTATTAATTAGATTGATTTTAGTTGAAATCTTAGAACCACCAATAATTGCTATTTTTCTTTTATTTTTTGAAGATAAAAATTTTCCTATCGTTATAACTTCTTTTTCTAATGAACGCCCGCTGTAAGACGGAACATAATCTGTTAATCCTGTAACAGAAGCATGGCTTCTATGTGCAACTGAAAAAGCGTCATTAACAAAAAAATCACAATTTTTAGCTAAATCTTTAGCAAAATATTTAAAGTTTCTTTCTTCACCTTTGTGAAATCTAGTATTTTCCATTACAACAATACTTCCATTTGGAATTTTTTTTAGTAAATTTTCAAAATTCTTTCCAATATGATCCTTCGAAAAATAAATTTTACTTTTAGTCACTTTTTCAACTTTTGGAATTATATGTTTTAAACTCATTTTTTTATTGAATGAACCTTTTGGTCTTCCAAAATGGGATAGAATAACAATCTTACATTTATTTTTTTTTAATTCTTTAATGGTGGGTAATATGCTTTTTATTCTTGTGGTGTCTGTAACTTTTCCATTAATTGTTGGAAGGTTAAGGTCCGCCCTCAAATAAACGGTCTTGCCTTGAAGATCATTTGTTAAAAGGTCATCAAGGTTCTTTATTTTTATCATTATGATTTTATGAGTTTTCCAATAAGAGAAGCTGTATCACCCATTCTATTAGCAAAACCCCATTCATTGTCGTACCAACTTAATATTCTTCCCAATCTTCCTTTGATAACTTGAGTTTGTGAAAGATCAAAAATCGAACTTAAAGGATTGTGATTATAATCTATTGAAACTAATGGCTTGTCTTCAACCCCAAGAACCCCTTTCAATTCTCCTTTTGAAGCTTTAATCATTGCATTGTTTATTGTATCAGCATCTACATTTTTCTTAGAATTGAAAACAAGATCAATCATTGAGACATTAGGAGTTGGGACTCTAACAGCTGTACCATCTAATCTGCCCTGTAGTTCGGGTAAAACTAATCCTACTGCTTTAGCGGCACCTGTTGATGATGGTATCATAGATACAGAAGAAGCTCTCGCCCTTCTTTCATCTGAATGTAGGGAATCTAAAATACTTTGATCGCCTGTAAAGGCATGAACTGTTGTCATATAACCTTGATTTATACCGCAAAGTTTATTTAGAACTTTTGCGACTGGTGCAAGGCAATTAGTTGTACAAGAGGCATTAGAAATTATCTTATGACTTTTTCTTATTTTTTTATGATTTACTCCATAGACAACAGTTATATCTGCATTTGTAGCCGGAGCACTAATTAATACTCTTTTAGCGCCGGCATTTAAGTGCATTTGTGCTTTTTCCTTTGAGGTAAAAATACCAGTACATTCCATAACAACATCAACACCTAATTCACCCCAAGGAAGATCTTCAGGATTTCTTTCAGAAAATATTTTTATTGATTTATTTCCTATACCAATTGATGATTTTCTTCCTGTTACTTTTTTTGAAAATATTCCATGAACAGAATCATATTGAAGAAGGTGCGCATTAAATTTTGCAGACCCAAGGTCATTAATAGCAACTACATCGAGATCTTTCCGACCAGATTCAATTATAGCTCTTAAGGCTAATCTTCCAATTCTTCCAAATCCATTAATTGCAACTTTTGTAGCCATTTTAGCCCCCTTTATAATTTCTCTTTAATTTTATTAATTATATTTTCTTTATCAATACCAAAGTTTTTATATAGTTGTTCTGCAGGCGCGCTTGCTCCAAACCCCTTCATTCCAATAAACATACCTTTATCACCAAGATAATTATGCCAACCGAGCCCAGTAGAAGCCTCAATACCTACTCTTAAACCACTTTGCCCAAGAGTTTGATCGATATAATCATTGTCTTGTTTATTGAGTAGTTCAAAAGAAGGAGCTGAAACAACTCGAGAATTAATTCCGTTATTTTTTAATTCTTCATATACTTCGACAGCCAAAGAAACTTCTGAACCAGTTGCAATTAAGTTAACTTGAGCTTCCCCATCAGAACTTTTTATTTCATAAGCGCCGAGTGAAGATTTATTCTTTTCTTCGTATGTGTTTCTTAAATGAGGACATCCCTGTCTACTAAGTGCAATAATACTTGGACCTTTACTTTTGATCGCTAAAGACCAACACTCTGCGGTTTCAGTAGTATCTGCTGGTCGAAATACATTTAGATTTGGTATAGCTCTTAGGCTAGGTAAATGTTCAACAGGTTGATGTGTTGGGCCGTCTTCTCCAAGACCAATTGAGTCATGCGTCATGACATGTATAACATTAATATTCATTAAGGCAGCTAATCTAATAGAGGGACGACAATAATCAGAAAACACTAAAAAGGTTCCAGAATAAGGTATTAGGCCTTTATGAAGAGCAATTCCATTCATTGCTGCTGCCATACCATGCTCTCTAATTCCATAATGTATAAATCTTCCTGCAAAATTATTGCTGTCAATAATGTTAATATTTTTTGTTTTGGTATTATTAGATCCTGTAAGATCTGCTGAACCACCAATTGTATTTTGTAAAACCTTGTTAATTGTTTCTAAAACTTCCTGAGAAGATTTTCTTGTTGCCCAGCCAGGTTTTTCCTCAGAGAAAACTTTCTTGATTTCATTTATTTCTTTGTCAAGTTCTTCAGAAATTTGACCATCAATATCCTTTAGGAATTCTATTTCTTTATCTTTATTATTTGATAATCTTTCTTCCCAATCTTGTCTTTTAGAAGAATTTTTTAAACCAACAAGTCTCCAAGCATCCTTAATATCAGATGGAATTTCAAATTCTTCATAATCCCAATTAAAGTTTTTTTTCATTTGTGCGATATCTTCTGCACCTAATGGAGCGCCATGTGATGATGATTTTCCTTCTTTGGAAGGCGAACCAAATCCTATTTTTGTTTTACAGGCAATCAATGATGGCTTATTTGATTTAATAGCTTCTTGGATTGCCTTTTCGATGTCTTCATGATTATGTCCATCAACTCTATTAACATCCCATCCTGAAGCTTCAAAACGCATAAGTTGATCAGTTGAATCTGATAGATCTATAGCGCCATCAATTGAAATATCATTATCATCAAACAAAACAATTAATTTTGAAAGTTTTAGATGGCCAGCAAGACCAATTGCTTCCTGGCTAATTCCTTCCATTAAATCACCATCTGATGCTATTACATAAGTTTTGTGATCGACTATTGCATCGCCATATTTTGCATTTTGTATTTTTTCAGCAATAGCCATACCAACGGCAGTTGATATTCCTTGACCAAGTGGGCCAGTAGTAGTTTCAACCCCAAGTGTATGGCCGTATTCAGGATGACCAGGTGTTTTTGAACCAAGTTGTCTGAAATTTTTAATTTCTTCTATGGTCATATCTGAAAAACCGACTAAATGATTAACAGCATATAAAAGCATTGAACCATGCCCGGCTGATAATATGATTCTGTCTCTATCAGGCCAATCAGGTTTTTGAGGATCAATTTTTAAAAATTTAGAATATAAAACAGTTGTAAAATCAGCGGCGCCCATAGGCATTCCTGGATGACCACAGTTAGCATTTTCTACTGCGTCAGCTGCAAGAAATCTTATAGCATTAGCCATGTCATTTAGACTGACTTCATTGTTAGGATTTTGTTTATCTTTTTTGTTCAATTTCAAGACTTAAAATATTTAAATTAATTAGAACAAAGATGAATTAAACGTCAATCTGAATCAAGCGATTCATTTTATTTATTATTTGTTGATGAATCATAGATTAAATGTATGATTAAAGTATTATGGATAACAGACTGAAAGAAATGAATGATTACATTTTGATGATTGAAAAAAAATCATTTGATTTAATAAAAAAATATCAAAAAACTAATCAAGATTTGAACTCAGCGATTCAAAAAATTGGTGAACTTACCAATAAGTTAGAGAAGAGCGAATCATCTATCAAGGATACTAAGAAGAATATTGATAACTTGATTAACAAAATTAAAAGTGGAAGATTTTAGATAATTAAAATGAGCAATGTAACAATAGATATAAAAAATCGTGAATTCTTGATTGCGTGTGAAGATGGTAAAGAGGAAGAAGTTCTTGAATTAGCTAAAATCTTTTCTGAGCGTGTTTCAAGTTTATCTGAAAGACTTAACGATCTTGATCATGAGAGATTGTTTTTATTAGCAGGTATTTTAGCTGAAGAAGATAATAAAAACTTACTAAAAGATTCTGGTTTAGAAAAGGCAATGACGAAAATAAAAAAAATTGCTGATAAATTTGATGATGTTGAGTGATAAAATTTTCCTAAATTTAAATGGATTTTGTTGATCAAAAAAAAATAATTAGGGAAGATTTTCTTTTAAAAAGAGAAAAACTCAAAAAGAGCTTTACAAGTGAAAATAAAAAAAAATTAATTTCAAATCTCGATAAATTTTTAAATAATGCTAAATATTTGTCTATCGCAGGTTACTATACAATTGGTTCAGAAATTGACTGTCTAGAAATTTTAGAAATTTTTCAGAAGAAAGGTATTCACACAGCCCTCCCTTTTGTTAAAGATGACAAATTTATTGAATTTAGAGAATGGAGAAAACAAGATATTTTAATTGAAGGAGTGTTTAATATTCCTACACCAAAGAAAAGATCTGTCGTTATTCCAGATCTGATCATTATTCCTTTAGTTTCATTTGATAAAATGGGTTTTAGACTTGGTTTTGGCTCTGGTATTTATGATAGATCATTACCAAATTTTCCTAAGAGCAAAAAAATTGGACTTGCTTTTTCTGGCCAACTTAATAAAAGAGGGTTACCTGTTAGCGAATTCGATTATAAACTTGATGCAGTAGTGACCGAAAAAGATATTTTTGTTTTTTAATGAGGATAATAAATTGAGAATAATGTTTCTTGGAGATATTGTTGGTAGAGCAGCAAGAGAAAAGGTTGTTAGAGAGCTTCCTCGTATTAAGACTGATTATTTGATAGATTTTGCTATTGTTAATGGCGAAAATTCTGCTGGAGGTTTTGGTATAACTGAGGATATTTGTAAAGACTTATTCTCATCCGGAGTCGATTGCATAACTACAGGAAACCATCTTTGGGATCAAAGAGAAATTCTCGATTTTATAACTGATGAGGATAGGTTATTACGACCTGTAAATTTTCCAAATCATACTCCAGGATCAGGTTTTAATATATTTGAAACAGAAAAGGGTAAAATTTTAGTTATTAATGTTATGGGCAGATTATTTATGGACCCCCTTGATGATCCCTTCAAGATTATTGATGATCTTTTAACTAACAACGAACTTGGTAAAGATATTGATGCTATAGTTATTGATGTTCATGCTGAAGCAACATCTGAGAAAGTTGCATTAGGGCATTACTGTGATGGTAGAGCTAGTTTAGTTGTTGGAACTCACACCCACGTTCCTACTGCTGACACACGAATTTTGCCTTCCGGAACGGCATATCAAACAGA
>PBRS01000063.1 GCA_002726005.1 Rhodobiaceae bacterium
TACCAGCTGGTATTAAAGGTCATGATATAAATGAAGAAGCTCCAGCAGAAGAAGCTCCAGCAGAAGAATCTCCAGCAGAAGAAGCTCCAGCAGAAGAAGCTCCAGCAGAAGAAGCTCCAGCAGAAGATGAGGTTAAAGATGAAAGTTAATCTTATTAATATAGAAACTGAAAAAACAACTTCAGAAGATCTCCAAGATGAATTTTTCGGACTTGATCCAAGAAAAGATATTTTACATAGAGTTGTAACTTGGCAATTATCAAGAAAGAGGTTAGGCACAAGAAAAACTAAAAGCAGAGGAGAAATTACTGGAAGCACAAAAAAAATTATGCGCCAAAAAGGTTCTGGTGGCGCAAGACATAGAACTAAAAAAGTTAATCTTTTTAGAGGTGGAGGTACAGCATTTGGTCCAAAAGTAAGAGATCACTCCACTAAACTACCAAAGAAGATTAGAAAATTAGGATTAAGACATGCTTTATCAGCAAAGGCTAAAAATAATGAACTAATTCTTGTTGATGGAAACTTTTCTGATCTATCCAAAACTAAATCTATAAAAGACAAGATTGAAAAATTTGATTTGAATAATTCTTTGATTGTTAATAATTTTGATAGTGATAATCCTTTTGTTAAGGCTGCAAAGAATATTAAAAACATTGAATTTCTTAAAGCTGATGGAATAAATGTTTACGATATTCTCAATAATCAAAAACTTATAATAACTAAAGACTCTTTAAATAATATTGTGGAGAGATGTCAATGAGTTTAAGTAATTACGATATATTATTAAGCCCTGTTGTTACTGAAAAATCAACTCTATTGTCAGAGTCAAATAAAGTTGTTTTTAAGGTAGCTATTAAATCAAATAAGAAACAAATTAAAAAGAGCGTTGAAGAAATTTTTAAAGTTAAGGTGAAATCTATAAATACTCTTAGAAGAAAAGGTAAGTCCACCAACTTTAGGAATATTAAAGGTAAACGAAAAGATTTTAAACATGCAATTATTACTTTAGAGGAAGGTCAGACCATTGATACAATGGGTTCTGTTTAAGCGATTATGGCGTTAAAACAATATAAACCGACAAGTCCAGGACAAAGAGGTCTAGTTTTAGTAGATAAATCTTCTTTATCAAAAGATAGACCAATGAAAAAATTAACTGAAGGCTTACCCTCTAAATCTGGCAGAAACAATAATGGAAGAATTACATCAAGAAGACGTGGTGGCGGACATAAAAGATTATATAGGAAAATTGATTTTAAAAGAGATAGAATTGATTCAGTTGGAGTTGTAGAAAAACTTGAATATGATCCTAATAGAACTGCTTTTATCGCCCTTATTAAGTATGAAGATGAGTATAGGTATATTATTGCCCCTCAAAGATTATCAGTTGGTGATAAAGTTTCATCAGGACCTAATTCAGATATAAAGCCAGGAAATGCCTTACCTATGAATAAAATTCCTATAGGTACAATTATTCATAATATTGAAATGAAACCAGGTAAAGGCGGTCAATTAATAAGATCTGCAGGCACTTTTGCTCAATTAGTCGGCAGAGATCAGGGTATGGCAATTATTCGACTTACTTCTGGTGAACAGAGACTTATACCGGCAGAATGTTACGCAACAATTGGAGCTGTTTCAAATCCAGATAATTCTAATCAAAAATTAGCTAAGGCCGGTAGAAATAGATGGAAAGGTAAAAGACCTTCAGTCAGAGGGGTTGTAATGAACCCAGTTGATCACCCACATGGAGGTGGTGAAGGTAAAACCTCTGGCGGACGTCATCCTGTAACTCCATGGGGCGTTCCTACTAAAGGTAAAAAGACAAGATCAAATAAGGGTTCCGATAAATATATAGTTAGAAGCAGGCATCAAAGAAGGAAGAGAAAGTAATTATGACTAGATCAGTTTGGAAAGGACCATTTGTAGAAAGTTATGTTTTAAAAAAGGCCGAGGCTGCAAGAGAGTCTGGAAGAAAAGATATTATAAAAATTTGGAGTCGACGATCAACAATTCTTCCTCAATTTGTTGGTTTAAATTTTGGGGTTTACAATGGACAGAAGTTTATCCCAGTATTAGTGACTGAAGATATGGTAGGTCATAAGTTTGGTGAATTTGCTCCTACTAGAACTTATTATGGACATACTGCTGATAAATCAGCAAAGAGAACTTAAATGAATAAAAAAACTAAAGAAATAAGTAAACCAACATCAAGAGCTATAGGTAAAATGATAAGAATAAGTCCATACAAGCTTAACCTAGAAGCTAAGTCTATAAGAGGAAAAAAAGTTGATGATGCTCTTTCTTATTTAGAATTCTCAAAAAAGAGAATATCAAATACGGTAAAGGATACATTAGAAAGCGCTATAGCAAATGCAGAAAACAATCACGCTCTTGACATAGATAAATTATATGTAGACGAAGCTTTTGTTGGGAAAAATATGGTCATGAAAAGATGGAGAGCTAGAGCTAGAGGTAGAGCGGCCAAAATATTAAAACCATTTAGTCAACTTACTATCGTTTTAAAAGAACAAAATATTGAGGATACAAAGTAATGGGTCAAAAAGTTAATCCTATAAGCATGAGGTTAGGTATCAATAGAACATGGGATTCTACTTGGTATGCTGGAAAAAATGAATATTCAATACTTTTAAAGGAAGATTTGAATATGAGAAAGATGATCTTTAAAGATTTAAAGAACGCTGCAATATCAAGAGTTGTTATTGAAAGACCGCATAAAAAATGTCTAGTAACTATTCATTCGGGCAGACCAGGTCTTATTATAGGAAAAAAAGGTTCTGAAATAGAAAACTTAAGAAAAAAGCTTCAAAAATTAACATCATCCGATGTTGTTGTTAACATTGTTGAAGTTAGAAAACCAGAAATAAACGCTACCCTGGTTGCCGAGAATATTGCCCAACAATTAGAAAGACGTGTAGGCTTTAGAAAAGCCATGAAAAGAGCTGTTCAATCAGCAATGAGGCTAGGGGCACAAGGAATTAGAATTAATTGTGGCGGAAGGCTTGGTGGCGCAGAAATTGCCAGAACTGAATGGTATAGAGAAGGAAGAGTTCCTCTACACACTCTAAGATCAGATGTTGATTATGGTGTTGCTTCTGCTCATACTACTTACGGTATCTGTGGAATTAAAGTCTGGATTTATCTTGGTGATATCATGGAACACAATCCATTTGCAAAAGACAAAAAATCTGAAGATAAAGCTCTTGAGCAAGGTAAGGGGTTATAAGTTAAATGTTACAACCGAAAAAGACAAAATATAGAAAAGCGCACAAAGGCAGAATTAGAGGTAAAGCAAAAGGCGGCACAACTCTTAATTTTGGTTCTTATGGATTAAAAGCACTGACAGCTGAAAGAGTAACATCTCGACAAATTGAAGCTGCTAGAAGAGCGATAACAAGACACATGAAGAGAGCTGGTAAAGTTTGGATAAGGATTTTTCCTGATGTTCCTGTTTCAAAAAAACCTACAGAAGTAAGAATGGGTAAAGGTAAGGGAACCCCAGAATATTGGGCTGCTAGAGTTAAGCCAGGTAGAGTGATGTTTGAGATTGATGGTGTTCCTTCTGATATAGCTCATACAGCATTGAATCTCGGCTCTTCAAAATTACCTCTGCAAACTAAAGTAATTACGAGACCTGGTGAGGGCAATAAATAATGGCAAAAAAGAAAAAAGAAATAAGAGATATGAGTAAAGATCAACTAGTGGATCATATAGAGGCTCTAAAAAAGGAATTATTTAATCTCAAAATTGAGATTATGTCTGGTCAAAATAATAATACTTCAAATGTTTCTAAAATTAAAAAAGATATAGCTAGAGCAAAAACC
This sequence comes from Rhodobiaceae bacterium, assembly GCA_002726005.1. Classification (GTDB taxonomy): domain Bacteria; phylum Pseudomonadota; class Alphaproteobacteria; order MED-G09; family MED-G09; genus AG-430-B22. Next base: position 3,842 of record PBRS01000063.1, read on the forward strand.
TTTATTAATATCCAAAGTAAAGAAGTGGAGATATCTAATGCCTAAAAGAATTCTAAAAGGAATAGTAATTAGTGATAAGGCTGATAAAACACTTACCGTTAAAGTGGAAAGGAGATTTTCTGATCCATTTTTCAAAAAAACTATTAGAAGTTCAAAAAAATACAAAACACATGATGAGAATAATAAATTTAAAGTGGGTGATTTGGTAAGAATTCAAGAATGTCGTCCGATTTCTAAAACAAAAACTTGGACAGTGTTAGAGGATTAGTATTAAGGAATAAACAATGATTCAAATGCAATCAAAATTAGATGTAGCCGATAACTCTGGAGCAAAGCTTGTGCAATGTATAAAAGTGCTAGGCGGATCTAAGAGACGTACTGCTGGCGTAGGAGACATTATTGTTGTTTCAGTCAAAGAAGCTATTCCTAGAGGTAGAGTAAAAAAAGGTGAAGTTCTTAAGGCAGTTATTGTAAGAACAAAAAAAGAAATAAGAAGGCAGGATGGTAGTGCTATTCGTTTTGATACCAATGCCGCTGTTCTTGTTAATGCTCAGGGAGAACCAATTGGTACAAGAATATTTGGTCCAGTAACAAGAGAGTTACGCTCTAAAAATCTTATGAAAATTGTTTCCTTAGCTCCGGAGGTAATATAATGGCTGCAAAACTAAAAAAAGGAGATAAGGTCTTTATTTTAGCTGGAAAAGACAAAGGCAAAGAAGGTGAAATTGTACAAATTTTAGGATCTGATAAAGCTATTGTTCAAGGTATTAATCTTGTAAAGAAACATAAAAAACCTTCTCAGGAAGATGAAGGGGGTATTGTTGATCAAGAAAAACCCATACATAAATCAAATCTAATGCTCATAGATCCAAAAAGTAAAAAACCAACTAAAATTGGCTTTAAACAAAATAAAAAAGGTATAATTACTAGATTTGCAAAGAAATCAGGAGAATTAATCAATGACTGAAATTGAAATTCCAAGATTACAAAAGATTTATAATGATAAAGGTATAACAGACTTAATAGATACTTTTTCTTATCAAAATTCATTAGAAGTGCCAAAAATCAATAAAATTGTATTGAATATGGGAATTGGTGAGAATGTTAGTGATAGCAAAAAAATTAATTCTGCTGTGGATGCTTTAGAATTAATCTCTGGTCAAAAGCCAGTTAAAACTATCGCAAAAAAAGCCATAGCTGGATTTAAGTTAAGAGAGGGATTGCCTATAGGTGTTAAGGTTACTTTAAGAAAAAAAGTTATGTATGAATTTATTGATAGATTAATTAATATCGCTCTACCAAGGGTTAGAGATTTTAGAGGGTTAAATAATAAAAGCTTTGATGGAAATGGAAATTATGCTTTTGGTATTAAAGAGCACATAATCTTTCCTGAAATCAATTATGAATCTGTTACTGATATATGGGGAATGGATGTTGTTATTGCTACATCTGCTAATACGGATGAAGAAGCCTTAGCATTATTAAAGGGTTTTAACTTTCCTTTTGGAAACTAAAAAAGAGGTAAATATGGCAAAAGTTAGTTTAGTTCAAAGAGATTTAAAAAGAAGAAAACTTTGGAATAAGTACAAAGAAAAAAGAGCAAGTCTTTTGGCTATCGCAAATGATAAATCATCTTCTGCTGAGGATAAGTTTGAAGCAAGATTAAAGCTATCAAAGCTACCAAGGAACTCCTCTAAATCACGTATAAGAAATAGATGTTCTTTAACTGGAAGGCCAAGAGCAGTTTATAGGAAATTTGGTTTATCAAGAATAGCTTTAAGAGAGTTAGCTTCTCATGGAAAGCTACCTGGTGTAGTGAAATCTAGTTGGTGAGGTACTAATGAATATAAATGATCCAATAGGAGATATGATTACCAGAATTCGTAATGCACATTTACGAGGTAAGGATACTGTAGATTCTCCAAGTTCAAATCTAAGAGTTAATATCTTAGAGGTTTTAAAGAGTGAGGGCTTTATTAGAGGCTTTTCAACTACTGATTATGAAAATGGAAAATCTGAAGTTCAAATCGATCTAAAATATCATGAAGGTGAGCCAGTAATCAGGGAAATCACCAGAGTTTCAAAGCCTGGTAGACGAGTCTATTCCTCAGTAAGCGGAATGAGCCTTGTTCGTAATGGTTTAGGTATTTCAATTTTATCAACTCCAAAAGGAGTTATGTCAGATAAGTCAGCAAGAAACAATAATGTTGGCGGTGAAGTTTTGTGTACTGTTTTTTAATTTAGTTAGTGTGTTGTTATGTCAAGAATAGGTCAAAAGATTATAGAAATACCAGATAATGTTGAAGCTAATTTAGCTCAAGATGAAATAAAATTGACTGGTCCTAAAGGTGAGCTTTCTGCTCCAGTATTTGAGGGAGCAAGTATTGAGATTGCCGATAAAACAATAACAGTTACTAAGGGTGAAGATAATCAAGGTTTTTCAAAAAATTGGGGTCTACAAAGAACCCTTATATCGAATGGCGTTATAGGAGTGAGTGAAGGTTTTTCAAAAAAACTTGAAATTACTGGTGTTGGTTATAGAGCTCAAATGAAAGGTAATAATATCCAATTATCACTTGGTTTTAGTCACGATATTAATTATGAAGCACCAGATGGAATAAAAATTGAAACACCAACACAAACTGAAATTATAATAAGTGGTATAGATAAACAAAAAGTCGGTCAAGTAGCTGCTGAAATAAGAGCTTTTAGACCACCTGAACCTTACAAAGGTAAAGGGGTAAAATATGAGAATGAATACATTTTTAGAAAAGAAGGTAAGAAGAAATAATTAAATGGTAAAGCTAAATACAGATAAAAGAAGACAAAATCGTGTTAGGAAAGATCTTAAAGCAAAAGCTGTAGATAAATGCAGATTAACAGTCTTTAGATCATCAAAACATATTTATGCACAAATTATTGATGATGCCTCAGGAAAGACAATTGTTTCTGCTTCATCTCTAAATAAAGATTTTAAGGAAAAGGGAAGTGATATAAACGGCGCTTCTAAAGTAGGTTCCATAATAGGTGAAAAAGGTATTAATGCAGGTATTAAAGATGTTTTCTTTGATAGAGGTAGATATAGGTATCATGGAAGAGTAAAGGCTTTGGCTGATGGAGCTAGGGAAGCAGGACTAATTTTTTAGGAGAATATTTTGGCTTTAGAAGATAAAAATTTTCAAGATAATGATAACGATTTTATTGATAAATTAGTTTTTATTAATAGAGTTGCATCTGTTGTTAAGGGCGGAAGAAGATTCAGCTTTGCAGCATTAGTTGTAGCTGGAAATCAAAAAGGTCATGTTGGTTTTGGTCATGGCAAAGCTAGAGAGGTTCCAGAAGCTGTAAAGAAAGCTACCGATTCTGCAAAAAATTCATTAATTAAAGTTCCTTTAAAAGAGGGTAGAACTCTTCATCACGATATTGAAGGGCGTCATGGCGCAGGTAAGGTGATTTTAAGAACCGCACCTCCAGGAACAGGAATAATATCAGGTGGTCCAATGAGAGCTGTTTTTGAAGTTTTAGGTGTGCAGGATGTAGTTGCAAAATCTATTGGTTCGTCTAATCCATATAATATGGTTAGAGCTACTATTGATGCTCTTTCTAAAATAGATAGCCCAAGACAAGTTGCTGCTAGAAGAAATAAAAAAGTAAGTGAAGTTGTAACTAAATCTGACAATCAGGAAGAATTTACTAGCGAGGCATAAATGAAAAAGATAAAAGTAAAGCAAATTGCTAGTTCAGTTAGAAGAAAACCTTATCAGAAAAAAAATTTAGTAGGGTTGGGTCTAAATAAACTTCATAAAACTGTAGAATTAGATGATACGCCATCAATTAGAGGTATGATAAATAAAGTTAACCATTTGGTTGAAGTTATTTCAGAGGATTAATCATGAGATTAAATGAATTAAAAGATAACCCTGGATCAAGACGGTCAAGAACTAGAGTTGGAAGAGGCATAGGTTCGGGCAAAGGAAAAACAGCTGGTAGAGGTCATAAAGGTCAAAAATCAAGATCTGGAGTAGCCATTAAAGGTTTTGAAGGCGGGCAAATGCCTATCCATATGCGCTTACCAAAAAGAGGGTTTAATAATTTTACTAAAAAGAAATATACCGAGATTACTACAGGCAAGCTTCAGTCATATATTGATAATGGACTTTTAAAAATTGATAAAGAAATAACTGAAGCTGATTTCATTTCATCTTGTGCAATAAAGAAAAGTCCAAATGGTTTTAAATTGTTAAATAAAGGTGATCTAAAATCTAAAATTAATATATCAATTTCTAAGGCTACAAAATCATCAATAGAGTTAATTCAATCCTTGGGAGGAACTATTAATATTCTTGAAACACCTAAAACAAAAAGAAATAGGAAAGTTACAAAAAAAGCTAATAACACTAAACAAAAAGATGATGTTTCGGAAGACAACAAAGTTGTTGAAAATAATTCAGACGAAAATAAAGAAGATATAATTGAATCTCAAGATGAAGATAATGTGCCTGAGGATACGGAAGGAACATAGATGGCATCTGTCGCTGAACAACTAGCTTCAAATATAAGTTTTTCTGCCTTTAGGAATGCAACTGAATTAAAGAAAAGAATTTGGTTTACGTTGCTAGCCCTTTTGGTCTACCGTTTAGGCACTTATTTGCCTTTGCCTGGCATCAATATTGATACCTTAAGGCAAATTTTTGAACAAAATCAGTCAGGTATTATTGGAATTTTTAATATGTTTGCTGGCGGTGCTGTTGGCAGAATGGCAATATTATCTCTTGGTATTATGCCATACATAACCTCATCCATCATAATACAACTTGTTGTTCCTGTCGTTCCAAGGCTTAATTATTTGAAAAAAGAAGGCGGAGAACAAGGAAGAAGACAAATAAATCAATATACTAGATATGGTACTGTTTTTTTAGCAACAATTCAAGCATGGGGAATAGCTGTAGGCTTAGAAGGTGCATCAGGTGTTGTTATTGATCCAGGTCTTTTCTTTAAGATCTCAGCTGTAATAACATTAGTCGGCGGAACAATTTTTTTAATGTGGTTAGGTGAACAAATTACATCTAGAGGATTAGGAAATGGAATTTCCCTTCTCATATTTGCTGGTATTATAGCGGAATTACCTGCCGCCTTATTTGGTACACTTCAATTAGGTAGACAGGGAGCGCTTTCAGGAGCCTTGATCATAGGTCTGGTTTTTTTAGTAATCATTATTCTTACTTTTGTGGTTTTTATAGAAAGAGCTCAAAGAAGACTAATTGTTCAATATCCAAAAAGACAAGTTGGAAATAAAATGTTTGGCGGTGATAATTCGCACTTACCTTTAAAGCTTAATACTGCCGGTGTTATCCCGCCTATTTTTGCATCATCTTTACTTTTGATGCCAATCACAATTGCAAATTTTTCAACTGGAGAAGGACAGGATTGGCTTAGTACAATTACCGCTATGTTGGGAAGGGGTCAGACTTTGTACATGCTTCTTTATGCAGGCTTAATAACTTTCTTTTGTTATTTTTATACTGCAATTGTTTTTAATCCGTCTGATACTGCAGATAATTTAAAAAAGCAGGGCGGCTTTATTCCTGGTATAAGACCTGGAGAAAAAACAGCTGAATATATTGATTTTATTTTAAGCAGACTTACCGTTGTTGGAGCTGCATATCTTGTTCTTGTTTGTTTAATGCCAGAATTTTTAATCTCAAGATATTCTGTTCCTTTTTATTTTGGGGGAACTTCAATTTTAATTATCGTTAATGTTGCTATGGATACAATGACACAATTTCAAGGATATTTATTTGCTCATCAATATGAAGGACTTTTGAAAAAATCTAGGTTAGCCTCAAGAAGAAGATCATGATAATTATTTTGTTAGGACCTCCAGGATCTGGAAAAGGAACACAAGCTAATTTTATCCAAAGTAAACTTTCTATACCTCATCTATCTACTGGCGATATTTTAAGGCAATCAGTTAAAAATGAAACTGATCTAGGTAATAAAGTAAAAAATATAATGGCCAAAGGTGAATTAGTATCCGATGATTTAGTTTTAGATGTTATTAAAGAAAGAGTCTCACAAAGTGATTGTGATCAAGGTTTTATTTTAGATGGATATCCAAGAAATATTGCCCAAGCAGAATCGTTGAATAAAGTCTTAATGGATATTGATCGAAGTATAGGTAAAATTTTATTTTTAGATGTCGATTTTGAGGTTCTTGAGTCAAGAATTGAGTTAAGATCTAAACAAAATAATGAAGAAAAGAGAGCTGATGATACATCAGATGTTCTAATTAAAAGATTGGATGAATATAAAACTCAAACAGCTCCTTTAGGAGAGTATTACAATAATAACAAAAAATTTAAAAGAATCAATGGGATGAAGTCTATAAGTGAAGTTTCACTTGATATTGAAAATTTTTTGGATAATGACATTTAGTTAGTTGACTGTAAGGATTTGAGGGCTATAATCCGCAAATTCATCAGTTTTTATGAATATTATTTTCGGAGGCTTAATTGGCTCGTATTTCAGGCGTAAATATACCCACAAATAAAAAGGTTTCCGTAGGATTGACCTATATTCACGGTATAGGTGATAAATCAGCATTAAACATTTGTGAAAAAGCGGGAATTGATAAGAATAAAAGAGTTAATGAGCTGCTTGAAACTGAGGTAATTCAGATACGAGAAATCATTGATGGCTCATATAGAGTTGAAGGTGAGCTTAGAAGAGATATTTCAACAAATATTAAAAGGCTTATGGATCTAGGGAATTACAGGGGTTTAAGACATAGAAGAGGTCTTCCAGTTAGAGGGCAAAGAACTCATACTAATGCTAGAACACGTAAAGGTCCCGCTAAAGCTATAGCTGGTAAAAAGAAAACGGCTTAAGGAATAAGTAATGGCTGAAGAAAATAAAAGAGTAAAAAGGCGTAATAAGAAAAATATTTCCTCAGGAATAGCGCATGTTAATTCAACATTTAATAATACAATGATTACTATATCTGATGAAAATGGTAATACCATTAGTTGGTCATCTGCTGGTTTAATGGGATTTAAGGGCTCTAGAAAGTCTACTCCCTATGCAGCTCAAATGGCTGCAGAAGACGCAGGAACAAAGGCTTTAGAACATGGCGTTAAAACTTTAAGGGTTGAAATACAAGGGCCAGGGTCAGGTCGAGAAAGCGCATTAAGAGCGCTCCAGTCAACTGGTTTTACTATAACTTCTATTAAGGATGTAACATCTATACCTCATAACGGGTGTAGGCCTCCTAAAAGAAGAAGAGTTTAATTATAAAATTTTTATATTTTTAAAGGGGATTTGATTTGAGTATTGAAAAAAATTGGCGAGAATTACTTAAACCTAATGTAGTAAATATGGAGGCTGGATCAGATCCTCTAAAGAAATCTACATTAGTTGTTGAGCCATTGGAAAGAGGATATGGAATAACTCTAGGCAATGCCCTAAGAAGGGTGCTTTTATCTTCTCTTCAAGGTTCTGCAGTTTACGGATTTAAAATTGATGGTGTATTACATGAGTTTTCTTCAATTTCAGGGGTTAGAGAAGATGTCATAGATATTGCTTTAAATATTAAAAAAATAATTTTTGGAGCTGATTTTAATGGTACTAAAATTCTTACAATTGAGAAAACAGGGCCTGGAGTTGTTGTTGCTGGTGACATATCTTTAACTGACGATATTGAGGTTATGAATTCTGATTTAGTCTTGTGTACCCTTGATGAAAATATTTCTTTTAGAATGGAATTATATATTAAAAATGGAAGCGGTTATGTTTCTGCTGAAGAAAATAGAGATGAGGATGACCCAATAGGCATGATTCCAGTGGATAGCATTTATAGTCCAGTAACAAATGTTTCATATGATGTTGATAATGCTAGAGAAGGAGAATTCCTTGATTATGATAGATTATCCTTATCAATTGAAACCGACGGCTCTATAAAACCCGAGGATGCGCTTGCTTTTTCTGCTAGAATTTTAATTGATCAACTGAATCCTTTTATTAATTTCGATGAACCAGAAGAAGAGATTATAGAGGAAAGCGAAGATGAATTAGAATTTAATGCATCACTTCTCAAGAAAGTTGATGAGCTTGAATTATCCGTTAGATCCGCCAACTGCTTAAAAAATGATAATATTGTTTATATTGGTGATTTAATTCTTAAGTCTGAAAATGAAATGTTAAGAACTCCAAATTTCGGAAGAAAATCTCTCAATGAAATAAAAGAAGTATTAAGTGAAATGAGTTTATCTCTCGGAATGGATATACCAAATTGGCCGCCTGAAAATATTGAAGAATTAGCAAGGAAATATACTGCAGATAAGTTTTAATTAGGAA
>PBRS01000064.1 GCA_002726005.1 Rhodobiaceae bacterium
ATTGCGGGTTTATCTGGCGCAGCGCAAATAGGCGCATACGCAACAAGTAAACATGCCGTAATTGGATTAATGAAATCTGCTGCAAAAGAATGCGCAGAACAGAACATTAGAGTAAACACAGTTAATCCATCACCTGTAGAAACAAGAATGATGAGAAGTTTAGAAGAAGGCTTGATGCCAGGAGAGTCAGATCAAGCGAAGGATTTAATGTTATCTAATATACCCCTTGGTAGATATGGCAAACCAGAAGATGTAGCTAAAGTAATGCTTTTTCTTGCAAGTGATGATAGTTCTTTTGTTACAGGCTCTGTTTATTCTGTTGACGGAGGTAGTACTGCTTAAGGTTTAAAAGGACCCTTTGAGATATATTTGTCCATGGTTTGATGGTAATGTCTAAGTCTACTTTCTTGATAATTTGCATATGTTATTTTACCAGATTTACTCGCTCGAATTCCTCTTTCAACCTCAGGTATGTTACCCATATCTTGATCAAAAATAAAACCTATACCAGTTAATTCTTCAGCATCATCCCAGTTTTCATCATCATTTAAGTAATGTATTGGGATTGGCTCGTATTTTTCTTGCTTATCAGGATCTTTATGATTTCTCTGTAAAAACATAGCTTCCATTATTGCAGAGTCTTCTCTATTTCCATTTGGTCGAAATCTATAGATAAGGTTTCTTGGAAAACCACCCCAAGGTGAAAAGTTTGGAAATACATTATACACTATTGCATCAAGCATTTCTGCGTCTGATTTATCAGAGTAATCATGTCCATCGGCTTCTTCAAAAGCATCTCTCATAGCTTGAGCTGCAACCTTTCTAGCTTCTTCTCCTTCTGGAACAATAATCTTATCATCTGCAGCCATTCGACCAGATCCATAGAAAATGGTATCTAGTATTTCCTGCTCATCTACATTTTTGAGATTAGGGCTTGGTTTTCCTGTTAAAGCAATATTTCTATTCATATGATCGCCGTAAATATCGTAACGTGCATTTTCATCTGCTTGGAAAGGTAAAATCTCAGGATGAATTAATGTTGCATGAAAAGATTCCATAAATGCTTCTTGAACTGTTTTCCAGTTACCTGGAACTACTTTTGAAACATGAATAACTTTTTTACAATCACCTAGATTCCATCTTTTATGATGTTCTGGAAGAGGAGCAAGGTAATCTTCTAGTGAGACAGCTTTATCATCCATATTAATAAATACAAATCCTTCCCAAATCTCAACTCTAACTTCTGGAAGCTTAAAATCTCTATCTTTTATGTGCTGAAAATCCCATGGAGCAGGAGTAAATTTTAATGATCCATCTAAATTCCAACAAAACCCATGGAAAGGACATTGTAAATCTTTACCAAATCCGCGTTCAGTCTTAATTCTTCTTCCTCTGTGCAAACAGCTATTATAAAAAGCTTGAATTTTATCTTCCTCAGATCTTACAATTAAAAAAGACCAATCAAGTATATCGTAGACAAGACTATCGCCAACCTCAGGAATATCCTCTACTCTGCAAGCAAACTGCCACACTCTAGTCCACATGCAGTCTCTTTCTTTTTCAAAAAATTCTTTAGAAATATATCTGGAAGTATCTATATCTTCTGAGCCAAGATACTCATAAGTTTCTTCAACCATAAATTCAGGTACTGTTTTTGCATCTTCCATCAAGTATTCTGTATAACTTGTATCTGGCGATCTTTCGTCACCAGTTTTAACAACTGAAAGCTTTTGATTTTCTTTTTTTATTTCACTCATATCAATACCATATATAGCATTTCCTATTTTTTATGTTAATTTTTTATTTTAGCAAGAAAAAACGATATATTTTTAAAATAAGTTATTTACTTAAAAAAAACTGTAATTTCATTATATTTTAACCTAGACTATAAATTAATTGAGCTTAGTAATTTATTAATATGGGGGTTTTCTATGAGTATTTTGGAAGAAAAATTAGCTATAAGAGAGCTTTTAGATCGATATTGTGACGGCGTTAATCAAAGAGATTCTAGCATCTGGGGCAGCACATGGTCAGAAAACGCTATCTGGGAAATTCCTCATTTGGATATCAAAAATGAAGGAAAAGAAACAATCGTTAATGTTTGGAATGAAGCTATGAAAGGATATCCATTTGTTCATATGATCGCTCAACCCGGTTTTATTAAAATTGATGGCGATAAGGCTTCCATGAGAAGCTATACTATTGAAACGGCAGTTTTACCGGATGGAACTGAATTACGACCTTGTGGCCAATATGATGATGAATGTATTAAAGAAGATGGTGAATGGAAATTTTCTAAGAGATCGTTTAGCAATCTTTATGGAGAGTAATTATAATGAATAAAATTATACCTACACCAAGGGATAAGCATCCTGATCCTGAGCTAAGAGGGGATAAGATTTCAGGTGAAAGATATTATTCAAAAGAATTTATGCAAAAAGAATGGGATCATATGTGGACAAAGGTATGGCAGATTGCAGGAATTGCATCTGAAATACCTGAACCAGATGATTTTTTTATTTATAAAATTGGTCTGGAGGAAATTTTAGTAGTTCGTCAAAAAGACACCTCTATAAAAGCTTTTTATAATGTTTGTCCTCATAGAGGAAATATATTGGTTCATGTTGAAAATGGATCATTGGATACATTTAAATGCACTTATCATGGATGGGAATATGATACTGAAGGAATTCTAAGAAATCTTCAAGATCCTGAGGATTTTAATGATGGTAATCCTTGTGGAAAAATTAAATTAAAAGAAATTCATTGTGAAGTTGCGCTTGGTTTTGTTTGGATTACTCTTGCTGAAAAACCTCAGAAATTTGAAGAAGCTCTTAATCCTTTAATTAGTCATATGAGTCCTTACCAACCTGAGAAATATATCAGGGTTTTAAATCTCACTTGTGAGGTTGATTGTAATTGGAAGATAATTCACGATAATTTTAATGAGTCATATCATTTACCAACATTACATCCTGAGCTCTCAGTTCATATCGAAAATGATTATAAATTTTCGCAATTTGATATGTATGATAATGGTCATAACAGAATGCTCATGCCTGGTCATAAACCTGCGTTAGGAGATCAATCACCAAATGAAGTTAATTTCCCTCTTGATGCTGCGTTAGAGGCATGGGATCTCAACCCTGAGGATTTTAAAGGCAAAGCTCAAGAAACTAGGTTAGCTATACAAGAGCAAAAGAGAAAACTAGCAAAAGATAGAGGTTTTTGGCATTATGAATTTTTAACTGATGAGCAATTAACTGATTATTATTTTTATAATTGTTTTCCTAATTATGATATTACTATGACTCCTGACGGGATTCAGTTTCAAAGACCACAACCACACCCGACAAATCCAGAAAAGTGTCTTTTTGAGCATTGGTGGCTTGTTCCAGACATGGAACAATTATCAGCCTCAGCAACCTTTATGGGATCAGATACAACTGAAAATACTGCTGGGGAGAATATGACTGAAACACCTCTTGGGCCAAGACCATTGAAACCAGCCATGCATGAATGGGTAATATATCCAGAAGGATCTATGGGTTATGTTACTGATCAAGATATCAGCATGGCCATAGGCCAACAAAAAGGCGTTAAGTCAAAGGGCTTTGATGATGCAATTTTAACCAACCAAGAAAGAAGGGTTAGAAGGTATCATGAAGTATTAAATGATTACATTGAAGGAAGAAGATAAAGTCTGAATGTTTTTCTTTTTAAAAAAGAAAACTCTTTTTTCTAATAAGTTTTTATTATTTATTTTTATTCTATTAATTGCTTGCTCAATTATTTTTCAGAACTTACCAAATGACATTTTTAAATATATGCTCGATCTTTCTTTTGGGTTTAATCAAGAAAAAGTATTTTTTACATACGAGTCTTTAGGTGAAATTGGTAGGAAAAATTATATATATTCAGCCTTAATATTAGATACAATATTTCCATTTCTTTATACTTTATTTTTCATATTAGTTTCATTTAAAAATAATATTAATAATAAATTTTTAATCTTTATACCGATTTTATCAGGAGCTTTTGACATTTTGGAAAACATATTAATTTCCAAAATGATGTCTTCAAAATCTTTTGAAGACATATCTTTGTATGAAATATTTTTTGGCAGTATTTTTAATCAATGCAAATGGATACTTATTTCAATCACTTTATTAATGATAGTATTTAAAATTATGAACAGAAGATTGGTTTAAACTAGTACAAATCAATTATGTTTCCAGGTGTTACAGTATAGAAGTCGATATTTTTTTGATTAGAAATTTTATTCAATCTTTCTCTTGGCTCTAGCACTGGCTCATCAGTTAATATAAATGTTCCCCAATGCATTCCAATACTTTTTTTGGCATCAAGATCTCTAGCTATGTTCAAAGCTTCCTCTGGAGTAACATGAGAATAACTCATAAACCATTCAGGATCATATGCACCAATTGGTATCATTGCAAAATCTACTGACCCAAGTTTATTTTTTATTTCAACAAAATCTTCTGAATAACCTGTATCACCAGCGTGGAAGATATTCTTATTATCGTTTTCAATGAACCAGCTTCCCCATAAACTTTTATTTCTATCCCTAAGACCTCTTGCTGACCAATGTTGTGCCGGAGTAAATGTAAATTTTGTATTACTTATTATTTTATCTTCCCACCATATAAATTCGTATCCATGAATAAGCTGATAGTTTTTTAATAATTTTAAATCACCTTTAGGAACTAAAATTTTAACATCAGGAAATCTCTTTTGTATTTTTCTTAAACTATTTATATCAAGATGATCATAATGATTGTGACTAATTGTAATAACATCAATTTTTGGTAAATCTTTAATATCGATTACAGGTTTAATTAGTCTTTTTGGCCCAGCAAAAGATAATGGAGAGGCTCTATCCGAGAAAATAGGATCAAATAAAATTGTAATATCGCCATTATTAACTAGAAATGTCGAATGACCAATCCATAAAGCATAAAATTTACGGTCCTCAAAAAATTTAGAATTTATTATTTCATTTGTTTCAATGAATTCTTTTTTTGGTTCTTCCCGACTCCAGCTCCACTTTAGTACTTCACTTAGACTTTTTTCATTCTTCTTGCCATCAGAATTAGAAAATCTATCTTCTGAAAAAGATATGGAAGTAGAAAATATAATTATAAAAAAAACTAATAGTAATCTCATGCAAATTATATAGTCTTAAATAGTTATGTTTTCAAACAATGATTTTAAGGAATAAGCTAATGAGCGTTGAAGAAAATAGAGAATTAATTGAGCAGTGGTATGTTGCATTAGAGCAAGGTGATTTTGAAACGATATATAATATGCATCATGATGATGTTGTTTATAATATGCTCGGAAATACACCTGTTTCCGGACGTATTTATGGAAAAGATGCCTGTTGTAATGGAATGATAGGTGAAAAGCTTCTAGAAAAACTTGTAAGCGATAAAGTTCAATTTTCAAAAGAATGGAAAATAATTGCTGCTGAGAATGACAGAGTTGTTGGCATGATGCAGGGCGGAGGACCAACAAAGAATGGTGAAATGTATGAACAAACTTACTGTGAAATTTTTACTATAAAAGATAACAAGATAATTGAACTTCATGCTTTTTTTGATACTGTTTTGATTGAAAAGTGTCTTTTTGAAAATGATCTAACTAATCCTGAAAGCTTAGTTGATGATCCATTTAGGATAAATTAATAAAATTGGAGAATGAGATGGAAAAAATATACGATATTATTATCTGGGGAGCTAGTGGATTTACAGGAAGATTAGCCGTCGATTATATTCATAATAATCAAAATAATAGTAATTTAACATGGGCTGTTGCAGGTAGAAATGAGTCAAAGATTAAAGAGATAATTGATGGAAGAAATATTCCAATTCTTATTGCGGATAGTCATGATAAGGAATCCTTGGTTGATCTAGTTAAGAAAACAAAGGTGATACTAACAACTGTTGGTCCATATGCGAGATATGGGTCTGAGTTAGTAGAAGCATGTGCTGAGAATGGAACTCATTATTGTGATCTAACTGGCGAAGTGCATTGGATGAGGCAAATGATAACTAAATATCAAAATACTGCAAAAGAAAGTGGAGCAAAAATTGTTCACACTTGTGGTTTTGATAGCATTCCATCAGATATAGGAGTTTATTTTCTTCAAAAAAATATGCGTGAGTTACATGGTGTAAATGCAAAACAAATAAAATATAGAACAAGAGGCTTCTCAGGAGGCGCCAGTGGAGGAACTGTTGATAGCCTTATGTCAATGATGGAGCAAGCCAAAAAGGATTCTTCTATTCTTAAAATTATTGCAAACCCATATGCTCTTAACGATAAAGAAAAAGGTTTAGATGGACCGGATAAAATGTCACCATATTTTGACGAAGACTTTGATGCTTGGGTTGGCCCTTTTATTATGGCAGGAATTAATACTAGAGTAGTTAGAAGAACAAATGAATTGCTCAATAATATTTATGGCGATGATTTTGAATATAATGAAGGTAGTATTACAGGCAAAGGGCCGAAAGGTTTAATTGGTGCGACTACATCCGGAATGGTGACCGGGGGAATGGCAGGAATGGCTGCATTTTCTCCAACCAGATCGATCTTGAAAAGTTTTCTGCCTAAACCAGGTGAAGGGCCTTCAGAAGAAACAATGGAAAATGGTTTTTTTGAAATCGAATTATTAGGTATTCATCCAACAGATAGAGATAAAGATATAAGGGTATGGATACACGGAGATAAAGATCCAGGATATAAATCGACTGCTAAAATGATATCGGAAAGTGCTATGGCTCTAGCTCAAGATGACTTAAATGTTGGTGGTGGTTTTTGGACTCCTGCTTCAGCAATGGGCGATACCCTTATTGACCGTTTACCAAATGCTGGAGTAACTTTTAAGGTAATGGATAAATAAAGGAAAATGTCATGATAAAAGTTATAATGCCTATGAGAAGAAGAGAAGGTATGACAATCGATGAATTTCGAGAATACTATGAAACTAAGCACAGAATAATAGGTGAAAAATATCTGACAGGGTACGCTACAAAATATGTTAGGCGTTTTACTAATCCTTTACCCGATCGAACAGGAAAAATATATGATCCAGATTTCGATGTATTGATGGAAATATGGTATCCAGACATGGAAACATTTGAAAAATGTGCAGAAAATCTTCAAAAACCTGAAATTAAAAAAGAAATAAATGACGATGAGGAACAATTATTCGATTTATCATTAATGAGGACCTATATCGTTGAAGAACATGAGTCTCAGATATAAAGCCTTTAATAATTTTATTAAAAAAGTTATCCACATAAAATTAAAAAAAAATATCGCATAAATTCAAAATTTCTTATTAGATAAGAATTGTTCTCAGTTTAAAGATTAATAAGGAGGGTTATATGACTGAATATCAAATTCTAAATATGTTTTGGATGCAAGCTATAAGCAATGCAATGTTTCAATTGGGCGTTTTTGTTCTTTTGTGGGCAGCATTAAGAGGATCATTAAGAATTTATGATCAAGGAGCTAATTTACCTACAAAAATTATCAGTTCTTTATTCGGGCTAGGAATAGTTTATAGCGGTTTACAGATTTCTGGGTTCTTTTCCATTAATTGGAGAAGCGCTTCATATTCTTTAGGACAATTGGATGGCTTATCGCCACATGCACAAAGGTTTGTAGATTTTTTACCAATTTCTGAACCTCCTCAATTTTCTTTAATTCCTTGGGATCCGATAATGGGCGTCTGGTGGATAGTAGTTGTTATTGCTCTTCTTGCGCCAATTTGGGTAAAGAAATAAAAATAATAAAAAATTATATAAATTTATTCATTATTTAATAAAGGAGAAAAAAATGGAAGAATTTCAAATATGGACTTTATGGGCAAGCAATAGAGCAGGTACAGCATTAGTCTCAATAGGAATTATATTAGCTATTTGGCTATCATTAAGAGTTGCGGCTGCAACAAGAGCTTCAGATGAATCTAATGTTTTAGCAAAAATTATATCAACTGCATTTGGTCTTATTGTTGTAGCATTTGCTTGGCAGCAATATACATTTGGTGGGAATTTATGGATAGTTACCGCAAGAGCGCTTACAAATCTTAAAGAACAAAATGGATCAATATCAGAAGGTGCTCAGGCTTATCTTGAATATGTTGGTACTACGGAAGCACTTACAACCCCAACCCCTTTAGGCATAGCCTTTTTAGCAGTAGTTACTATAATAATATTAACTCAGATTTGGCTACCTAAACAAAATTAATTGATTTTTTAAATTTATGAAAGAAGCGCCAATTTAGGCGCTTTTTTTATTTGGTTTCTTTTCCATATAGATAATCATGTAATGTCTCATGAAAATATCTAACCCTTGTTTCTTGAGCTGCTAGATAAGGCTCTTGATATCCTTTAGATCTTACACCTCTTCTTAAACCGTCAGTTAGTTGCCAGTCCTGGTAAACTACATGATCCCATAGGTCTTCAACCCCTTTACCGTCGTCATAATCTCGAAAATCTAATTCAACTTCTTGAAGTTTAACTGGATTTACTTTAGTACGACTAAGAAATTCTTGATCATTAGCTAAATCTTGTTTACCTATGCCTGCTGAGGTTGAGGTGAATTCTTTATCGGTATCTCTACCTGTTTTACCTATACCTTTTGCAGATCCTCCAATTGGATATCCCATATCCCAAAGATCAAAAAAGCATTTCTCTGGATCTGCTGGATGAGGGAACCAATTTAAGAGAATGCAACCATCTGCTTGTACTCCCATTGCAATATTTGGGAAAATAAATTGAAAAGGGCTTTCTGTTAATTCCTCATCCGATAAATTTTCATAGTG
>PBRS01000065.1 GCA_002726005.1 Rhodobiaceae bacterium
AATTCCTTATGAAGGAAATTATAGTAAATGGTTAATTCAGAAACAAAAAAGAATTGAATTAGAAACTAAACATGAAAATGCAAGATTAAGAAGATTAAAGAGTGAAGTTAGTTGGATTTCATCATCCCCTAAAGCTAGGCAATCTAAATCAAAAGCAAGAATAAGTAACTATGAATCTCTTCTAAATAAAGAAAATATTCAATCTATAGATGACCCTCAAATTATAATCCCAACTGCACCAAGGCTTGGAGATTTAGTAATTGAAATAAGTAATTTAAAGAAAGTTATCGAAGATAAAGTGCTTTTTGAGGATTTATCTATCAAAGTTCCAAAAGGAGCCATCGTTGGGATCATAGGTGCTAATGGCGCAGGCAAAACAACACTTTTTAATATTATTTCAGATAAATTAGATCCAACGACTGGATCAGTAAGATTAGGCGAAACAGTCAATTTAAGTTATGTAGATCAATCAAGAGAAACTCTTGATCCAAGTAAAACAGTATGGGAAGAAATTTCAGAAGGAAATGATATTGTTGAAATTAATTCAACAACTATTAATACACGCGCTTATACCAGTGCCTTTAATTTTAAAGGCTCAGATCAGCAAAAAAAAGTAGGTCAATTATCTGGAGGAGAAAGAAATAGAATTCACCTAGCTAAAGCGCTTAAATCTGGTGCTAATGTCTTATTACTTGATGAACCAACAAATGATTTAGATGTAGAAACTTTGTTTGCTCTAGAGTATGCCTTAGATAAGTTTTCAGGCTGTGCAATGATAATTAGTCATGATAGGTGGTTTTTAGATCGAATATGCACACATATATTAGCTTTTGAAGGTAATAGTAGTATTGAATGGTTCGAGGGAAGTTATTCAGATTATTCAATAGATAGAAAAAATAGATTAGGCGAAGAAAGCGAAACCCCTTCTCGAATTAAATATAAAAAATTTTCACGATAATTACTTACTTAATTGTTTTTCCAATCTATCCATTAATTTATCGATGTTTCCGTTATTTTTACTTAAAAATGATGTAAATGTTGACCTTTGTTCCTGAGCCATCCAAATTCCGACAACACGTATATCAAAGATTTTAAAATCACCATCTTGTTTTTTAAAAAGCCTCCAATCAATTTTTGTTGGATTAGGGTCATTTGAAAATTGAATTAAAGTTTTTACTATTATCCCAGATCTTCCATTATCGGTTGAACTAAGAATACTAAAATCACCTGATGGAAAAGAAACTAATCTGATCGAATATATTTCTGATACAAATCTTTTAATTAAATTTATATATTCAGTCTTTTGAATAGAATCTAAATTTCTTCTATAAGGCCCTAATACAAATAAAGATATTTCTCTTACAGCTAAATTAGTTAAAAATATATTTGTAATATTGTCTACCTTCTCATCAGTGCTCTTATTTTTATTTCCAAGAATATCAAGGGTTTCTTGAGCTATAAAAGTTACATACTCTTCAGGTGACAAAAATTTACTGTCAGAGAAAACAGAATTAAATGGAAAAAAAAAGCATAATATAAGTAAAGTTAAAATCCTTTTAATCATTGTTATTCTCTTCTTCTATTGATTCAAAAAAATCATCAAATATCTTTTCATCTAAAATTTCATCTATATCAGAAGATCTGCTTTGATAGTAAATGGATTTTAAAGAACTATAATAATCTATTGATGTTTCTCGTAAATTATCAATAGTCTCCATGTTTCCTGATCTCGCTGAAACAGCATACAATATAGTAGGTGAAATTTTTATTGTATTATCTTCATCTCTAAGAAAATAATTAAGTGGATTTAAAGCTATATCAATTATGCTTCCAGCAAGGTGACGTGAAGATCTTGGCCCAATAAAAGGTAGAACCAAATAATTACCTTCACTTGCCCCCCACTTCTCAAGAGTTTTATCAAAATCAGTGTCATTTTTTTTTAAATTTAATTTATCTGCCAAATCAATAGCGCCCAGAAGACCAAAGGAAGAATTAATAATAAATCTCATTAAACTCGATAAGGCATTTTTTATCTCACCTTGTAAAATATAATTAGTAAAGTTGATTGGCTCCCCTGAGTTTTGAAGTATATTTGATATTCCATCTTCTATAGGGTTTGGCAACAGACTATAGCCAACAGAAACAGGTCTTAATAAATAAACATCAACTTTATCATTAAATTCATGAATACTTCTATTAGATTTTTCGTAAGGATCAGATATATCTGAGTTACTGAAAGAAGCTGGCGAAGCTATTACAATTAGGAAAAAAATTAAATTTATTTTGAAAAATTTTATCAACCAAAACCTATTTAAAAAATTACACTATAATTTTATCTCTTCAACTCTCTCAATTATTTTATCATGTAAACCCTCACATGCGCCTATAATTGATTTTTTCGATATATTTTTAAGATTATATATTAATTGATTCCCTTTGTGATCTGTAACTTTTCCACCAGATTCAGTAATTAATAAATCTCCAGCAGCAATATCCCAATCTGATTTGGTGTTTAATGCCATCATAGAGTCAAATTGACCACTTGAAACAAGAGCCATTCGGTATGCTATAGAGTTTTTATTATCAATAAACATTTTTGGCCAAGGTTTTTTCCAAGCAGGGTGTGAAAACATCGGTTTGAATGCGCACATTTTTGAGTTCTCAAGTTTTGATGTTTTTGTTGTGTGAATTTTTTTTGAATTTAACCATGAACCTTTATTTTTTTCAGCCTCAAATAATTCCTCATTTATAGGGTTATATATAATAGCTGAAATAGGCCTGCCATAGTTTATTAAAGCAATTGAAATACAAAAATCTTTCTTACCATTAAGAAAAGATTTAGTGCCGTCTATAGGATCTACTATTAATGCTTTATCATAATTCAATCTAGAATAGTCATCTTTATTTTCTTCAGACAACCAACCGGTATGAGGTATTTTCTTTTTTAATTCTACTTGAAGAAAATTATCAATTTCGATATCAGCCTCTGATACATCTGTGCCGTCTTCTTTTTTCCAAACTTTAGGTTTATTATTATACCATTTAAGAGCAATTTTACCTCCTTCAGTAATCACTTTTTTAATTATATTGTGTTCTTTAGAGAATTTTTGATGAGTTGTGTTCATTTGAAATAAATCTAGTTATTAGTGTTTGAGAAAACATGTTTATAAACTTTCTTCATTAAGCTTGGTAAGTGTAGATTAGGAATATCATTTTCTTTTTTCCAAATACCTTCTAACTTTTTTTCATTAACATCTCTACATATATAAATTTTTAAAGATAATTGAAAATGAGAGAAAGTATGCATTACATTACCAGTGATTGGCTTCCAATTTCCTTTAATAGGAAA
Organism: Rhodobiaceae bacterium; assembly: GCA_002726005.1. Lineage (GTDB taxonomy): Bacteria > Pseudomonadota > Alphaproteobacteria > MED-G09 > MED-G09 > AG-430-B22. The sequence continues at coordinate 3,350 of PBRS01000065.1, forward strand.
TAATATTTCTTTTTTAGACTCTTTACTTTTAATAATCCAATCAGAAGATGGGAATTCTAACATACCAGGTAATAGTCCCGTCAGAGGTCTTCTACGAAGAAAAATTCTATTTTGATTTGATACAATCCAAAACAAACGAGCTTTTCTAATTTTTATTGGTTTTCTCGTTTTTTTTATAGGTATCAAATTTGTTAGGTTATTTTTGTAGGAATAACAAAATTTTTTAATAGGACATAAATTACATTTAGGATTATTTGGCTTACAAATTGCCGAACCTAAATCCATCATTGCCTGGACATAATCTCCGCTTCTAATATCTGGACATAGTTCTTCAGAAATTTTTATTAATTCTTTTTTAACCTTATCTTTTGGTTTTTTGATGCCTTGTATTCTTAGAATTATTCTTTCTATATTTGAGTCAATTACTGAAGCCTTTTTATCATAAGCAATTGTTAATATTGCGCCTGCAGTATATGGACCAATTCCAGGTAATTTTATCAACTCATCATAATTATTAGGTATTTGATCGTTATATTCTTTGGTGATTATTTTTGCAGCTTTATGAATATTTTTTGCTCTTGAGTAATAGCCTAAACCTGACCATGCATCCATTATTTCCTCAATATTACTTTCAGAAAGTTTTTTAATTGTTGGCCATTTAGCAGTAAATTTATGGAAGTATGGTATCACGGCCTCAACAGTTGTTTGCTGTAACATAATTTCTGATATCCATGTTTGATAAGGGTTTAAATCTTTTTTTGATTTTCTCCATGGTAAATCCCTTTTGTTTTTATCATACCAAAGTAGCATTTTTTTTGATAAATTATCTTTTATTGAAACTTTCATAATGTGTGAGACTCAAATAACTAAAAAAACAAATGATAAAAATTTTTTTCCAACTAAGCAACTCAGTTGGTACATTTCTAAAATTTCTAAACCTTTTTTCAATAAGCAAGGTTTTGTAAAAAGTTATATAATTGATAATTGGAAAGAAATTGTTGGAGATGAATATTATAAAAATTCTATACCCGAAAAATTAAGAATTCAAAAAGGTGGTGGAGTCTTAACTATTGCTACAGATGGAGCAACATCTACAGAAATGGAATATATTAAAACTGATATTATACAAAAAATTAATGACTATTATGGATATCGAGCAGTTAATAGAATTAGATTTCGAAATTCTTTTATTCAAGATGAAATTAAAGAAAAAAAGGTAAAAAAAGAAAATATTAAAAATAAAAATTCAATAAATGAAAAGGCTGATTTTTTTCTTAGTGAAGTTGAAGAGAGTGAGTTGAAAGAAGCAATTAATTCTTTGGGTAAAAGTATAATTGGCAAAAAGAACGAATAATATTAAATGAGGTAATTATGGGTAAAAAAAATATAATTCTTTTAGTTGGTGTTGTTGTGTTGGGTTTGATTCTTGCAATCTTTTTCCTGTCGCCAAATCAGCAATCATCAAATTTAGCTGATAACATTAATGCATCAAGAGATTTATCATCAAATATAAGTTTTTCCAGTGGTGTTTCTTCAAATCTTGAAGGTGATCACACTTTAGGTTCAGATAATTCTGAAAGCATTATTGTTGAGTATGCCAGTCTTACATGTCCACATTGCGCTACTTTCCATGGAGATGTTTTTCCTAGAATAAAGTCAGAATTGGTAGACACTGGAAAAGTGAAATATGTTTTTAGAGATTATCCAATAGACCCCCTTGCAATGGCTGGCTCAATGATAGCTCATTGTTCAGGAGATAATAAGTATTTTGGGGTAATTGATGTTCTTTTAAAAACACAGGAAGAATGGTTGTTTGATAATGAGAATCCCTATAATGGATTATTAAAGGTTGCACGTTTAGCTGGTCTATCTGAAGAAGATGTTAAATTGTGTCTTAGCAATACTGAGTTATTTAATATGATTGAAGGAAATCAAAGATTAGCATCATCAAGGTTCGGGGTTAATAGTACACCTGCAGTTTTTGTAAATAACAAAAAAATTTCATCACTAGATTTTGATGCCATATTGGCAGAACTTGGTATTTCTAAAGATTAAATTAATATAGGGAGCGAGTATTGGATTTTAGCAAATTAAGGTTATCAAGTTTTAAATCTTTTGTTGAACCAATAGAAATAGACATAAAAGATGGATTGACTGGTGTAGTTGGTCCAAATGGTTGTGGCAAATCAAATTTAGTTGAAGCTATTAGGTGGGTTATGGGCGAAGCTTCCTATAAATCCATGCGAGCATCAAGTATGGAAGGTGTTATTTTCCAAGGTACTCAAAATAGACCCTCAAGAAACTCAGCCGAAGTTTCTCTAGTATTAAATAATAAAGATCGTGATGCTCCTCTTATGTGCAATGATGCTGATATAATTGAAGTTACAAGGAGAATAGAAAGAGAAGCAGGCTCTGTTTATAAATTAAACGGTAATGATACTAGAGCAAGAGATATACAAATGCTTTTTGCAGATGCTTCAACTGGAGCAAGATCGCCATCTTTAGTAAGACAAGGCCAAATTCAAGAATTAATTGATCAAAAACCAAACGAAAGAAGAAGAATTTTAGAGGATGCTGCAGGCATTTCTGGTCTTCATGTTAGAAGGCATGAGGCTGAATTAAGAATTAAATCTGCTGAAACAAATATTGATAGACTTGATGATATATTAAAAGAATTAGCATCTCAGGTTAGATCTCTTAACAAACAATCAAGGGAAGCAAATAGATATAAGAATTTATCAGAAAAAATTCGAGAAACAGAAATTCTACTTCTTGCAAAAAAATACAAAACCATTGAACTAGAATGTAAAGAAAATGAAGAGAAACTCCATTCTTTAAATGTTGAACATCAAAATATAGTTAGGAGTGTGAGCAATAAAAAAATAGAAGAATTAAATATCCAAGAATCGTTACCTGAGTTGAAAAAAGAAGCAAACGACTCCTCTGCAGCCCTTCAAAGATTAATTATTGAAATGGAAAGATTTGATAATGATCAAATACAGTCCGGTAGAAGAAAACAAGAATTAGATGATTTGATTTCAACTACTAATCTTCAATTAAAAAGAGAAATTCAGATTTTAGAGGATATAAACAATAATGTTATAGGTAATAATAAAGATATAAATATTAACGAAGATGAATTAGAGGTTAAAATTAATAAAAAAGAAACTTTAATTATAGATCTAGATAAAGAGATAAATAATCTTACAAAAATTTATGCTGAAAAAAATGCTCTAGAAGGAATAATTGGTGATAATGTTGATGCAACTAATTCTCTTATAGAGAATCTTGATGTTATACCGGGCTTTGAAAAAGCATTGGATGCTCTGCTTGGTGATGAATTGTACCACTCTTTGGATACTGAAAATGGCATACATTGGAAAAAAATATCAATTGAAGAAAAATCTCAAAACCTGCCATCAGGATGTAAACCGCTTTCAGAATTTGTTAAAGGTTCAGATGTTTTAAGCGAAAGACTTAACCAAACTGGTTTGGTAAATCAATCAGATGGCGAAGAGCTTTCCTCCAAACTTACATATGGACAAAGAATAGTATCAAAAGAAGGGGATTTATGGAGATGGGACGGTTTGGTTGTATCTGCTGGTGCTCCTGGATCTGCAGCTGAAAGATTAGGGCAAAGAAATCGTTTGATTGAAATATATGAAGAAATAAAAGAATTTGAAAATAATTCTGGAGATATCGATTCTTTAAGAAATAAATTAAAAGATGCCCATAAAGATCTATCTGATTTGAGGCTGAATTACGAAAAGATTCTACTTAATAAAAAAAATATTTCTGATGTAAATAAAAGAAAAGATATAGCAACAGAACAAATTACTATTTTGGAAGAGAGAATAAAGAAGTTTGAGCAAGAAAATATAAACCTTGAACAAAATCCTGAAGATATTGATACAAAAAAAATAGACCTGAGTGAAAATATTTCATCGGCAAGAAAAAAATCTAACGAAGATAATGACAAATTAATTGAATTAGAAAACAGTCTAAGAGATGTAGTCCTTATAATTAGAGAATTATCTGATCAAGAATCACATTTAAGAGAGAATAAGGGCAGAGTTGAGGTAACGCTTGAGTCAAATAAAACTCGTTTATCAGAAATCATTAACTTAATTGAAAAGGAACATAAAAAAGAGACTTCAGAATTTATGAAAGAATTAGATGTTTCGGTCGATAGTGAAGATGAAGATGAAATGCAAATGAATATAGATAGATTAAAAAGAGAAAGAGATGATCTTGGTGGTGTAAATTTAAAAGCTGAAGAGGAGGCAGAAGAGATAAAAGAGAGAATTAACGAAATTAAGGTCGAAAGAGATGATCTTGTTGAAGCAATTAAGAAGCTTAGAACAGGAATTAATGACTTAAATAAAGAAGGAAGAGAAAGAATGCAACGAGCCTTCTTAGAAGTGAATGAAAAATTTCAAAATGTTTTTAAGAAATTTTTTGGCGGTGGAAATGCTGAATTGAAGTTTATAGATTCTGATGACCCTCTTGAAGCAGGGCTAGAAGTCTTTGCTCAATTGCCAGGCAAGAAATTAATAGAAATGTCATCCTTATCAGG
>PBRS01000002.1 GCA_002726005.1 Rhodobiaceae bacterium
CCAACGCAATTGGCGACATAAATAAGAGTAGATTCAAAGAGTCTAACCGTTCATTTTCGTTTGTTAGAAGCAATCCTTGTAATACTGACTTTAGGGCGCGCGCAAATGTCGCCATAAAACATGCAAGAAATCCCCAAAGATGGAAAAGTGGTTCGCTGTTACTTGCAAGAACAATACCAACTACTACAGGCACTAATGTTATATACACCTATTTACAAATTTCTGAGAAATAAGAAAAGAAAACATATTAAAACCTCTGCCGTCTCCTTTTTCCTCAATATGCACAAAGAAAGCAACGCAGTAAAAAAAGGGGTAGTTGCACCAATTGCCTGATTAAAAGATACTGGTATGAACCTGAGTGAGATATTCCCTCCAACTACAGATACAACAAATACAAGAGAAAGAACAGAAACTTTGAACATGTGCCGTCTGTTCCGGATATGCTGACGAGGAACTAATCCTGTCAAACGAACAACAATGCTAAGGATTAAGCACGAAAGCATGTGCAGCATAGTGAGAAAAATTGGATACTTGAAACCCCAGAGGCTCAACAAGTATTTGTTCAACAATAATACTCCAATATTAGATATGTACCATGACGCTATCATGCAGACTGCGAATGTATCAAAATTCGCAGCCTGTATATCTGACGCCTCCCTCATACTTCAAGTTTCCTTTGAGGATTCTGGGTTCGGCAAGTCTTTAGAATTTGACTTCACACCCCAGATAAAGTTTATGTTCGTGTGAGGATGTGGTATCTTTCTTTCTCTCGATATAAAACTTATCTATTCATAAGAATAATGGATTTTCGTTTGACTTGTTCGTGATGTTATGGCTAACGACAGTAGCTCTAAAATTCTCGATATCAAGGATATTATTACCTTTTGACGAATTCCTTCAGAGAACAATGTGTGTCTACAGACAGACCACTTCTTTAAAAAAATGAAAAAAACGAGAATTTTTCTGTTTTTGCCGAATTCGACCTGAAGACGTTTTACGTACCCATGATAATGTTCGTTTTGATTGTATAACAAAACAAATACTTGGCAGGGAATAGAGCAAAGGAACTCCATTCCTCCATAGAGAAGTCTAAGTCCTGTCATGTGAAGTGTACTTAACATTATTTCGTAACAGTTTAGCGTGTAAAGTAAAAAATAACTGCGGCAAAATACAAAGAAGTAGGCAACAACGAACGGGTATAAGGCGTTCTCCTCATAGATTCTCCTCATACTCACTACGTAATATTGACAACACTGAAGTGTATTTTTGCTGAGAATAGCAAAGTTATAGAAGTTACAGTACTTCGACGAGATAACGAGGGTAGTTACGATGCCAGAAACTTCTGAGAGAAGAACAGTTGCAATTTTAGTTGTAGGTATGGCTGGATCTGGGAAAACTAGTTTCATTCAGAGATTTAATTCGTCGTCACACACAAAGAAAATGCGAACCTATATTGTGAATATCGATCCAGCCACGACTAAACTTCCATACGTTCCAAATATAGATATTCGTGATACTGTCAACTTTAAAAAAGTGATGAAAGACTACAATCTAGGACCTAATGGAGCGATATTAACAGCTGCTAATCTTTTTGCAACAAGATTTGACCAAGTTATATCACTTTGTGAAAGGCGTCGAAGTGAAATAGATTTTATCGTTATTGATACACCTGGACAGATAGAAATTTTTACATGGTCGGCTTCGGGAACAATAATTACTGAAGCAATTGCAAGTCGATATGAAACTTTTCTCTTCTACATCCTTGATACCTCTCGTTCAAATAATAATCCACAAGTTTTTGTTAGTAATATGTTGCAAGCGATAAGTGTTCTGTATAAATCCCGTGTTCGACTAATTCTTTTACTGAATAAGGTAGACATAACCAATTCAAAGCAGATTAGGACCTGGTTATCTGATTTTGAGAAGTTTCAGGCAGCTTTTGACAAAGTTTCAAATTCAGCTTCCGAGCTTGGTAGATCAATTAGTGTAGTAGTTGAGGAGTTCCGGGCAAAACTCTCACCGATTGAAATTTCTTGCCTTACTGGAGAGGGTTTTGAAGATGTTTTTCGCTTCCTTGAGAAGTAAGGCTGGCTTATGAATTTACAAACTAACTAGTAAGGACCTATATCTAAAATCACACATTGAGCAACAAGTGACAACTCTTCCTCTGTAAATTTTTCTTATTCCATGCGCAAAAATAATTAAAGAGCATTTTCTGATTCCGCTGTTGTGGAAGTGGCGGTTTGAAAATTCCTTTTGTTTAAACTTGTTGTGCCATTTTCAAACTTATATCCTTCCGCACGAGTGTATGCACGTTCCTGTGGAATTTCAAAATTACGAAAATACTTCGTGCCTGCTCTGCTCAAGACACAGAGATCTATGTTTGATCCAGATCCCAAATCATTGAATATACCCGCGCGTATAGCCCTAGCAACAAGCAACTTTGCTTCATCTTCGCTCATATGATCTTTATAGTCGCTTTCAAATATGGACATTGCAGCCAAAGACCCACTACCCATTGTAGCATATGGTAGACAGTCAGAGGAACCGTGAGGAAAAATTGTAAAAAGTTGGGGACCGTGAATATCGAAGCCACCAAGGACTAATGCAGCGCCCACATGGCCTTGATATTTGAATAAATGACTTTTCAAGATACTTTGCGCAGATACAACACGACTCTCCCGAAGTGTTGATTTACGATGAAGGAAGAGTGCAGAAGATACCATTCCTTTAAGATTAAAAATAAGTGGGACATGGAAAAATATATAATGTGCATACCTGTAACAGCTTCCGTGTCCGCAGCAGTGCCAGCACCACAACAGTAAATATTCGGTGCAATGTAATGGATTTTCTCACAGTTTTTATCGGCCACAGTTTCTCCATTCGTTGATCTTGTATCTGCCCCAAGAACTACACCATTAGAATAGATCACGCCACAAATGGTCGTTCCTGTTTTAGTTGCTTGTTTTGAACTGAAAGCTCCTTTCTTTACATTATGAACACATGCATTGAATTCGAATCCGCCGAGATCGAATATATCGTAACCTTGCATGTCCGATCTCGTCTTCATTTGCTTAATTAATGGAAATATTTGTAATACGAGTCGTACGTATTCGTAACTCTAAAATGAAAGACGTCAAATGAAAAGACGTCGCCATCCACGATGGGGAAAAAAAGGAAAAAAATAGAGATGAGAAATTAAAAAGACCATTTACATATACGTATGACCATATATAAGTCAATCCTTCGCACGAAATAGTTACAACACCCTAAACACACCTTCAAAGCTTTTTTTCCTTGAAAATTATTTTCTTGTTACGAATACAGGTATGGTCTGGAACCCGGGTACCTTTCAAAGAAGGTACAAACTTACTTCAAACTTACTTATGTTTTCTCATAGCACTATCCGTGGACATAGTCACAGAGAAGTCGCTTTTCTTCCGAAATCCGTAAATCCGATCATCAAATATAACGGGGTGCATACTAAAATAGAAATTAGATATTATCGTTAATAATTCTGGGGAGGTTAAAGTACGTTTGACAGTTACGTGGTGTTGCGATTTATGCGGGAACAGGAAAATATAAAACTTAATTTTTCGAAGCAATTCGATCCTATCGAAACAGAATATATGTACGACTCGAATCTGCCAGATATTCTGTGGTTAGATGCTTTTGCGAGCGATTATGGTACAATACAAGGAGATTCATGCACTCATGTGCTATCTCATTCCCTTTCTTCTGAAAATGCTACGAATGCAAGCGAGAAAAATTATGGAACACAAAATGTTGATGGTTGTTTGCGCTTGTTGAAACGATTGTTATATCTTCGAAATAATACAGATTATAGCACGCAATGCGAACTTTATCAAATTCACTCCAGAAAAACTGCATCGAGCGGAATGGTACATCTGTTTCTTTTTCACTTATCAGACAATTACACTGAGGTATACTTTATTAAGTTCTTGCTACGTGCATTTGGCAGTTTTGAGAAAGTTTGCAACAGTCTATTTTTCTTATTGCTTTCATCGTTGTCAAAAGCATTCAGAATATCTTACAAAAAAGTTTTGAATGAATTATTAAAGTTTTGTGATTATCAGTTCTATTATTCTGCACAGTTTCGCCTGTCTCTTGAAGAAAAGAGTACATTATCTCGACAAGTTTGGATGGATAGTACTACTGTATCGCAGTTGGACTTGACATCAGAATTTGTTCTCACTCAATTACTTTCTTCTTGTTCATTGGATTTCTCCAGCTCAAGTAATTCCGAAAATTTTAAGAAATGGTTAATGCTGAACTATAATGTGCAAAATATGCGCAAAGGCACTGCTCAGTTATGGGATATGGAAGTAATTCAATATTTAATACTTGAAAAGATCAGTATACTACGTATTTCTTTAAATTATGAAGAACTTATTTTTACAAGCTTTATTTTACGACATCTTGGATTACGTCTCCAGTGCTTTCAATGTCGACCTGACATCAAAATATCCCTACTGAGCATGATTTCTTCCTTACTTGATGCATCACATTGTGCGGAGGAATCAGAATATTTGGTAAATCTCTCTCATTTTAAGAGTACTAATTTATGGCATTTTAAGCTTTTGGAACTATTGCTTTGCTTGGGCGCACGTGTTCCAGCAGCTGATTTGGTTCTTTATATTTCGTTAGTAAGATATTTGCGTTTGACTGTAACTGCTCAAAATATAGAATCAAAATCAGAGAAACACTTATATTTAGTTGTTAAAGCATTTGGACTTTGCTTTTGCCCAAGTCTCTCGTATTTTCCGAATAATCCAGCAATAGCAGATGAAATATGGTCAGTTCTAAAAAGTATGCCACAACATGCTCGCTATCGGGTCTATAACTTGTGGACAATATCAAATATCTCGAATCTACAGTACTTGGTAAGACCCAAAATACAAAGAGCTCTACGACGACTTTCCAAAGAAAATGCAAAGGATATTGGGAGGAAAATTGGTAAGATTGCTCATAGCAATCCATTAACAACATCAAGTATTATACTTAATCAAGTGCAGGCTTATTCAAACATGGTGATTCCAGCCGTAGATTCTTTGAAATATATGTCTTACTTAAGTTTTGATATTCTTGTGTATTCGATATTAACTATGTTTTTGGGAAAAGAAGAAAAAATGAAAGAGGATGGATTAAATGCTTGTTCTTGGTTCGCTGCGTTAACAAAATTTTGTGGATACGCAAGCTTAAAATATGTGGCAATTGATATTCAGGCTCTGCTTCAATACGTTTTGAACGCTATTAAAGATCATCAAACTGCAGAACTCCTCATCTTGAAGGAAATATTGCTAGCCATGGTCAGAAATCAATTACTTGAAAACCTGAGCAAAGAACAAATAGAATCATTGGCTGGGGGTGAAGAGCTGCAGAACCAGATTTCAAATGCCTGTAATGTATTTTCAAAACCAAAGATCAAAAGTATTCGGAGACTTAGAAATGCTTTCGAGAGTCATGGCTCGGATTCACTAATAAAACCTTACCTAGTTCTTATGGCAAGAAACCTTCAATCCTTGATTTTCTGTTCTGAATTAAAAAAACTACATTTATTGGTAAGGGCACTGGATTATTCCCATGAAATTTTTGCTCAATTTGTAGACTTTCTACAAGTTGCCTACACTGAAAGCGAATATAAATCATGCATTCCAAGTGCCTTGATGCTAAAGGAATCGTACAATTTAAGTCCAGATGTAGTTTTCAAAATTCATAGGAAACATTTCCGAATTTCTGAGTTTGTAGAGACTTCTAAATTAGAAAGTTTGAATACAAGAAATTTGTTTTCTGCAGCTCATAAAACATCAAAGTGGTACTCAGTCAATGACAGGCTATGTATCTTATTCTGGAACCTCTCGTTACATCACATTCATATTCCAGAAAGATGTTACAGCGACATGATATCAAAATTAACATTCCAGAACAGAGATACAAATTCCTCCAGTCTTAGCTCAAAGCAAATTACTTTGGAGAATATTAGTGATTGCATTAGTCGTCTAAAGCTCGAAAAACTCAATCAGAAGAAAGATGTTTATCGAACGCAAAATTTACTGCGTTCTCTGAGTAATATTTTTCCGAGTGATCTTCCTGAGAGAGCAGAAAGTATTTGCAGCAATCTCATGCAAAATTTAGTTTTGCCTCGATGCAGTACTTCTATCTCGGATGCCATGTTTACTGCAAAATTTTTTGAGAGTTTAAGGCAGAATATACAGCACTTCAATTTTTTCCAATATTTTGATGTGGTGATAGAGGATCTAGAGAAAAAAATAGAATGTTGCACTGACTTCGAAGCTGAACATTACGGATATTTCTTAGATGAATCTTTCAGAAAAATTATTTTTTTCAACTATGGTCATGGTCATCTTGAGAAAGAAAGTTCCCATATGTCGTCCACTAAAAGAGAGGGTGATATGATTTATTCACAAACTAAAATAAAAAAGTTGATAGATTGGCATAGGAAGCTAGTTCATACTTTTACAAATTTTCTGAGAGAGGGAAGTCGGTATGATATTCGGAAATCCCTGGTAATCTTGAACAAAATATCAAGTTTTCCTGTTTTGCTTAACCATGGTGAAATTATCTTGCACGAAGTGAACAAAATATGTTCTTCCTGTGTTTATGATGATGTTAAAACTATTACTAGAAGTTATGATGCGCATTTGAAGCAGCGTAAAATATCATGGATGACAGAAGATCAATTAATACAAAGTTCAATAAAGTTCTGCCTAGCTTGAATAATACTTATTCTGTAGGACCAAGAAACGCTGCTTGGCTCCAAGTGAAAAGGGGCAAAGCGAACACTTCCACTGTATGAATTTTAGCTTTTTGAAAAAAATAGCTCTTCAATTCACGAACTGCTGCACTTTCATCTTGAAGATATGAAAAAATCAATTTTCTTGTTGATTCTAGTCGAATTTTAAGTACACCATACCTACTTTCAATCTGTGCCCACCCAAGAGGGTCAAACTCTAACATCCATATCTTATGATGTAATGAATGCAGCGAACTTAAACATAATAATAAATCTTCTAAAACGCTAACTTCTGATAATTTAGTCCCATCAACTCTTCTTCCGATTAACTTTGCCATTTGTTTCTTGTCGTTATTGGAGTAAGCAATGGAAAATATTCTATAAAAAGTGAGCTTTCTATGAAGGAAACGTGCTAATGCTGCAGGAAATGATAACGGGTGGTATTCTATACCGTCAAACTCGGACCCTTGCATTCTCAGTTGTCTAAGAAACTGAGATATTTTAGTATCGAGATTATCCGTAAGTATTCTATAATGTGTGATCAAATTCGTTTCTGCAAGCTGTGGATTCAGATGTGCCGTCAAAGGATCTTCCCAAGTCAACCATTTCGCAAGATTTGTAATGCCCCACCCAACTGGGAATTCTGATGGTTGATCTAGAGCACATGCGACCAACATGTCCGAAAAAGAAGCTGGCCTGCGAAACAAAACTTTAAATGACTCGTCTACTCTTTGCATGACATCACTTCGAGAACTTTGCTCATTCTTTGTATGCACAAGCTCACTAAAGAAAGCCAGTGCAGCTTCAACTGAAGCCATTGATATCTCTGAACCATCGTGTGACCATGCGGTAATGTAAACATGCTTTATATTATTTTTTAATGCTGCAGTAAATCCCGATTCCATCATGTTTACTGACCAGTATAAAGCAACCCAAAATCTGTTCCACGACCACAGGCTTAGACAAATACTCCATTTTCTTTTCTGTTTAAGAAATGTGTCGTCATCCACTAGAGAGCCCAATAGTTTTATTTTCTTATCGAATGCACTCTCCTCTGAGGCATAATTTCTATGTATAAACTCAATTTCACTATCACCTAACGCTTCATTTAGCTGAATGAATGTCTCAGTATCTACATCCACATTGCAATCTTCAGGAAATTTCACTCGATTGATACTTTGTTCCTTCGGACAAATTTCAATTGAATCTGTATAGAAAGCTGGGACAATATTCAAACTTCTTGAGATGTCAACAACTCTTTTCAAATGCGCACTATATGATTGAATCTCGCTATTGAAACATTCTCTATCAATTTGCATATTTCCTAAATATTTGGAGCACTTTGCATAAACTTTTTGAACAAAATACTCATGGGTTTTCTCACCAACATTTATATGAATGCGTTTCGATTCTAGTGGTTCGGACACTGCAAGTATAACACGATGAAACAAGTCATACTTTTCTTCATTATTCGGAGGAGCTTGGAGAATCGATGAATAAATTGGCCACTTGATAAGAGACTTTATATCATCAATTAGCAGGATGGATGGAATAATTTCGATTCCAACTGATTTTGCAGTCTTACCAAGTGCAACAAAATCTTCATAAGTGAAGCGCTTCTGCATGTAACCGAAAAAAGGTTCATTTTCGACCACAAATGTATCTTCCATGTAAATAAATAGTGTTCGATACCCATAGAGTGAGAGTGAAATAGTTAAATCTTGCAACCTCTCCACTGCAGGCACCCCTCTTGAACTCGTATCTAATTTGAACCCTAGTTCTTCAACTGTTACATTAATGTCAAATTCCATTCCAGCAGCGATTAATGCTTGCTTGCTTTTGACAAGACCAAAAGGTGCATTTTTTGCTGCAACCATTAACCGTCCTAGCGCAAGAAATGCTTCTATTCTTTCTGAGAAATATATTGTAACCAGATTTGCATCTGAAACAATGACTTTGATGCGACGACGTACTTTTTTATCCAGTGGGGATTGAACAAAAAGCAGCTTGATTGCATCTTGAAAGTCTTTACCAGAATCTGACACAAAATATTCATGAAAGCGCTGTTTTACACTAAGCATGCCATCTGCCAGGTCACTAGAGTCTGAATCATTCAGAACATAAAAGCGTAAGCTGTTAACATAATTCAATGAATATGGAAAGTCATGAAATGAACGATAGCTCTTCACTTCTTCTGATGCAAAATTTATTAAACGTTGGTTTCTGCTTTGTAAGTTGTTATGATTCTCACCTATCCTTCTACACAACTTAGAATCAAATTTTGTACAAAAGATATTACAGTTGGAAAAGAAGAAGTGGATAAGTACAATTACACAGCATGTTAAAACGACTGTGCCACCATGAAAGGTCCACATTGTAGGAATATGCCAATGCTTTTATTATTGTCTTCCCTGAATGATTCCCTTGTTGTAGCCCTCCCTCCAAAGATCCAAATAAAAGTTACAAATTGTAGAGAACTCTTAAATTTCAGACTGAAACATAACTTGCAAAAAGTATCCTCCTTGTTCAAAGAGTAAAATGTAGAAGGGTATCATTCACTTTCAATATGGAACGAGCTGAAACTCATCGCGATAAGCACATGCATTCGGTTCTCGGGCCAACAGTACAGACGATGAATAAAGGATGGAAAAAGGAAAGTTAAAAAAAAACGAGTGAGTTTTGAATTTTTGTGTAAATTGTTTCAATACTTTTTTTTTGTTTTACTAGTACGTAATATCACATTTTACG
>PBRS01000003.1 GCA_002726005.1 Rhodobiaceae bacterium
GCTTGAAATATTATCTACATCTACTGGTAAGTCGATCGAAGAAGTTGAAAAAGATATAAACAGACCTAGATACTTTGATCCACAAGAGGCGAAGGAGTATGGATTGATAGATAAGGTGAAAAAGCAACTCCACTTTCATTTGAGATATATATGTTTAAAAAATTCATCCACAGGTACTCTTAGAATGAATGACATTTGAGATCGGTATACATTAAACTATCATTTAGTTCTTATATTAACAAGAATATTCAAATCACACTAAAGTATCAATGATAGCAGCACGAGTGCTCTCAAAGGATTTATTGTTATCAATACTCCGAATTTTTAGAATTTCTTCTATTACATTTAATTCTGTCGAAGTAGTATCTAGCCCGCAAAAGGCAGTCCAGTCATTAGCAATCAATCCCGCAGAAATAATATCACTTCCTCGATTGACCGTACCTGCCGCAAGGGGTACCTTTAAAATAATATCTTTATGTGATTGCAAAAAAATCATTAAGAACATGGACCTGTAAGAGAGAAGAAAGCTCGTCAAGCTCTTGCAGACTTGTTTGTGGGTGTACCAATCCACCTTGGCTCGAAAATTTGCAATAACTTCCAACTAGAGCATTTCCTGCAATAGTCTAACAAAGGCTAACAGATGCGAACTTTTCTCAAACAAATAAAATCACCTCCCTAAAAGCTTCTACACCAAGAACATCACATATTAACTCTTCTGTTTCACGGTCGATATCCGGATGTATAAGGGCTGTATAGTCATTACATGAAATGCAATTTCCAAGAGCTAAAAAAGTCATAAAAAATGTTTAGAAAAATTGGAACTAAAAATTACCAGAAAGTCTCTCCTCAACTCTTTGAACAAGTACAGAATCCGGAAGGGAATTGCGAATGTGCAGTAATTCTAAAATGACGTCATTCAAATATATTCTAGCATAGATTTAAAGTAGATTACCTTGATCAGTAGTAGAGCGTGGAAGCAGTAACCCCTTTTTGTTCCCTAGTACCTAAATTCAAGAAGGGCAACAGCAAAGAAGTTTACAAAATTCTCACCTACACACATTCTACCCACCAAGCGGGTTCCTGCTATACTACTCTTAATCACTGGTATTTCTCGCGAAAGTTCACTTTCAAATAAACTTTTAACAGTAGAACTTCAGTAGGGGGGTATACAAAAAGGTATACAATTTACCTGTAAAAGTTTTCGGAACCTCCTATTGCAGTTATGCAATATGCATTCGTTAAAGTTCCAAAGACACCGATGTCATTACTTCAAAAGTCATGCGAAATATGAATATGACTCATAATATAGAATAGTAGTGAATACCTGCTTTCGTATGCGTGACGGATGGCCATAATTGCATTAATAAAAGGAAAGAATTTTTATAATTTGGTATAATTTGTTTTATTTATACTGATTTAGGGTATTAGCGTTTAAGGAAGAGAACAATATAGAGTGCCGAAGTTGAAACCTTCAAAAAACGAGGCAAAAGTGGAAGAATAGGACTAGCCTCGTTGATTGATACCTCATCTTCCAATCTTATGCACAAATACATAAGTTTTTTAGAGGGTCGTAAAAAAATCCATTCTAATAATTCTTATTTCTTACTTCAAACCTTACAACTTCAAGTGCAATTGATCTCAACCTTATTAAGTAGACATATTGATTTACAATCAACATTTGAGTACAAATTTGAAATATCCCCTTGTTTTAGAAGTGTAATCACATCTTAACGGGCCAGGATCAGGCAAAAACTATTTTTAGTTTACGAAATAGCAGAAGAAAACCAATGGGAGACGAGAGAATTCAATCGTCAATGATGACTAGATTATTTGGTGATGACGCGGATATTGATGTAAAGGATCTTGATACAAATCAATTGATTAATAAACGTAAAAACATAGGAAATATCGTGAACTTAAATGAAAGGAATTCTCATAAAGTTCGTCACGGTAACATAGATACCGGAGTAAATTTTATAAATGATACTGGAGTATCACATTCTGATCGTGATAATAGACCAGATGAAGAAATTTATGATAGTGAGGCTGAGGAGTCTGATGAGGATATTAATTTCTTCGGGTCTAAAGATAAGAAGAGGAAAAAAGAACGGCGTAGAGAAGAGACTATGAAAACTGAAGTGATTGATTTCTTATCTAAAATGGAAGTTGCAGCTGAACAAGATTTAGAGGCATATGCTTTGAAGCTTCCTGCAGTATATAAACTGAAGATGTTACCAGAAGTTGAAATAAAGTTGAGACAAACTGAACTTCAAGAGTTGTTACTGAAAAATGGATTGCTGAAAGTTCTTTACATGTGGCTTAATCTTATGCCGGATGGAAACTTACCAAATATCAATCTTCGCAGTAGTCTCATACGTCTAATTGATATTTTACCTGTCGAAACTGACGATTTTGACAGAAAGGATGAGTTGAAAAGATCGGGCTTAGCAAAAATACTGGTATTTTTGACGACTATTCCTCAAGAAACAGGAAGTAACCGTGCTATTTGCAAAAAGTTAATCGAGAAATGGAGTCGGCCGGTATACGAGCTGTCGTCGGAATATAAGTATATTCATCGAAGTGGACAAGTATATGATGCATATGATTCAGATAACAATGAGTTATCTATGAGAAGAACTAAACGTCCCTCAAGGATTTTAGAGCCCGTGGATGATATGAGCGTTTCTGCACACTCAGGTCCAAGATATGGTGAAAAGGGATATAGGCATCATGCGGAGATACCAGATAGCTCTATCCCTGAATATGTTAAAAGGCCAAGGCTTAAGATGGACCCAGGTGAGGTAAAATCTCGAGGTCAAAGCAATGAACAACGGAGAATAAGGAAACTTGTTGGGAAGGTTTCTGGTCTCAAGAAAAAGACTGGCCAGGCTTACCAACCTTCTGTGGAGGGCCGAGGATTAGTCGGCATACAGAAGTAATACTTTCATATTTCTATGGAAATAGAAATCAAGTTCAGACAGTATATATTCACTAGACCACCTCCTGCCCCCAAGTCGATTTTTACCATAGTTATTTTTTTTGTTTGCATGAGGAAAAAATCACGTCCGTTTCTTTTGTTTTTTGTTCAAACATTTGTGCAATTATACAATTTACCTGGTATGGTACACATAATTTCATCACACTTTAAACGCGTATCACCAATTCAACGCTTACAGAAAGTTATTAGTAACCATAAAATTATTCAACTAGCCAAACGAGATTTTCAACACTGGAAGCGGTCACCACATGCGCTTTGATACATAGGGGTTTATTGAGACAAACAGGTTCTAGAATGGAAAATTACAATAATTACAGGACACTGTACATAAGTAATTTAAATGAGAGAGTTCCTATTAAAGGTAGGTTTATTGAAACGTTTTTGAATACTTTTGATAAAAAAAAATAGAACTTCGAAAAGCTCTTCTCGCCGTGTTTTCACATTGCGGCAAAGTCGCGGATGTCTTTGCGTCTAGAAGATATAAGCTAAGAGGCCAGGCCTGGATCATCTACGGTGATTCTCAGTCCGCTGCCATTGCATTACAGGTTCTCCAGGGTTTACCATTTTATAGCAAGCCAATGGTTTTTAAATTATTTTTAATCCTATATTTACGATAACAGCTTGCTTACAGAATATTGCTGTTGCTCTGAAATTTCCTTCCACGAATATAAAAAAGTCAGAAAATAGTTCTCTCAAAAAGTTACCTCGAAAAGTGAGTGAGAAATTTGTTCATACTTCTAGTATCAGTACACCGTTGAAAGAAAGTGGGAAGGATGATGGAATAGGGCAAGGAAATACAGGAGAAGATAGAGTGCATAAAAATACATTGAAGAGTGCTATACTTTCCATCAAAGGTTTACCAGGTTTTACACCATTTATAATTCAATGGCTTGTATTTACTCTTTCATCAACAGAAGCTACTACGGATCAAATGTTATCGCTTTTATTCAAACAATTCCCAGGTTTTCAAAGCGTTCAAACAGATTCCGAGAAACCTGGTCTAGCTTCAGTCGAGTTTCGAAGTGCTGCTGAGGCAACAACTGCATTGTCAGGGCTGCAAGGTTTTCGTCTGAACTCTACTCACACTATGGAAATTGAATATGCAAAAAGCGCTATTTAAGTATCAGATATCGTTCCCAACTTTAAAACTTTCTGAAATCTTGTAAAAACTCTTTTCATACTTTTCCCAGACCTTTATTTCAGAAGAGCAACCTAATAAAAGTACCTTTCCAAAATTAACGCTAGCCTATCATAGAGAAAAGTTATGAGTTAAAATGTAGAATACGATGAGAAAATAACCGTGAGAAGAACTCTTTGATTTCTGTAGATGAAATCCCATGAATAAAATGTTTTCATCCCATTGGACTTGCGTATACTAGTTCCCTCAATTTTTGCAGTGGAGGGTAAAAATAACGCTGATGTAGAATCGAGGGATCCAAGTTCTTCGATAGTATTTATCTGTAAAAGAGATAATTTGAGGCTATTCGCACCTATGGCACTGATAGTAATATCAGTTTCTCCACTTTGTGAAATAAAGTGAGCAAGCAAAGGACTCTCGCTTTTTGACATATTAACATTTTCTTCGGCTCTACAATTTTCACAACTATTTGTCCCTTCCTTATTCGAATATATTGCAACTCTCTGATACAAGTCAGGAAGAATCACACTCCATTCTTTCCCTTTGTAGCGCACGCTGGTTGGATTTCCTATCTGTCCACTCTGAAGGGTTGAAGCAAATGCAGAACTTTGGGGACAGATCATTGCCAACTCAGACAAGAATCTTCTCCTAGATGGATAGTGTAGCGCAGATCTATTCTCTTCAAATGGACAACTTTCATAATATGCCTCGCTAAAAGGCATGGTCCATTTGGAACAGGGCTTCGGAAAAGTAGTTGTGTAGTATTTTTTCTTTCTCATCGAACTAAGCGCAAAATGACAGGTACTTTTTGTGTTCGTAAGTCCGCGGTTAGAACAGGCCATTTCTCACTAATATGACAGCGCGCTTAAAAATCAAGCACTTGACATCAACCTAGTGAGAAGTATGAGATGCCACCCCCCGTAGATTGACTTTTTGTGTGTAAAGTACCATGGTAGATAATTTTGTAATGTGGGTAAATTATTTCTGTTACTTGTACCAAAAACAGAAATTACAGTCCATATGGCAATCTTTTTTAGTTTTTAGTTTTTTCCCTTCCAGTAAGACTGGACGGTGGAAGTTGGCAACGTCCTCGAATGCGATGGGAAGACGTGTGCTATTGGTCGTAATAACCGTCGGAAACGAAACGAAACGAAACGAAATAGGATACTAAAGCCTCAAAGGAACTTTGAAAATACAAGTAAGCGAAAAAAAAGAAAGGTGCCAGCACATGATAGCATCACAAATTTAAATAAACTTGCTTTGAATAGATACAGTCCATGTGCACATCAATTACCTCAGTTATACACTCGTGTTTCGCAAATAGTTTTGCTACTTCCACTATTTCATATTTTTAAAGTTCAGTCAACATACGAAGTGGATCTTCGACATTCTTTTTAATTATTCTAAGGAATGAAACAGCCTCTCTTCCATCAATTAAGCGATGATCATATGTAAGTGCAACATTCATCATAGGCCTGGCCACAATTAGATTCTCTGGACCTACGCAGACAGGACGGTGAACAATTGAATGCATACCCAAAATTGCACTTTGAGGCGGGTTAATAATAGGAGTTCCTGAAAGCGAACCAAAAGTTCCACCGTTTGAAATTGTGAACGTCCCACCAGTCATCTCGTCTATGGACAAGGTACCATCATTAGCTTTATTCGCATATCTACTAATTTCAAATTCGATTTGCGCAAAAGTCATTTTATCAGCTGAACGCAAAACAGGAACAACTAAACCCTTTGGAGAGCTAACCGCCACGGAGATGTCAACAAAATTTTTGAAGACTATTTCGTCATTTTCTATTACTGCATTGACACTTTTTTCTTCCCGCAATGCTCTAGCACTGGCTGCTACGAACGTACTCATAAACCCTAGTTTTTCTCCATATTTTTCTTGGAATTGATCCTTGTATTTTTTTCTCATATTTATAACATTAGTCATATCAATTTCATTAAATGTCGTTAGCATTGCATATGTGTTCTGAGCAGACTTCAAACGTTCACTGACCCGCATTCGTAAACGACTCATTTTCACTCTACTTTCACCTCGAGATTCTGACTGGCATGGTTTAATCGTCGAAGTAGAAGAAACGAAAACGGACGAAGAACTCTCCGAGCCGATTTCAGTTTTTACCTGGACATCAGATAATCCCGAACTTGGCAGTATTTGTGCTATCACGTCCCCTGCACATACAGTTTCACCCTCTTGCACAATATACTTCACAAGAAGACCATCATCTGGAGAGCGAACGTCAATTGTTACTTTGTCAGTTTCAATTTGCGCTATCAACTCGTCTTTTTTCACATGACTCCCAGGTTTTGAACTTAGAGCCGCAATGACCCCTTCAGAAACACTATCACCCATAGTTGGGACGATAACGGAAACGTTCAGATCTTCTGCTTTACTTACAACATCACGTTGTTTTAGGGCATTTTCAACCAAGCATGGAACATAAGACATAATTTCTTGTCCAACAACCACCGATTCTCCTTCTGAGACTTTCAGCTCCCTTATTTCACCAGAAATTGTGGAGCGCACATCCAGTGTAACTTTATCTGTTTCAATTAAGGCAACAATTTCGTCAGCTTGTACTTTATCTCCCGGAAACTTCAAGAATTTCTGCAAGGTACCCTCGGTGATGGAGTCACCCATTTGCGGTACCAAAATGCACTCTTCAAAAGATTGAGTTAAACCAGAATAGAACTGCCAGTCATATGCTTTCCGAATCTCTCTTCTTCCAAAAGTATTTCTGACTGAGCTGTAGAAATTTTAAAAGTATAATTGAGCACACAGTTTAGAAAAACTAGAATGCTTCATACCTGGCAATCGACAGATCATTATTTTTCCATCTACTTTTGGAACGATATTGAACCTGTATTTGATAATTAACATACACTCTTGGAAAAGCTTAAGAAGAAGTTCTTACGGCGATGAAATCGAAAGATCTAAACTGTAATTTAGATACGTGCTTAATCCTTCTTGCTAGTGCAGACATTTATTACAGCTTCTCACTTTCTTATTCAGGGAATCAGTTATCTTTTCCTTTTGGTTACGCGGTAAATCTATACACTGTCAATTGCACAATTAAAAGTAATGTAAGTGCAGTATTACAGTTGAACATTTACAGGGAC
>PBRS01000004.1 GCA_002726005.1 Rhodobiaceae bacterium
CTATGAATATCAGTATTAATTCACTCACCAGGGCATATGTGTCTATAAGCTTTAACTCTTCTCCCATGAAAGGAACTTTGCAATCTACTTGATGCCCCTCATTTGTTTTAAGTCTTGGTTCGACTTGTGTCAAACTAGTATATTCTCTCGCTAACATGCACTCTTTCTTGCAATGGAAACTATCAAACATAGCTGACTGTATAGCAACACGATCAAGTTCACGTTTTTGCATAGCCTTTCTCATTATGTTTTCCTCTACTGTTCCCTCACAAATGAGGCGATAAATGTTCACTTCCCTTTTCTGTCCTATTCTATGGCATCTATCCTGAGCTTGACTATCTATGGCGGGATTCCAGTCAGTATCGTAGAATATTACAGTATCTGCACCTGTAAGATTTATGCCAAAACCTCCGGATCGTGTGGATAAAATGAACACAAATAGTCTTGGATCTGTGTTAAACCTTTGAACAAGAAGTTGACGTTGCTCTGGTTTCGTACTTCCATCAAGTCTACAGTATGAATATCCATATAAATTCAGGAACGATTCTAGAATATCAAGCATTTTTGTCATTTGTGTAAAAATAAGAACTTTATGCCCGCCAATCCGAAGCTCTCTCAATAGGTGCGCAAGTTTCTGCAATTTACCACAATCGTATTGTATCAATCGTTTATCGTGGAAAAATAGTTGTTGTCGCACCACAATATATCGGAATTTTCCTACAAAACAGGACATGGCATCACAAAAATACCTGTCTTGCAAAGAATGGCTAAAAATCTCACAGTTTGATCCAATAAAAACCTTAGGTGTTAATGCCCGAACACGCGGTATAACACAAAAAAAGTGACAAAACTTTTCCTTAATCGATAAAGCTCGCTTGTGGATGGAAGAAATCAAATTAGCTGCATCATGACAATTCATTACTTCAGCTTGCACATGAAAAAATGCACGCGTGAAACTGAGAGGATATTTCTTCATGGTGCGACATATTAAAGATTCAGAAGAAGAGCGTACTTCCAATGCTTTCCTGCCCTTCAGACTAACATTATTCAAAATATTTTCTAACATGCATTCAGTTGTCAGAGAAACATCTTTCGTCAGTTTTTCCTTTTCACCGTTCAAAATACATTTGCTCTCGCTCATATCCTTCGGATCCATAGAATGAAAATACTCTATCGTACTAACGGACTCAAAGCAATAGAATTTATTAAGATACTCTGCTCTTGCACGATCTCCATTTAATAATGAACAAAGCAAAGCAGGAACAACCAAGGAAATACAAGAAAAATGATCGAAAGAACTTATAATTGCACGGCCCGCAAATAGATCCGGATGGTTGCATACTTTTCTGAGCTGCATTAGACAGTTTATGACCCCAAGAAGATTACCAGAACCAAGAATAGTGGATGTGTCAGATGATGAAATATATTCTTCATATAATCTCCTTTGACGTCTTGAAAGTTGACAGTAAATGACATGTTCCTTTTTCTCTGGAAGATTTCTTTCCACATCTTTTTTCAATCTCCTCAAAATAAACGGTCGAAGCACATCATGCAAGCGAGCAATTACATTTTGATCAGCTAAATCTCCATCTAGCATCTCCATTAGAGGATTCGAAAACCAGCTCTTGAATTCGGAATGTGATTGGAATAGACTTGGCATCAAGAAGTGCATGAGTGACCATAGCTCCATAAGATTATTCTGGAGGGGCGTCCCTGTCAAAAGTAACCTTCGGTTGCTATTAAAATGTAAGAGTGTTTGCCAACGTTGAGATCTCCAATTCTTTATGAGATGTGCCTCATCCAAAATCATATATCCCCATTTTTTTCGGCGAAATATAATTTGATCCTGTACGATCAATCTATAAGTAGTAATACAGACGTGAAAACTGTTCGGTTTACTCCATCCACGACGTTTAATCTTGCGCTCTTTCTGTGATCCGAAATATGTCAATATCTTAAATGCTGGACACCATTTTTTGAACTCAACTTCCCAGTTCAACATTACAGAAGTTGGAACGATAATTAAATGAGGTCCCCACGATCCTTGATTACAAGCAAGATATGCAAGAAGACTAATCGTTTGAATTGTTTTACCAAGACCCATCTCATCAGCTAGTATTCCATTCATAGAGTTTTCATAGCAACTTACCAACCATTTGAGCCCAGATTTCTGGTATTCCCGTAATGCGTGTTTAAGAAGGAAAGGCGAAAGACTAAAATAAGAATTAGAACAATTAGTCTTATCCCCTGAGCATATGAATTCCGCGAAAAGTGAGTTTACATTTTCTTCTTTACGTATATTTGAGTGTTCCTGTAAGTCCCTGTAAAGTCTTAAAAGCTTTTCAATTGGAATGTGCGCGTCTATTTGAAGATCTCGAACTTCGGCCATGTAGTCAATGTCATTTTTACGATCGCATGCCATTTCTTTTCTCATGTATTCTTCATCATCAGACGTCTCTGAATCTGTGGGATGGTAACTCGCAGAAACGCTTAAATTTCCGTCTTTGTTAAATTGAACCTGCTTGCAATTGTTTTGGTATACTTGAGGAGAGCTCTCTGATCCACATGAGTTTGTGAACTCATTTAGCTTTCCTGATAACATTTTAGAATATTTCTCCGTTTGAAGAAGAAGTACATCTACATGAAGGATACGAGAAATATAAAATAAATAATCTTTTCGAAAAAATATGAATTACCAAGCTGTTTATCTAATTCCCTTCTATGCACTATTTCCGCCAAATTTCTTCGCCGCCACTCAATAACCTATAGGGACGTGTATTATTAAAAGTTGAAAGCAATATACATATAGATGAGAATACTTTATGAATTTTTTTCCAGTATGAAAGTACTTCACGTGATATCCTTCCTGCTATGTCTTTTTGGGAGACCTTGCTTTGCTGCTCTGTGTTTTGACCATTTTCCATCCTACCTTTGTTCAAGTCAAAAGCAAACTTTCGCGCGGTTTTTTGCCTAATCACAAATCAGATTCTAGTGAAATTATGTGATTTAGAGAACACATACCGCCACTTTCTTTCTCGTATGTAATCGCCTGCTAGCCAACGCATTTCTTCTCGGACGTGATCCCAATGACTTTTTTTTATATCCGGCTCAGGATAAAATGGAAGCGGTTTAGATACTGAAGACCGGAGATACGAACCCAGAAGCAACCTTTCTTGATTGCAAATCCTGAACGCATTCTCAACAGCGGCGATATCAAACTCATCGTCTCCAATAGCACAATCCTCCATTATTTATAGCGTTCAAACTAACTATAAAAACCGTATGTGATATCGTCTCGTGATGATATTCTTCCTTGAGTTGGATGGGACAGCAAATTGTTTGATGAGTAGACTATACAATTGACATGGAATTTCGCACGGGCTCCTTTAAGTAAGGCGATGGTAAGCAAAGAGGTAGGGTAAAAGTTGGGCGCGAATTATTTTATTTGATAAAATCGATTTTACACTGTAGTTTATACGTGTGTTGATATTCGAAATAGCTTGGCGGGATGACCTCGAGGTCTTAAAAGAGGACGTATAAAACCATATCATATATTTGTATTTGCCAAGGCCAAAAATTAAAAACCAAAATTTTTATTACATCAAAAGAGGTCCTTCGCAGACTAATACTTTCGATCGCTAAACACTATCAAGATTCCTATCTATAGCAGGTTGGCACATATAGATAACATATAGCAAGTGTTGATTTCACGTTTCTTTTCTTGCATCAAACTTGTTGAGAATGACGTTCCACTTTTCTACGGCTCAAATGGAGCGCTACGAATGTTACAGGCGTTCTCATATTAGTAAACCCGCTTTGAAGAAAATATTTTACAGTTTAACCGGAGTGTCCCTGAATCCGAACGGTTTAATAATTCTGAGCTCTGTTGTGAAAATGTTTATCGGAGAATTAACAGAAACGTCCCGTTTGATAGTTGAAGAACAAGGTTTTAGCCAGTTAGATGAAATTAGACCGATTCACATCCTGGAGTCTGCTCGAAAGATGAATATGAAAACCAAGATGAATCGAACGAAGCACCGTAAAAAGTTTAGAAGAGGATATATTTTATAACATACCCGAGACAATATTATGTTCACAAGTGAGTTACTTCTCCCTTATAGAGTGTGAGTTCATATCAACACGATATTGAAAAAATTTACATACGAGTGCTATGAAAATTTCAGGTCTGTCACGTTGTCCATATCATGTTCTGTCTTGTGAAATAATTTTGCTCGACACTGGTTTCTATTGTATTGATTATATTGGCTGGCTATTTAAAAGTATTTCCTCATTGCTGCAAATTTTTAGGAGCTAGAAAAGTATGAATTTTATTGTCAAAGATAAACAAGTGCGATGATTCTCTTCTAGTCTGCTCGTAATGGAGCTTTGTGTATGTAGTATACAGCATTAAGGACCAAATACATTGCACTATTATGAATTACATGTACTATTTACCGCATCTTTTTTATTCAATATTCGAAGTCATCCTTTTTTTCACTCAACACCTTATTGGACAAAGACATGACCAGACATGGTGCAACGATCAGACACATCAGAAAAAAATTGTTTTGCCCGAAAAGGAAAAAGGGAAGAGAAAAATTTACGACCAATGCTCACAATAAAACTCAGAACTTCCCAAGACCATTTCTAAATTAGCCAAATTTGAAACCCTACACTGGTTTTGACGGGGGCTATTTTATAGTTTAGGGTATCATATCTGGACAAATTTTAAGAAGTGGTCTTAAAGTCAGAGTGTGAGTTGGAGTGACAGCTCCAAAGCAAGAATCAAAAGCTGCGAACGAGAAAGTTTCAGCGCACGAACAAGGAAATCTAAAGAAGGGTATATAAACGACCCCCTTGAGAATGAACGAAGCGCATCTACTCAGTCTTACTTCTAATATCGGGGTAAAGCAGAACACTGTATATGTGAAAGATTCCCAATGTCTCGGTATTTTATTTGAATTTTTGTTTTATACCTTCATCATTTCAGTTTTTGTTCAAAGAAACGCTACAGGATCTAATACGCTTTCTACGCCGTGATTCTACGAGTGAAAGATACGTGATGCTCCAATTGTCAGCATGGAATATCATGAATAAGGATCTTATTCCACTCATGCTTACATACAGTCAGAATCAAAACCTGGTCTATCACGCAGGTGAGTTTAAAAATATTATGTGTTCCTGTTCTCATCTTCTTTATAAGTGAAATTGATAGCTTTCTTAACTTTACCCACTGACAAGGGTGCAAACAATCTTCTGGAGCAAAATAGAGCCCATCTCAGCGATTTGAACGCTCTCATCGAAAATGAACACATATTTGCGATTGTCTTAGGTTTAATAATAGAACCATTGCAGCAACTAGAGTCAATTGGAGGAACAAATTTCAAAAATATCGAGTCGAAATCACTTCAGCTGATTTTAACTTTTTATCGAAATTTATTAATAATCGCAGAGGAAGAGAGTAACACAAGAGTTAAGAAGAATCTTTCCTCGTGTCTCTTCAAATACAACTTTTTGGATGTTCTGCTAGTATTGGTTCAGAATCATAAGAGAATTCTCAGTCATGAAGACACAGCTTTGACTATTGAGATTTTGCAGTTATTATTTCGTGACATTCTGCCAGAGAAATTAGCAGAAAAGTTCAGCAATGCGCAAGACATAGAACAAGACGGTTTTGCAAGTGATAGTTTGAAATTTCCTTTCCAAATGAAAATGAGTGTACCCAGGTTCAGCGGAAAGTTTGAGCCAAAAAGTGTGCATCATCCGGTTGAAATGAATAGGAAAAGAAAAATATTATACAACTTCCCCCCTGTCCTTTGCCCAGAAAAGATATATTTTGACAAGAGTATACCTCAATTTTGGAGTGCATTACTAGATTCCACATACTTTGGAGCGTTTGTATATCATGCGTGGAGAGATGTTGTGAGAGCTAGTGGGGATGTTGAACAAAGAGCTACAGAGTGGCAAACTAGGTGCTATAATCTCTTGCAATTCTCAACTTTTGGTTTACGTATCCTTTCCAAATTACTTTTTTATAACAATACCTTGAAAGACAAGATAAGCATTAGATCTGTCTCGGATATTTTTGATTCTTCATTCATTCACTGGCTAAGAATGGAATGGATAGCTCTAGAAAACAAAAAAGATTATTATGGTGCTAATTTAGTTTGTAGCATGCTGGTAGAAATGACATCAATTGTCCATAAAAGTTCTATTCATGGGACTGAAGCTGAGAAGGATGTAAGCAAATTTCTCGTTCGGGAACTATACTTTAAATCAAAAAATGAAAGTCTTCTGGAACAAGCTTGTATTTCATTGAAAAAATTTAAGAGCAAATATCCCGTGGCGTATTTATTTTCTCTCATCTATGTGCTGAATTCTTCTCTGACTATTGTAAAGATGCAGCAAAGTCAGTATGAAGGAATTGGTAAATATGGAAATATTCATGACAATTCAATAATCTATTACCACATAAATCTATTAAAGAGCAGAAATAAAAGTGAATTACTTCTAGATTCAGTTTATATCTATCTACAGAGCATAATGAGTGCAAATTGTGTAGAAAAGCTGTTCACATTTAGGCACCTTGATTGTTTGCATGATTATAGTATGATCTCGCGAAGTGAACTTTCTAAATTGGCCCTGAAATTGCAACAAGAATGTCGGTTTGTGTTGAATTGCTTTCTTGTAGCTGCTACAAGACCGTCAGACCATCCGAATGAAAAGAAGAAATTATTTTTAGAGGTGTTATTTTCATAAAGTTATGATTTGTTGATATCTTGGGAGGACGTTTTCTTTCACTTTTTCTATATTCATAGAAATTGTCTAGAAAGGTTTACTTGAATTGCTTGGTTACTTTTGGTACATACCAGTACATAAGATATCTCTTTCCTTCAAGATTTCGGTGTATAAACACTCTCTGTATTCCTGCAATGTTTTCCCTTTGTAATTAATTAGAGATATTCTATTTGGACTGAATAATTTGTGGTTGGAATGTCGTGCTGAATCTGTTTCTATGATTTTATTTTCTTTGGATGTGTCTATGAAACGGCGAAAATTTATATCATTGAGACCAATGGTAGCAGTTATTCTCTTCTGCGGATTAAATCCAAGTAGACCTTGTAATAGTTTTACTAATGGTTTTTTGTGCATGAGTTTCTACTCATAAATATGAAAGTTTCTCGCAAATTATAATCTACAAGACTTGACGTTACCTTCGAAAAATGTTCAAATCTAACATTAGATATCATATCCATAAAAAATGCACTACTTGTCTTCTTCAAATCCCACAAGACTGGGTTTAAATTTGTTTTCTGAAAAAAAAAATAGGGATAGTACTTCAGGATATCAGATTGCAATTTACTTTTAATATGATTCCGATTTGGTGTGCAGATGATGTTCCAGGAAATAGAACACTCCTAGTTTGAAAAATACAATCCTTTGAATTCAATTGATGGATTTGATTGCAATTTACCTTTGGAATAGCTCTCCAGTAATGCAACCCACGGACCAAATATCGACTGCCTTTGAATATGTTTTGCTTTTCAGTAAAATCTCAGGAGCTCGATACCTATTTTTTTTGTAAATTTTCTTAAACAGATGTTTTCACTACGTCAGATACCATCTCGTTGCAACGTACGATGTTAAATCACATGCATAACTTCGTGTTTGATTACAAAATATTCCACGCGCAAGGCCAAAATCGGCAAGTTTAATTTGACAGTCATGATTAATTAATATATTACTAGGCTTTTTTTAAAAGAGTTTTTTCAAAGCAGTCTAAAGTAAATCTCTTCTTACCTTTATGTCTCTATGGATTATGTCTATATCGTGCATATATCGTAAAGTGCTTAAAATCTGATAGAGCACATAGTAATTATGTATTGTTTTCAGCTGGTTTGATCTGCAGACTTTAATTTTCATGTGCAATATGCAAAAAATTTCGCTTGTAACTTTGAAAATCCTACCTGCATGTAAATCAGTCTCCATATGCTCAAAAACCATATATATATCAAAGTCGATTCCACATCTGAAAATATTGAGCAATCTAGAAAGTTTACTATAAAATAGACATAAAGATAGAATGACTGGTCAATACTTTATTATATTTTTGTGTTTGCCGAGAATTTTTAAGCAGAATACTTCTCGAAACGTGCGCTAATATTTCAGAACTGTTAGAACACGCGATATTTTTACATAAACTTGAGACCTTTGCATCTCTAAGATTGCGAAAAGCTTCGGACACCCTCTTAATTGCAACGTGTTTCCCATTGTTCCTATCTATTGATTGCCAAACCGTTCCATATGCCTTTCATACGACTAAAAAATGTTTGTTCGGTCAAAAAAGTCAATACCCCTTGTCCTATCTTTTTATGAAATACGTATTTTCGTGTTAAATGACTTTCTATTTCTCTAAAAATACTTGTAAAAGCATGCGGTTTTCAAAAGACACTGCACCCCACCTCATCATCATATAGTTTGATATTGTCGTATTGTTCGTGCTTTTTGGATATAGTTTAAGGATATAGTTGACAACGCTTATAAGGAAAAAATACACAATCCGAGTATTTAGAAGAAAAACAAAATCTTTTGAAAACTCGCACCCTAAATTAGGTCCTAGGAGGGAGGGGAAATATCCTTCAGAGTTTCCTTTTAGACCGCCTCCCGGCCCAGTCCATCTTTGGAGTACTTATTTCATTACAAAATCAGAAATTCAAGAATTTTTTTGGATCTGTTCTAATAACAAAGCTTTACCAGGAGTGAGAGAACCCACTCACGCTTCACTCTTTTCTGTCATGTCGGTCAAACATTTTTTTGGTCTCCTTTCCTTTCCTAGTTTTGACATCCTAAGAAGAGATCATCACTACCTCTACGCCAGTGTCATTTTGCTGTTGTTTTCTCTCTTCACAGTAGAATGGGCCAGGAGAGGTCCAGGGGTTAGCTATTATTAGGGATTTGAGCATCGTCCCTCTGTATTATTTTACTATTTTAAAAGAGAGTTCTTGCACTACCGTATCCAGGATATATATACCACAAGGTCGTCTTTAAGGTGCTCTATAATAAAATTCCCTGAAAAAGTTTATTCAATTCGTCAACCTCAAGCATACCAAAGTGCTTTAATTTTTCTTGTGGGTACACTTGAAGAAGTATATTGAAGAATTGAACATGTGCTTCCACTATATTTGAGAAGATTGGTTTGAGTAGTAAAGCTTGTGTCTCTTTACTTCGGATATACATCTTCAGAGAATTTATCATGTCAACGAATGAAGTTTCCAGCGACCTGTTCACACTACTTACAACTTCTGCAACCCTTTTTTCAGATCCAAAAGCCGAGGCGGACAATTTTTTTCCATCTTCAGAGAATTCAAAAGCTGTTACTTTCGTGATAAAACGAAGCATTGGCTCAACTGTTGATTTTGTAACAGTCATGATAAAGGATTCACATCCAGCTTTTAACTTTTTCTCAAGTTCTTTCTTTGAATTAAGAGTAGACTCCAGAATGTGGGGTCGTCCCTCAGAAGCAAGAACAAAAAATGCATTGTCTTGAGACAACGCAAACAAGGATAATTCTCCTGCAAATATACGCCGCATATGTACTCGCATATGACTAAAATCTAGTTCCTTTACTTCTATTGCGCATTCCGCATCGAATGGAGCAATTTGCTCCCTTAAAATGAGAAGATTTTTTATCAGAAATAACTGCCCATCCAAAACTCCAGAAATTCGAGATATTATCTTACTTGCAAGCATAATGTTATCTGTACATAAACTAACGGCTTCTTGTGCCAAACCTGAAAAAGTCGTCGATTCAATAGATCGATATAGACTACTTAGACATTTTAAAGTCTTCTCAAGCGGAGGGTACCAAAGAGCACTTTGACTATAAAAATCGGAGGATTCTTTCTGCGTCAAATGATCGTATGATAGGAGCTTGTTTGGGTAATCAATATCTATAGAAGACGGAACGTAGTTACCTACTTCGTCACGCAAAAATGTTTGTGCCCGGTATATCATTCGTTCCTGTATATCAGCCAGCATATGGTACAATATAGGAGAAAGTGTTAAAAATGTTTCCTCATAGTTAGCAAGCATTCCTTCTAGAATTTCATCCTTGATGATTTCAGCAAGTTTTGCGAGTTCATGTACATTTCCTAGTGTATTTAGTAAAATGAGTTAAATATTATTTCTAAAGAAGTCAATTACCAATGCTTATATATATTGGCCTGAATATATCGTAGACAATGCCGCCAAGAGAGTCCATGAGTGGAACTAAAGCCTCGCGGTGTTGATTCATTGCAAATATTTTGTTGAAAAGTTCGATTTCCGCAACTGCAAGATCCATAAGATATGTAATTCCTGTACGAGTGAGGCTTTGCACATCTTGAGCAGCTTTCGCCGCAATTTCATGCATTTTTTGTCGAACTATACCTGACAACAGCTTTGAACGCTCTTCGCAATATAAATTGTGACAGTCTTTTATAAGTAATTTATATTCCGCTTTCTGAGTTCGTTTTTCAATCTCAACTACCAAAGATTTTAAATCTTGTGAAAAGGTGGCATATTTCACATAAAATGTAGAGGTAACTTGTTCATCTGGAGTTTTAAACCCTGTTCCAAATTCTTCGATACCTTTTTTTGGCACAACTTCTGGATTCTGCACACCATGCTTTTTTTGAACTTTCATGGAGCTTTTTGCAACAGAGACTTTTATTTCATTTAAGAGTTCAATGAAGCGAAAGCGTATTGAAGCAAGAGCTCTGCCTCGAATTTGCTGTAGTTTTAGACTGTAACTATTTCCACCAGCATATTGTTGATGCTCTCCAATAAATTCTATACAGGCGTCTAGATGTTCAAGTAGATGGATGAAATCAACAAGAGAGCTTTCATCCATGGGAGAAGTATCTACCAGAAGATTTGATTTCGAAAGCGAGCCAGTAACATTATCAATCTCATCAAAAAATACAAGCTTCGACATGGTAGCTTTGGCGAACTGACACAGATATTCTATCTCACGCATGAGTCTTTGGCAATCATTTCCTAGAGTTTCTCCTCTTTTTTCAATACTGTCATGAATGGATACTATGACCGAGACAATTCTGCACCCATTGCAGATCTTTGTCAAAAGAGAGTCGCAGCTTGAACATAATTTAGTCAACTTGTAAGCATAGGAACAATATCTTTCATCAGCTTCGTGGGTAAGTGTTGCGTCGATTATACTATACCATGCATGAAAATTCGGAGCATCTTGTACAACCATGAGTGGATTATTCATTAGCGCATGTCGATCAAAGTTGGATAGTTGCGGGTCAAGAGGGGAGTTTATCACTTCATGTCCAAGATTTGCCTTGTTTCTATTAGCTTTCTTCAAATTAGTAGTTCGGCCACAGGAAGTTGATAAAAAAGTAATTAAACTTAGTTGCTGCTTAGTGAGCGCTGTAGTATGTTCCCAACCATGTGTTACAGTATATCCGACCTTGATCGTACCATGTGAAGTGCTAGAACTTGAGAAAGTGGGAGTCCCCACGCGTTGCTCCATATTTACTTCTCCCAAACAGAGTGAACTAATTTAAACGATTTTACGTATGGTACTGTCTTTCTTTTATGAGTCAAAAATGGGTAAAAATGAAATTAAAAAACAAGTGATTTATTTTACGACTTGCTAGTCGTATGGTTGTATGATTATCATATATCACTCGAGTCCTTAAACCCTAAGACATTAAACAAGACTAAATGTATTTATTCAAAAAAG